>NZ_AXCC01000030.1:0-210357 GCF_000475315.1 Marinobacter sp. EN3
GGTCATCGTCAGGCGCCTAATGCCTAAAACCCCCGACAGCTTAGCTGTCGGGGGTTTTTTATTTCTGGTTCCGGAGAAGTGATATACTTCACCGAAAATCAAAGCAACGTTTCTGATGGGAGCCCAGCAATGGCCGCTAGTGAACACCTGGTCATTTTTGATACCACTCTGCGTGATGGCGAGCAAAGTCCGGGCGCCACCATGAACAAGGCGGAAAAACTCCGCATTGCCAAGGCGCTCGAGAAGCTTCGCGTAGACGTTATCGAGGCGGGGTTTGCCATTGCCAGCCAGGGCGACTTTGATGCAGTCAAGGCTATTGCCGAGAACATCAAAGAATCCACTGTCTGCAGTCTGGCTCGTGCGTTGGACAAGGATATCGACAGGGCCGCTGAAGCGATCCGCCCTGCCGAGCGCTCCCGTATCCATACCTTTATTGCCACCTCGCCCATCCATATGAAGCATAAACTTCAGATGGAGCCAGATGAGGTGGTCGAGCAAGCCGTGCGCGCTGTCAAGCGGGCGCGTAGCCACGTTGATGACGTCGAGTTCTCCTGTGAAGACGCCGGGCGGTCAGAGCTGGATTTTCTTTGTCGCATCATTGAAGCCGCTATCGATGCCGGCGCCCGTACCATCAACATCCCTGATACCGTGGGCTATGCCATTCCTGAACAGTTTGGTGAGACCATCCGTCAGTTACTGAACCGTATCCCGAATGCCGACAAGGCTGTTTTTTCAGTCCATTGCCATAACGACCTGGGGCTTGCGGTAGCCAACTCGCTGGCTGCGGTTACCCACGGTGCCCGTCAGGTCGAATGTACTATCAATGGTCTGGGCGAACGGGCAGGTAACGCAGCGCTGGAAGAAATAGTCATGGCGGTTCGTACCCGCCAGGATCTCTTCAATATTGATACCCGCATAGACACCCAGCATATCGTCCCGGCATCACGTCTGGTGTCCACCATTACCGGGTTTCCTGTTCAACCCAACAAGGCGATCGTCGGTGCCAATGCTTTTGCCCATGAGTCCGGCATCCATCAGGATGGCGTGCTCAAACATCGCGAAACCTACGAGATCATGCGGGCACAGGACGTAGGCTGGCATACCAATAGCCTGGTTTTAGGTAAGCATTCCGGCCGCAATGCCTTCCGTACGAGACTACTGGAGCTTGGTATCCAGTTTGAAACCGAAGGGGAGTTGAATGAGGCCTTCACCCGCTTCAAGGCACTGGCCGACCTCAAGCATGAGATCTTTGATGAAGATCTGCAGGCGATTGCCAGCGATACCAAGCAAAAGGAAGAAGAAGGCCGCTTCGGTCTGGTCTGCATGCAGGTCTGTTCTGAAACCGGCGTTGTGCCCAAGGCGCATCTGACCATGACCGTGGACGGTAAGGAACACACGGTAGAGGCTGAGGGCAGCGGTCCTGTAGACGCAACTTTCAAGGCCATTGAATCTCTGGTGGATTCCGGGTGTAACCTGCAACTGTATTCGGTCAACAATATTACCAGCGGCACTGATGCTCAGGGGGAAGTCACCGTTCGTCTTGAGCGGGGCGGCCGTATTGTGAACGGCGTTGGATCGGATACCGACATCATTATTGCGTCGGCGAAGGCCTACATTGAAGCTCTGAACCTGATTTCCAGTGGCGGTATTCGCCAACATCCCCAGGTGGCTGATGTTTAAAGCGCCCGAAGGATTGCCATGGAGGGATTCGTGATAGGGAATGAGGCGGAGCGGCAGTTCTATCTGGCGGCGGCAGGCATTCGGATGTGGTATGCCCGCGAGAGTTTGCCTGGTGCGGCGCCAAGCCCCGACTTTGATTTCGGAGTGGAGGACGAGCCGCAATTCCAGCCCGCGTCGGAGATTCCTCAGATTGGGCGTAAATCTGAGCCGCTGTCTGGGGACCAGGGGCGGGAGCGCATTGCTCAGCTCCAGAGCCTGATGGGCAACAAGCCTGAATCCGTGCAGAAGGCGGACAACGCTGGGCAAAAGGCCGCGGACCCATTGAAAGCTCCACCTGCCACCGAGCCCCGGTCTGAAACTCCAGAAACGGTGCCAGAGGCTTCCCTGCCGGCCTCGGAACCAGTAGAAGTGCAACAGCCGGAGCCAGTGCACCGGGTGTGTCTGACTGCCTGGAAAGGCTCCCGGATCATGCTCTTGTGCCATATTGCAGAGGACGCCAGTTTTGCCTTGCAGGAAAATCTGGCTCGTAACATATTGCGAAGCATTGGAGAGACCGGGGTGTCTCAATGCAGAGTAGTGCGCTGGCCCTTGTTCAATAACCTGAAAGTGACGCTCAATAGTGAAAGCGATCTTGTCTCAGTCATAGCCTCTGCTTTTGCTGGCGACGCCCCGACAGAAACGCTAATAACGCTGGGGCTTGGCGACGAAACTCAGGCACGGTTGATCGAGCGTGGCCTGGGCCGGGTGCCGGAGATTGCGTTTTCCGGCACGCTCGCATCACTGGCATCAGACCCCTCCCAGAAGCGACTGCTCTGGCAATCGATTCGGGTTCTCGTACCTGGCCGATGAAAGCATCACAGCCTTTTCTCGATGTGCACAACCAGGATGTCCGGGTACGCCCTCTGGTCGAGGCAGACCTGGCGGCGGTCATGGAGCTGGAGTGTCAGGGACACTCCCATCCGTGGCCGAAATCGACTTTTCTTGACTGTTTTAAGCCGAATTACAGGCTCTGGGCCGCTGAGCGTGGCGATGAGCTGATTGGCTATGCGGTTGTGGCCTATATGGTCGACGAAGCCCATCTGCTGAATATCTGCGTCAGTCCTCGTGTGCGTGGTCAGGGTGTCGGGCGCTGGCTGCTACGGCATCTGATCGCTGTCGCGGTGTCGGATGGTATGGAACAACTGATTCTGGAAGTGCGGGTTAGCAATGATGCCGCCACCCAGCTCTATCTGAGCGAGGGTTTCACTGAAATTGGCAGAAGGGCCGGCTATTATCCCGATGGCGCTGCACGGGAAGATGCCCTGGTCATGGCGCTGCGGTTCACCTGAGGACGGTATAGGCCGTATAATGCTCGGCTTTAATCCATCTCGATTCAGGTCACCAGAGTTTATGCCTAACCTTTCCCAGGAAGTGGCCAAGCGCCGCACCTTTGCGATCATCTCGCACCCGGATGCCGGTAAGACCACCATTACAGAGAAGGTGCTGTTGTTCGGCCAGGCCCTGCAGAAGGCGGGAACCGTCAAGGGCAAAAAATCCGGACAGCACGCCAAGTCTGACTGGATGGAGATGGAAAAAGAACGGGGTATTTCCGTCACCACGTCGGTGATGCAATTTCCCTATGGTGGAAAGCTGGTCAACCTGCTGGATACACCGGGTCACGAAGACTTCTCCGAGGATACCTACCGGACACTGACCGCCGTCGACTCCTGCCTGATGGTGATTGACAGTGCCAAAGGGGTCGAGGAGCGCACTATCAAGCTGATGGAGGTGACCCGCCTGCGTGACACCCCGATCCTTACCTTTATGAACAAGCTGGACCGGGATACCAGGGACCCCATCGAGTTGATGGACGAAGTGGAAGACGTACTGAAGATTGCCTGTGCGCCGATTACCTGGCCCATTGGTATGGGCAAGGGGTTCAAGGGGGTTTACCACCTGCTGCGGGACGAAGTGATTCTTTATCAGTCAGGCCAGGGGCATACCATTCAGGAAAAACGTGTTGTCAAAGGTCTGGACAACCCGGAGCTGGATGAGGCCATCGGCAATTACGCTTCCGACCTTCGTGATGAGATTGAGCTGGTCAAAGGGGCTTCCCATGAATTTGACCAGGAGGCTTTCCTGGCTGGTGAGCTGACCCCGGTGTTTTTCGGAACAGCGCTTGGCAACTTCGGTGTTGATCACATGCTTGATGGTCTGGTGGATTGGGCGCCGGCCCCTCAGCCCCGGGCCACGGATGTGCGCCAGGTGACCCCGACCGAGGATGGCTTTTCCGGCTTTGTCTTCAAGATTCAGGCAAACATGGATCCACAGCACCGGGACCGTATCGCTTTCCTGAGGATCGTGTCAGGTAGTTACAATCAAGGCATGAAGGCCCGGCACGTCCGTATCGGTAAAGATGTTCGGTTCTCCGATGCGCTCACGTTCATGGCTGGTGACCGTGAGCATGCGGAAGAAGCGTTTGCCGGTGACATCATTGGCCTGCATAACCACGGCACCATTCAGTTGGGTGATACCTTTACGGCGGGCGAGGACATGAAGTTTACCGGTATCCCGAACTTCGCCCCTGAGCTGTTCCGGCGCATTCGATTGAAAGATCCGCTGAAAGCCAAGCAATTACAGAAGGGCCTGATCCAGCTTTCCGAGGAGGGTGCAGTTCAGGTCTTCCGTCCGCTGAAGAACAACGATCTGATCGTCGGGGCGGTGGGTGTGCTGCAGTTTGATGTAGTTGTCGCCCGCCTGAAAAGTGAATACAAGGTGGAAGCGGTTTACGAGCCCATCAACGTGGCAACTGCCCGTTGGGTAACCTGTTCCGATGAGCGTAAACTGGACGAATTCCAGCGTAAGAATCAGGACAACGTCGCACTGGATGGCGCAGATCGCCTTGCGTACATCGCGCCGACCATGGTGAACCTGAATCTTGCTCAGGAGCGTTATCCGGATATCCAGTTCCACAAGACCCGGGAGCACTGATTCGCTTCCGGGAGGAGGCCGCCATGCAGTTGGTAGACGCCCATTGCCATTTTGATTTCCCGTTTTTTGACGGGCATCGGGAGACGGTGTTGGCGCAGGCGGCCAGCCTTGGAGTTTGCGCGGTCGTGATTCCGGGGGTCCGGCGGCAGGACTGGCAGCGTGTGGCGAGCATGGCAGATGCAGAGAAGGGTCTCTGGTACTGTCTGGGTATTCACCCCTGGTTTATTCAGGAGCACGGCGCTGACGATCTGGCCGAGCTTGAAAGGCTGCTGTCTTCCGCGCCCCAAGCCTGTGTTGGCCTTGGAGAGTGTGGTCTTGACGCCCTCAAAGGCGATCTGTCTGAGCAGGAACCCTGGTTCGAGGCCCAGATTGATATTGCTCAGCGGCTCGGTCTGGCGTTGGTGATTCACTCCGTCAAGAGCCATGATCTGGTGCACAGTAGTCTGAAACGCGCCGGATGGAACGGGCGGGCATTGGTTCACGGCTTCTCGGGCAGCTATCAGCAGGCCCAAAAGCTGATTGACCTGGGCTGCTTCATCGGCGTGGGCGGAGTGATAACCCATGACCGGGCCCGGAAAACCCGGGATACCATCGCCCGGTTGCCGGTGGATGCGCTGGTTCTGGAAACCGATGCGCCGGATATGGCGCCGGCCGGAGTGGCGAAAGGGCAGAATTCGCCCATCCACTTGCCGGAGATTTTTGAAGCCCTGGCAGATCTGCGGAGTGAGCCCCGGGAGTTGCTGGCCGAATCACTGCTGGCCAATACCGCTAAGCTCTACCGGATAGATCCGGGAGCTCTGGTTCCACGCCCGTAGGGGATTAACGAAACAGCATAGGTCGGGGTTGGCATTCGATAGGGGTTCGAGTATACTTCGCGCCCTGGCTTTTCAAGGCGATGTCATTATCTCAGCCCCGAATGATGGCAGCGCAACATACAGGTATGAACCTCCTCCGGATGCCTTGCATGTACCGGTGGTGGTTTTTAACGTTTCTTATATAGCGTTCAAGGCGGAATCAATGAAGACTCTGAGTGCGAAACCAGAAACAGTAAAACGTGACTGGTACGTTGTAGACGCAGCCGGCAAGACGCTGGGTCGTCTGTCAACCGAAATCGCCCTTCGTCTGCGGGGCAAGCATAAGCCTGAGTATACCCCTCACGTGGACACTGGCGACTACATCATTGTTATCAATGCCAGCCAGGTGAAGGTTACCGGCAAAAAGGCATCGGCTAAAATGTATTACAGCCATACCGGCTTTCCGGGTGGAATCAAATCCATCAATTTCGAGAAGCTGGTTGACAAGGCTCCCGAGCAAGTCATTCAGAAGGCCGTAAAAGGCATGCTTCCGAAGGGCCCGCTTGGCCGCGCCATGTTCAAGAAGCTGAAAGTGTACGCAGGCGCTGAGCATGCTCATGCCGCCCAGCAGCCCAAAGAACTCGACATCTAACGGAAGGCGAATATGTCTGTAGCACAAAATTACGGTACTGGTCGCCGCAAATCATCCACGGCTCGCGTCTTTATCAAGCCGGGTAGCGGTAACATCTCCATCAACGGTCGCACTATCGAAGATTTCTTCGGTCGTGAAACCCTGCGCATGATTGTTCGTCAGCCGCTGGTGGTTGCCGAATCCGAAGATCGTTTCGATATCGCCATTACCGTAAAGGGTGGCGGTATCAGTGGCCAGGCTGGCGCCATTCGCCACGGTCTGACTCGCGCTCTGATGGACTACGACGAAACTCTGCGTCCGGCACTGCGCAAAGCGGGTTACGTAACCCGTGATGCCCGTAAGGTTGAGCGTAAGAAAGTGGGTCTGCGCAAAGCGCGTAAGCGTCCGCAGTACTCCAAGCGTTAATCGACGTTCAGTCGATTTGGAAAAACCCGGTCTTGTGGCCGGGTTTTTTTATATCTGTACTCCGGAAATATTTTTGATCTGGCGCAGGGATAGGCTCGCCTGCCGACCTTTCCGGCTTGTAAGCGGGGGGTAATTTCATTACCATTTCAGCGCTTATATTTTTGGGTTGTGAAGTCCTTTTCGAAGCGCAGTGCCGGTTTTTCCGCGTCTGTGCCTCGCCTGATGGGAGAAAACCATAATGAGTAATGGCGACGTGAGCCAAGGCCGGCGCCGGTTTCTGATCGGTGCTACGTCCGTGGTAGGTGGTGTCGGCGTCGTCGGTGCAGCCGTTCCTTTCGTAGCGTCCTGGAACCCCAGTGCGAAAGCGGAAGCGGCCGGTGCACCGGTAACCGTCAATATCAGCAAAATCGAACCGGGTCAGCAAATCACCGTTGAGTGGCGAGGTAAGCCTGTTTGGATTATCCGCAGAACGGAAGAAATGCTGGCGAATATCGAGAAGCTCAATGACGCAGTGAAGGACCCGATGTCGGAGGCGCCTCAGCAGCCTTCGTATATCCAGGGGCCCTTGCGCGCGATCAAGCCAGAGTTCGGTGTCTATGTGGGGCTCTGTACCCATCTGGGCTGCGTGCCCTCCTACCGGCCAGAGGTTGCGCCGGCTGATCTGGGTGAAAACTGGCTTGGTGGGTTGTTCTGCCCGTGTCACGGTTCCCGCTATGACATGGCCGGTCGGGTTTATGAGGCTCAACCCGCGCCGCTGAACCTTGAGGTTCCGCCGTACCGGTTTGACGATGATGTGACCATGACCATTGGTCTTGATCCGGAGGCCGCGTGATGCAAAAGCTGATTAACTGGGTAGACGAGCGTCTGCCAATCGTTGAGGCCTGGAACAAGCACCTGGCCAAGTATTACGCGCCGAAGAACTTTAACGTCTGGTATTTCTTCGGTTCACTGGCAATGCTGGTGCTGGTCAACCAGCTAGTGACCGGTATCTGGCTGACTATGAGCTACAACCCATCTGCCGAGGGGGCGTTTGCCTCGGTGGAATACATCATGCGTGATGTGGAGTGGGGTTGGCTGCTGCGATACCTGCACTCGACCGGCGCATCTGCGTTCTTCGTTGTGGTGTATCTGCACATGTTCCGTGGTCTCATGTACGGTTCCTACCAGAAGCCGCGGGAATTGATCTGGATTTTCGGTATGCTGATCTACCTGGTGCTGATGGCAGAAGCCTTCATGGGCTACCTGCTGCCCTGGGGCCAGATGTCATACTGGGGTGCCCAGGTAATCGTTAACCTGTTTGGTGCGATTCCGGTCATCGGTGAAGATCTGTCTCTGTGGATTCGCGGTGACTATCTGATCTCCGGTATCACGCTGAACCGTTTCTTTGCCCTGCACGTGGTTGCTCTGCCAATCGTTCTGCTGGGTCTGGTTGTTCTTCACATCCTGGCGCTGCACGAAGTGGGTTCTAACAACCCCGACGGCATCGACATCAAGAAGAACAAGGATGAAAACGGTATTCCGAAAGACGGTATTCCGTTCCACCCGTATTACACCGTTCACGATCTGCTGGGCGTGGGTGTGTTTTTCTTCATCTTCTTCATCGTTGTCTTCTTCTTCCCGGAGATGGGCGGTCTGTTCCTGGAAAAGCCGAACTTTGAACCGGCCAACGCCCTGAAGACGCCAGCGCACATTGCGCCTGTCTGGTACTTCACGCCGTTTTACGCGATGTTGCGGGCGGTGACGGTAGACTTTATGGGGCTGCCGGCGAAGTTCTGGGGTGTTGTGGTCATGGGTGGTGCGATTGCGATTCTGTTCGTGTTGCCGTGGCTTGACAGAAGTCCTGTCCGCTCAATCCGCTACAAGGGCTGGTTGAGCAAGATTGCCCTGGCAATCTTTGCGGTGAGCTTCGTAATCCTTGGCTACCTTGGACTGGTTCCCGCAACAGAAGGTCGCACGACTGTCGCTCAGATTCTGACAGTGTTGTACTTCCTCTACTTCATTCTGATGCCGTTCTACACGCGCATGGAGAACACCAAGCCAGTTCCAGAGAGGGTGACAGGATAATGAAAAAGCTGATTGTTGGTCTTTTCATCGCACTCCTGCCAGCGCTTGGCCTGGCGGCTGGTGCCGCGGTTCCTCTTGATCATATGGAGCCGGATCATACGGACAAGGCGTCTCTGCAGCGCGGTGCTGCCTTGTTCACCAACTACTGCATGGGATGTCACTCCATGGAGTACGCCCGCTACAAGCGTGTTGCGGATGATCTGGAGATCCCTGTCGAGCTTTACGAGGAAAACCTGATCTTTACCGGTGCCAAGATCGGTGAGCTCATGAAGAACTCCATGAGCAAGGATATGGCCGCCGGCTGGTTCGGTGCGCCGCCACCCGATCTTACGCTTGAAACCCGTCTGCGTGGTGAGTCCTGGGTTTATTCATACCTTCGGGGCTTCTACAAGGACGATTCCCGGCCACTGGGCGTAAACAACGTGGTGTTCGATAACGTTGGTATGCCTCACATTCTGGTCGAGATGCAGGGCCTGTGCGCCGTGAAGCCGAACATTGGTGTCGGGGCATCTGTCGAGCCGTTGAGCGGTAATGTCAATAACGCAGACGCTTGCCCGGATTACGCAACGGAAGGCTCGATGTCCGGTGCGGAGTTTGATCAGGCCATGTGGGATCTGACCAACTTCATGTCCTACATGGGCGACCCGGTCAAGGTGGAGCGCGAGCGTCTCGGTATCTTCGTGCTGATCTTTGTGGCGATCTTCTTTGTCTTCGCGTACCTGCTCAACCGCGAGTACTGGAAAGACGTACACTAAGATTTAGGGTATAATCCCGTGTCCTTGATTCCAGCGAGTCTTTAAGGCTCGCTGGATTTTTGCGTTTTGCATTGTTTCGATTTTTAGAATCGTGAGGTAGCTATATGGGCGTTGTGACCAAGCGGTCATCAATGACTTTTTTCTCGGATCCCGCAAGCCACTACAGTCACCGGGTGCGTATTGTCCTGGCTGAGAAAGGTGTCACTGTTGATATCGTGGATGTGGATCCGGACAACCCGCCGGCGGAACTGGCGGATATGAATCCGTACAACGCCCTGCCAACCCTGGTAGATCGGGACCTGGTTCTGTATGAGCCCAACATCATGATGGAGTATCTGGATGAGCGTTTTCCTCATCCGCCGCTGCTGCCGGTTTACCCCGTTGCCCGGGCTAACAGCCGCCTGATGATTCACCGCATCCAGAAAGACTGGTGCGGACTGGTTGATCAGATCCTGGCGCAGCCGGGGGCCAAGGCCAGCGATGCCGCTCGCAAGGAACTCAAGGAAAGCCTTCTGGCCACGGCACCTTTGTTTGCCGAAATGCCGTTCTTCCTGTCGGAAGAGTTCACCATCGTGGACTGTTGTATTGCGCCGATCCTGTGGCGTTTGCCGGCTCTGGGTATTGAGCTGAATGAAAAGCAGGCCAAGCCTTTGCAGAAGTACATGGAGAGCATCTTTGCCAGAGAAGGCTTCAAGGCAAGCCTTTCGGATCTGGAAGAAGATATTCGCAGCTGATTGTCAGCGCCCGTATTTCAGGGCAGGAGTTAAGCAGTGTCTGACATGACTATCGCCATGACATCCAGTCGTCCCTATCTGGTCCGTGCGTTGAACGAATGGATCCTCGATAACGACTGTACCCCGTATATCGTGGTGGATGCCGGCATTCAGGGTGTTCAGGTGCCTACTGAGCACGTTGCCAACGGCCAGATTGTGCTCAATATCAGCCCCGGCGCAGTGCGCGGACTGGTGATTGGCAATGGTGCGCTGGAATTCAGCGCTCGTTTCGGTGGTGTGCCGATGCAGGTTTTCATACCGTTGCAAGCGGTTATGGCCATCTATGCCAAGGAGAACGGCGAGGGCATGGTGTTTGGCAGTGAGCCTGGCTCTCCCGATCCGGAGGGTGGAGGTGAGCCCAAGTCGTCACGGCGAGCGGAAGACCGCCCGAATGGCAGGCCAACCCTGAAAGTGGTCAAATAATAAAAAAGCCGGCGATGCCGGCTTTTTTATTAGCCTCCGAAAAGCTTGTGGTCAATCAGGTCGCAGAAGGCGTTGATGATGACCAGCAGTAAGGGCGTGGCCTCGCTTGGCGGCAAATCGTTTAGTGCGATTTCATGGTCTTCAGGGTGCATCAGGGAAGTGATGTCGGATTTTTCCCTTGCGCTCAGCACCACAATCCTCATTTCCCGGTCGTGGGCAGCCTGGATGGCCTGGATCAGGTTTGCCTTGTGGCCGTCATCCACGATCACAAACAGAAGGTCGCCGGGCTTGCCAATGGCTCTGACCTGACGAGAGAAGGTGTCGTTAAATCGATTGTCACGGCAGATAGCGGAATAAGTGGTGGCGTCCGCCCCAAGGTTGATTGCCGGTAGTGCGGGGCGGTCCTGGTCAAAGCGGGACAATAATGCCGTGCAGAAATACTGGGCCAGTACGTTGGCGTTGCCATTGGCGCAGGTAATGATCTTGCCATCCTGGAGCAGGGCGTCAACAAATGCCTGCGCTACCTGCTCAATGGCGGGACCAGCGGTGCTTGCCGCCTGCGCTGTGTGCTCCATATGGCTGGCGAACCACTGGTTGATTCTCTGTTCGGTGTCGGTCATGGTTTCTGGTCAGTCTGCCTGAATTGCGTTTTTGATCCATTGTATACGGTACTTGCTGGAGTGGCCTGGTGTGATGCCGATAACATCGATCCGGCTGACCCGGTCCCAGAGCCCGTGGCGGTGCAGGTAGAATGAGGCTGCACGCACCAGGCGCTGCTGCTTCACCGCGGACACCGAGCTTATCGGATCCACCAGCGCACCATCAGCGCGGAAGCGAACTTCAAAGAACACCAGTGCTTCGGCATCCATTCCAATAAGATCGATCTCGCCGCCACGATTGTGCACGTTCCGCTCAATAATCCGGATGCCTCTGCTTTCCAGATACCGCGCGGCGACACCTTCGTAATGCTGTCCGAGTTTTCTGGAGCCTTCCCTGGCCATCGGTTATCAGTTGTTTGCAGTCGGGGCGGGTTCACTTTCCCGGGGAACCGTCGGAGAAAGCAGTTTGGGTGTTCCCCCCTGGAATTGTGCCCAGCGTTGTTCGCGATGAATGCTGCCGTCAGGATCCATGGTCAGAATGCCGGTTTGCCCTTCAATGGCGGCATCTTCAACCTGGCGTAGAAGCGGCAAGCGCTTGCTCAGTTGCCAGGCGTCGGCGCCCATGGCGAAAAGGCGCCCCAGTTGCCCGGTGGTGCCACTCAGATACTGGCGCGATTCTTCCCGCAGGCTATTCGTCTCGGCCAATACCCAGGGGATGTCCGTAAAGAAGACCCGGTCAATATCCCTGTCCCGGCCCGGATTCGGCGTACCCTCGTACACGATGGAAGGTGAGTATACTGGCAGATCACCGCCATAGTAGAAGGCGAACAGCGGCTTGAACTGGCGGGCAACTGTGGGTGCGGCAACCAGCACGATGCCTTCGGCATCCTGGCGGCGGCGGGGTTCAAATTCCACATTCAGGCCAATTGTTCGCTCCACCTGAATGGCCCGCTGGCGGGATGCAGTAATGCCCAGCAGGTCAGCTGTCACCGAGCGAAGGTTGTCTTCCGGGAAAAAGCGTTCGATGTCGAGCGCTCGTAACCCGAGCTGGTCCATCCTCGCCCGCAGGGCGGCTTCAACCCGGTCTCCCCATTCGCCGTGGGGAATCAGTACGAGAACCTGTTCGATGTTCTCGGCATCGAGTCTGTCGGCGATCTGTCGCGCCTCGTCTTCGGCAGATAGCCCGAACTGATAAAGGCCGTCCGGGATACGGGCATCCGGGCCAAGGTAGTTCAGGCCCAGTGCCGGAATCGGCAGCGTGTTCATGTTAGCTAGCTGGGACAGTGCTTCCTTGTCCAGCGGGCCAACAATCAAATCAATGTCGCTATTGGAGAGTTCCTCGTAGAGCTCGGAAAAAGAGCCGGTGGAGGTGTCGATGACCCGAATATCGGTTTTACTGCGGTCCGTGGTCTCATCCTGATAATAGGCGGCCAGGAAACCGTCGCGAATCGCTTTGCCGGCGCTGGCGAGGGCACCTTGAAGCGGAACCGCCAATGCCAGTTTCTCCGGCCGGCTTGCCGCAAGTTCAGCCAGCAGGGCGAGATCCATGGGGAGCACCTGTGCTGCGGGGTGTCCGGGCCAGTTATTCTGCCATTGCCGGATCAGGCGCCCCTGATCATCCAGGCTGGCCCCCTTGGTGCGAAGGCGCAGAGCGAGCTCAAGCCATCCTCGAACCTCGAATCCGAGAGCGTTGTTGGAGGCGGATTGCAGGGTTGAGCGGTTGATGGGCTTGAGCAATTGCCAAATGCGATTATGCACCTCCTGCGGGGAAGTGCTGGAGTCGTTCTGACTGAGCAGGATCAACGTCAGTGCCCCGTCCAAAGGTTGTCCGGCCAGCTCATAGGTCCGGGCCTGCAGCATGGCTGCCCGGGACATTAACTCCGCGGGGTAGGCAAGAAAGCTTTCTGGGGTGCTATCTGTGGCGAGTTGCTCAGCCCATTGGCCGTCGTGTAACTCGCTGGCACTGGCCATGGACAATAGTAAGCGTTGTCTGGCGATGTCCTCCGGAGCATTTTCCAGAGCGGGGGCCTGGAGAATGACTCGGGCATCTTCGTGGCGGCCTTGATCCTGGAATCGGCTGGCCACCCTCAATAGATAGCGTTGGCCAACCACCGGATCACGTTCATCGCTGGCCAGTGACAGTGCCTGCTCCGGGCTTTGTGCCATATGTTCATCGAGATTGACGGTGGCGCAGCCGCCCAGATAGAACAGAACGAGGGTGATCAGGGCCAGAATTGGGCTGTGACGGAAGCGATTTGTCATGGCGGGCTCGGTACTCTCTGAATCGTTGGGCTTGTGGTGCCGCGTTTTAGCTGGCAAGTTTACCAGCTCCCGGCGCATTTCACATGACGGGACAGTCATGGGCCGGAAATAGCGGCGCCGCGGTTCACTTCAGTGGAGTTTATTATGTCCAGTTCTGTAGCAAGCGTTGTCGGTGGCCGGCTTTCAATTGTTGCCACGCCCATCGGTAATCTGGCCGATCTTTCTGATCGTGCCCGGCAGGTGCTCGCTGCGGCGGATCTGGTCGCTGCGGAGGACACCCGTCACAGCTCGCGCCTGTTACAGCACCTGGGCCTGAGCAAGCCTTTGCTGGCGCTACACGATCATAATGAGAGGGATCGCGTTGGCAGAATCCTCTCTGCCCTTACTGAAGGGCAGCAAGTGGCGCTGATTTCCGATGCCGGCACGCCGTTGATCTCCGATCCCGGGTACATCCTGGTACGTGAAGCCAGAAGGGCGGGCTTTCCAGTTTCCCCTATCCCCGGTCCGTGTGCACTGGTTGCGGCATTGTCGGCGGCAGGTTTACCGACGGATCGTTTTCTTTTCGCAGGTTTTTTGCCGGCTAAACGGGCGGGTAGACGTTCAGCGCTCGCGGAATTGCGTGAACAGACTGCCACTCTGGTGTTCTACGAATCCCCCCATCGAATTCTGGACCTGATGCAGGATCTGGTTGATGAGTTTGGCGATGATCGGGAGTGTGTGCTCGGTCGAGAGCTGACCAAAACCTTTGAAACTTTCTACACTGGGACGGTTAAAGAGGTATTGGCGGAGTTGGAGGCCGACCCGCATGGCAGTCGGGGCGAATTCGTGGTGATGGTCCGGGGTAACGATGTCGTGGCCGGTTCGTCGCTCGATCTGGATGCCGATAAGCTGTTAAAGCTGCTTGTTGCAGAGATGCCGGTCAAAAAGGCAGCGAAAATCGTCTCGGAAGTCAGCGGCATCGGAAAAAATGAACTGTATCAGCGAGCGCTGCAGCTAAAGGGCGATTAAGCCTTGCATGCCTGCCCGCACGCGGGTATTGTCAGCGCCGAGCTCGCCAGACAGTCGCCGCCGGTTGATCCGGGGGAGGAAAGTCCGGGCTCCGCAGGGCAAGGTGCCAGGTAACGCCTGGGCGGCGTGAGCCGACGGAAAGTGCAACAGAAAGTATACCGCCTAAGCGCTTTCGGGCGCCGGTAAGGTTGAAATGGTGCGGTAAGAGCGCACCGCGTGGCTGGCAACAGTCCACGGCGATGGTAAACCCCACCTGGAGCAAGACCAAATAGGAATCCAATGGCGTGGCCCGCGCTGGATTCGGGTAGGTTGCTTGAGGCCTGTGGTGACGCAGGCCCTAGATGAATGACTGTCCAAGACAGAACCCGGCTTATCGGCGAGCTCGCCTCTTTTCCCGATTATTCGGATGTGATCCGCATCCTTCTCACAAGTTACCTTTTATAGCCAAAAAATCTTAAACCTGAAGTTGGCTATCTAAAGGTGTCTGCAGGTATTTGTTTTTTATCCTTTTCTTTACGTCTTTTTAACGCTTCGTTCCGTTTCTGCTTTGTAACCTCTTGTCGTTAAAGGAACTTTCCTGTGTGTGGTGCCTGTCGCGGCGCTTGCATTGTTATTTGCGTGTTTCTATAGTGTGCGGGAGTGGGAAAAAGTGGTTTTTGGTGGAATTTTGTGGAAATGAAAACCTCGGACTAGACGTTAATGAGCAATTTTCTTGGCAGTCATGCCATCAATATGGACGCGAAGGGTCGCCTGGCGATCCCGACAAAGGTGCGTGAAGAGCTCGCGCAGCTTTGCGGTGGCCGTATTGTATTGACAGCCAACGCCGATGAGGAGAAATGCTTGTTGCTCTATCCCGAGCCGGAATGGGAAGTGCTGCGCCCGAAAATCGAGGCGCTGCCCAACATGAACAAGGCTGCCAAGCGCCTGCAGCGCCTCATTCTGGGTAACGCTGCCCTTATGGAGCTGGATGCGTCCGGCCGGATTCTGGTACCGCAGACCCTCAGAAATCACGCCAATCTTGAAAAACGGCTGATGTTGGTCGGGCTTGGCAAGAAGTATGAGCTGTGGAGTGAGGAAAGCTGGAATGCTTACCTTGATGCCTCCGCAGCCGACGAGGAAATGCCGCCGGAAATGGAGGCGCTGTCGCTATGACCGCACGCCAGGACGATCAGGCCAATCAAGGCTATCAGCATCGCTCGGTCCTGCTGGATGCAGCGGTCGACTATCTGGTTACAGATGAAAACGGCCGTTATGTCGACGCCACGTTTGGCCGGGGCGGTCATAGTCGTCTGATTCTCGGCAAGCTCGGTCAGGGTGGTCAGCTCCTGGGTATTGATAAAGACCCGGAAGCTATTGCCGTCGCCAGAGAGCTGGCATCTGAGGATTCCCGGTTTCAGTGGTACCACGGCTCGTTTGCCGAACTGGATCTTGCGCTTGAACGTCAGGGTTGGTCACAGGTTGATGGCGTGTTGATGGATCTTGGGGTGTCTTCGCCACAACTGGATGATGCTTCCCGCGGTTTTTCGTTCATGCGGGACGGTCCATTGGATATGCGAATGAACCCGCAGCAGCAGCCGAGTGCTGCCCAGTGGCTGGCCGAGGCTGATGAGCGGGAAATCGCAGATGTGATCTGGCGATACGGCGAGGAGCGGTTTTCTCGCCGTATCGCTCGTCTTGTCGTGGAGCGGCGTCAGGAGCAGCCGATTGAAACCACGCGGCAGCTGGCGGAGTTGGTTGCGGAGGCCGTGCCGAAGAAAGAGAAGCACAAGCACCCCGCCACCCGGGCTTTTCAGGCTATCCGGATTTTTATCAACCGGGAGCTCGAGGACCTGGAAGCCGGTCTGGCCGCGGCAGTTGATCGCCTGGCTCCCGGTGGGCGCCTGGTGGTGATCAGCTTTCACTCTCTGGAGGATCGTCTGGTCAAGCGCTTTATGCGTGATCTGGCGCGGGGGCCAAAGCTGCCGAAGGGGATACCGGTCACGGCGGAGCAGGAAGAATCCGGATTTCAGCTGATTGGTAAAGCCAGCAAGGCCAATGAGCAGGAAATTACTGAAAACGTCAGGGCTCGCAGCGCGGTCATGCGAGTGCTTGAACGTAAAGCGAATTAATCGAAAACGCAGGGGAGCGCGACGCCATGGGCGCGGTAGCGATTGAGCAACCAGTAAAAACCAACAGGATAAACAAACAGCGGGTTCGCGAGGGTGTTGCGACAGCCGTTCGTTTGTCCCGTCAGGTGTTTGATGCAACACGGGAAAGTCGGGTTCTGGTTACTCTGGTGTTGGTGGCGGTATTGACGCTGTCGTCCATCGGGGTGGTGGTCAGTGCCCATGAGAACCGCGAGCTGTTCAATACGTTGTCGGGTCTGCAGGAGCAGCGCGATGCTTATCAGCGTGAGTGGAGTCAACTGTTGCTGGAGCAGAGTGCTTTGAGCGCTCACGGGCGGGTCGAGAAACTCGCTGCTGAGCGCTTCAATATGGTGGTGCCCGGGCGGCAGGACATTGTACTCGTGCCTTTGATGTCACCGCTGGCAGCGAACTAAAACCAACAATAACCATCCGGGGTAACTGAAGTGTCCGGTCAGGGAACGCACACAAACAGCTGGAAGCAGAGGCTGGTGACAGGCTTGAAAGCCTGGCGCTTCGGCTCTGTGCTGGGCGTTTTCCTGCTGGTTGTGGCCGGCATTGGATGGCGGTTGGTGGATCTTCATGTGGTGGATAATGACTTCCTGCGCAAGCAGGGAGATGTCAGAACCATCCGCGTTGAATCTATCGATGCCCATCGAGGCGTGGTGACGGATCGTCATGGCGAGCCTTTGGCCGTCAGTACGCCCGTTCAGACCGTGTGGGCAAATCCTTCCGAAACCGATCCCGAAGATCCGCAACTGGCGGCTCTTGCCCGAATTCTTGGGTTGTCTGAGGGCGCGCTGCGGGAGCGATTGCGCCAGTATGCTGGCCGCGAATTTATCTACCTGCGCCGCAAAGTGCAGCCCTCAATGGCGCGTGAAGCGCTGGCTCTAGGTGTCGGTGGTATCTATGCCCGGCAGGAATATCGTCGTTATTACCCCGCGGGAGAAGTCACCGCTCATGTGGTCGGGTTTACTGATATCGACGAGCATGGCCAGGAAGGTATCGAGTTAGCCTATAACAAATGGTTGACCGGTGAGCCGGGCCAGAAGCGGGTGCTCAAGGATAACCGTGGGCGCGTCATCAAAGATCTGATGCTTATCCGCGATGCCCGGCCCGGGAAGGACCTGGAACTGAGTATTGATCTCCGGCTGCAGTATCTGGCCTATCGGGAGCTCAAGGCGGTGGTCGGTGCTCACAAGGCTCGCGGCGGTACGCTGGTGATGCTGGATGTCGACACCGGTGAGGTGCTGGCCATGGTCAATCAAGGTTCCTACAACCCGAATGACCGGTCACAGCTTGCCGCAGAAAACCTGCGCAACAAGGCGATTACAGATCTGTTCGAGCCCGGCTCAACCATGAAGCCGCTGACGATAGCGGCTGCTCTGGAGTCCGGGGAATACACGGTTAACAGCACCATTGATACTTCCCCGGGCTTTCGGAGATTTGGTCGCTTCACCATTCGGGATCATCGCAATTACGGGGTGCTGGATCTGACGGAGATTATTGTCAAGTCCAGCAACGTCGGGGTGAGCAACATCGCAACGGATCTGGGTGGCGATACTCTGAGAAACCTCTATGCCCGCCTGGGCCTTGGCCAGGCAACTGGTATCGGCTTCCCTGGGGAAGCCGTTGGTGTTTTGCCGGCCCCCCCGAAATGGCGGCCGGTAGAAGAGTCCACCTTGTCTTATGGCTACGGCATGAGCGTTAACGCCTTGCAACTGGCACAGGCGTATATGGTTATTGCCAATGGTGGAATTCGTTACCCCCTCAGCCTGATGAGGCAGGAGCAGAGGCCGCAGGGGCAACGTGTACTGTCTGAACAGGTGACAAGGGCCGTGCGGGACATGCTCAAACAGGCGGTTGCCCGTGGTACTGGCAAGCGCGCCCAGCCCGGGCTGTATGCGGCCGGAGGCAAAACCGGGACCGTTCACCTAGTGGGAGCGAACGGGTACGAAGACAGTCAATATAAGGCCATCTTTGCCGGTATGGCACCGATTGATGACCCCAGAATTGTAACCGTTGTGGCCGTGGATGCGCCGCAGGCCGGAGAATATTACGGCGGAGAAGTTGCCGCGCCGGTATTCGCCCGGGTGATGGGTGACGCGCTGCGACTGCTGAATGTGAAGCCTGAACTGGAAGTCAGTGAAACACGCGTTTCGCAAGTAACTTCCGGGGGGAGAGGGTAAGCCATGTGCATCACATCCATCAGCACCTTGCTTCAGGGCATTATTGAGGTGCCATCGGTCTTCGATGTCACTATCCACGGACTGAAGACGGATAGCCGGAAAGTGCAGCCCGGTGACGCCTTTATTGCTCTGGCCGGGGCACGAACGCCCGCAGAGCACTATATGGATCAGGCCATCAGCGCCGGTGCCACGGCTATTCTGCTTGAGTCCGAGCGAGAGCGGCAGTGCCATGAGCGCCACGGCGCGTTAATTGTGCCCGTGGTTGGTCTGCGCGCCCGTCTGGGCCGAATTGCTGATCGCTTCTTCGAGCATCCCTCGCGCCATCTGAGAGTGATCGGGGTTACCGGCACCAATGGCAAGACGTCGGTGACCCAATACATCTCCCAGTTGTTACGGGAAACCGGCACGCCCTGCGGGCTGCTGGGTACCCTGGGTTATGGCATGCCGGGCAGTATCGAGTCGGCCACGCATACCACGCCGGATGTGGTCCAGGTGAACCGGGTATTGAACCGCATACGCAATGAGGGTGGTCGGGCTGCAGTAATGGAAGTGTCGTCGCACGCTCTGGATCAAGGGCGGGTTGATAATCTGACTATGACCGGTGCGGTGTTCACCAACCTCACGCGTGATCACCTGGATTACCACGGTTCCATGGAAGCCTATGGCGAGGCCAAGGCCAGGCTGTTCCTGCGGGAAGAACTGCACTTCTCAGTGATCAATTTTGACGATCCGTTTGGCCGGCAGCTTTACGGTCAGCTTGAGGGCCAGTGTGACCGGGTTCGTTACAGTCTGCATGAAGCCCAGACGGAACTCTGGTTGAAGGAATTTACGCCCACGGCCTCAGGGTTTAGCGCCAGGGTCGATGGGCAATGGGGCGAGTTTGATCTTACTGTCCCCCTGTTAGGGAGTTTCAATGCCAGCAATGTTCTGGCAGCCCTGGCTACCGTACTGACGCTTGGCGTACCTGTTGAGCGGGCGGTGTCCGTTGTCAGGGAGCTGTCACCGCCCCCGGGGCGTCTTGAACGATTCACCGGCCCAACCGGCAAACATGTGGTGGTGGACTATGCCCACACGCCTGATGCCCTGGCCAATGCCCTTGAAGCATTGCGGCCCCACACCCGGGGCAGGCTGATCTGTGTGTTCGGTTGCGGTGGCGACCGGGACCCCGGCAAGCGGCCGGAAATGGCGAAAGAAGCGGAAAAGCGGGCGGATTACGTCATCGTAACCGACGACAACCCGCGTACCGAGCAGCCTGAACGGATTGTCAGCGACATTTCTGCTGGTTTCACTCAGGCTGGTCGCTGGCAGGTGATTCACGACCGCGCTCAGGCAATTGCCGAGGCATTGGGTATGGCCAATGAGGATGATCTGGTGCTGATTGCAGGTAAAGGTCATGAAGCCTATCAGGAGATCCGGGGCCAGAAGTTGCCGTTCAGCGACGCCGAGCAGGTACGCCATCTATTGAACCTGAATGGAGGTGTGGCATGATGCGCGCCTTTTCGCTGGCGGAAGCTCGCGAGTGGCTTCAGGCCACCCTGGCAGGGGCGCGTACTGATGCGGGTGAACTCTGGTTTGATGGCGTCTCCACCGATACCCGATCGGTTGGAGATGGGCAGCTGTTTGTTGCTCTGCGCGGTGAGCGGTTTGATGGTCATGAATTCCTTGGCCAGGCCCTGACACAGGGAGCCGTCGCTGCGGTAGTGGATACCGAGGTCACCGATGTTGCCATTCCGCAACTGGTCGTTAGCGATACGGTTCAGGCCTTGGCCGATCTGGCCAGCGGCAATCGCAGCGGAAGCGCGGCCCGGCTGGTGGCGATTACCGGCAGCAGTGGCAAAACCACGGTTCGTGAAATGACCGGGGCCATTCTCGCCGGCATGGGGCCGACCTTGGTGACTGAAGGCAATCTCAATAATCACATTGGTGTTCCGCTGACCCTGTTTCGGCTGACGCCGGATCACCAGTTCGGCGCCATTGAGCTGGGGGCCAGTGGTCTTGGCGAAATTGCCCACACGGTGTCAATTACCCGACCGCAGGTTGCGATTCTGACTAATGCAGGCCAGGCGCACCTGGAGGGTTTTGGCAGTTACCAGAATATTGTTCTGGCCAAAGGCGAGATTATTGATGGCCTGCCGGCAGATGGAGCCGTCGTGCTGAACCGGGACGATCCTGCCTTCGATCAATGGCATGCCCGTGCGGGCCAACGGCGGGTGCTGGGGGTTTCCCGGATGGGGCACCCGGGCGCGGATTACCGCGCGGAGGCGATCATGGCCACTGATCAGGGGTTTGAATTCCTGGTGTTGGGGCCAGACAACTGGCGCTGTCATCTGGTGCTGGGGTTGCCCGGTGAACACAACATTACCAATGCTCTGCTGGCTCTCGCGGCCTGCAGGGAACTGGGAGCGACAGATCAGCAGGTTCAGTCCGGGCTCATGCAGGTAGAAGCCGTGAAGGGGCGTCTCCAGGTGCTCAAGCCGGCCCCGGATCTGACCCTGATTGACGACAGTTACAACGCCAATCCGGCGTCTATGAAAGCGGCGCTGGACGTTCTGGCGTCGTACCCGGCGCCCCGGCTGGCGGTGCTCGGCGCCATGGCAGAGCTGGGCGATGAGGCGAACGAGCTGCACCGGCAGGTGGGTGAACATGCCCGTGCCCGTGGAATTGAGAAGGTTATGGTGGTGGGAGCCGGAGGTAACGGCTACGGCACCGGATTTGGTGACGAGACAGAGTTTTTCCCGAGTCATGAGCAGGCGGTGGACGCCATTGTGGCGGGCCGGAGTGGTGCTATGACGGTCCTGGTGAAAGGTTCTCGTAGTTCCGCCATGGATCGCGTGGTGGAGGGAATTCAGAAAAAGGTGAAGAACCCATGCTGCTCTGGCTGACAGAGATACTATCGCAATACTTTTCGTCGCTGACGGTGTTTCAGTACCTGACACTGCGGGCGATCCTGGGCATTCTTACGGCGCTGCTGATCTCGCTGGTGATCGGTCCGGTGATGATTCGCAAGCTGAGTCAGTATCAGATCGGCCAGGCCGTACGTGATGACGGCCCCCAGACTCACCTGAGCAAAGCCGGTACGCCGACGATGGGCGGCGCCCTGATTCTCGTGGCCATCGCCATTTCCACCCTGCTGTGGGCGGATCTGACCAATCGTTATGTCTGGGTGGTGTTGCTGGTTACCCTGCTGTTCGGTGCCATTGGCTGGGTGGATGACTACCGTAAGGTTGTGGAGCGCAATCCCCGGGGCCTGCCGGCACGCTGGAAATACTTCTGGCAGTCGGTGATCGGGGCCACGGCCGCGATCGTGCTCTATGTCACTGCTTCACTGCCCCAGGAAACCTCGCTTTATCTGCCGTTCCTGAAAAATGTCTCGCTGACCCTCGGGCCGGTGTTGTTCATTCTGCTGACCTACTTCGTGATTGTTGGTAGCAGCAACGCGGTAAATCTGACAGACGGCCTGGATGGTCTGGCTATCATGCCAACCGTCATGGTGGCGGGGGCTCTGGCCATCTTTGCTTACCTCTCGGGCCATGCCCAGTTCGCCAATTACCTGCTGATTCCGCATCTGCCCGGAACCGGTGAGCTGATCATTTTCTGCGGAGCCCTGGTGGGTGCAGGGCTCGGGTTCCTGTGGTTCAACACTTACCCGGCGCAGGTATTCATGGGCGATGTCGGTGCCCTTGCCCTGGGAGCCGCCCTGGGCACAGTGGCTGTCATCGTCCGGCAGGAAATTGTGTTGTTCATCATGGGCGGCGTGTTCGTGATGGAAACCATTTCTGTGATTCTGCAGGTGGCCTCATTCCGGCTCACGGGCCGGCGGATTTTCCGGATGGCGCCGCTGCACCATCATTTTGAATTGAAAGGCTGGCCCGAGCCACGAGTCATTGTCCGGTTCTGGGTTATTACTGTTGTTCTCGTTCTGATTGGCCTGGCCAGTCTGAAAATCCGATAGGAAATTGCTACGGCTATGAGTGTCATTGTTTCGGATCGTCGCACGTTAATCGTAGGGCTCGGTAAGACCGGGCTTTCCTGCGTGCGTTACCTGTCCGGGCAGGGGCGTGAGATTGCTGTGGCTGATAGTCGCCTTCAGCCTCCAGGCCTGGATGAGCTGAAGGCCGGTTGGCCAGACGTCCCGGTTTACCTGGGCGAGTTTGATGAGGACCTGTTTGCCGGTTTCAATGAGCTGGTCGTCAGCCCGGGAATCAGTATTGCAGAGCCGGCGATTGCCGGTGCGGCGGCCAGGGGCGCCCGGATTCGCGGCGACATCGATTTATTCGCCGATGCGGCCGACGCGCCGATCATTGCCATCACCGGCTCTAACGGCAAAACCACGGTAACAACCCTGGTCGGGGAAATGGCACGAGCTGCGGGCCGCAATGTGCAGGTGGGCGGCAATATCGGTACGCCCGCGCTGGATTTGCTGGACCAGGGTGCGGATCTATATGTGCTGGAGCTGTCGAGTTTTCAGCTGGAGACCACTGAAGAACTCGGGGCGCTGGCGGCCACTGTGTTGAATGTCAGCGATGATCACATGGACCGGTACCCGGACAAGATGGCGTATTTCCAGGCCAAGCAACGGATCTACCGTGGCTGCAAAAATGCCATCGTGAACCTCGACGATGCGCTGAGCACGCCCATGGCTCGGGATACCCTGAGGTTTCTGTGTTTTGGCTTTAACCGGGTGAATCCGGAGACCTTCAGTACCCGGGATGATGACCAGGGTACCTGGATTACCTGGGGCCTGGATAACCTTTTGCTGGCCAGTGAACTCCAGTTGATGGGCAGGCATAACATCAGCAACGTGATGGCCGCTCTGGCGCTGGGGCACGCGGCTGGCCTGGCCATGGAGTCGATGCTGGAGGTGGCCCGCAGCTTCCGGGGGCTGCCCCATCGCTGTGAATTCGTCCGCAACCTGAATGGGGTGGATTACATCAATGATTCCAAAGGTACCAATGTTGGTGCCACGGTAGCCGCCATTGAAAGCCTGGTGCCGGATTCAGGCAAGGTGATCCTGATCGCAGGCGGAGATGGCAAAGGCGCGGATTTTCAGCCGCTCGCAGAGCCGGTGGCCGCATGCTGTAGGGCCTTGGTGCTGATTGGACGCGATGCCGGCAAGATATCCGAGGCGGTAGGCGCGTCAGTGCCGCAGTATCGCGCAACGTCACTGCAAGAAGCGGTCAGCCTTGCCCGCCAGGCGGCGGAGCCGGGCGATCGGGTGCTGTTGTCTCCAGCCTGTGCCAGCTTTGACATGTTCCGGGATTACAACGATCGCGGCGAACAGTTCCGCGCTTTGGTGGAGGGGCTGTGATGCAGGCAGGCGTCAGCGTTCCTCATTATCAGGGTGTGGCGGGTGAGTTGCAGCCGCTGCCGGTGCTGATTATTACCTCCGTGGCCTTGCTGGTGACTGGTGTGGTGATGATTTCGTCAGCGTCGATGGACATGGCGGCCGCCACGTTGGGCAACAGTTACCACTACGTTATTCGCCAGATCCTGTTCGCCGGTCTTGGCTGTGCCACGGCTCTTGTTGCTGTCAACGTGCCGGTATCCTGGTGGGAGCGCAGCGGATGGCTGCTGCTGGGCATTGGCCTTCTGGTATTGGTGCTGGTACTGACGCCGCTCGGCCGCACGGTTAATGGTTCTACCCGGTGGATTCCCATGGGGCTGTTCAATGTTCAGGTGTCTGAAGTCGCCAAGCTCTGCCTCATAGCCTACCTGGCCGGTTATGTGGTCCGTCGGCGGGAAGAACTGCTCCATACCTGGCCGGGCTTCCTGAAACCCCTGGGAGTTTTGGGCGTGGCATCGGTGTTGCTGGTTATCCAGCCCGACTTCGGCGCAACGGTGGTGCTGGTGACGGCGGCGGCCGGCATGATTTTTCTGAGTGGCGTGAGGCTTAGCCGGTTCATGCCATTGATTGGCGTACTGGCGGCGCTGGGTACGATTCTGGTGGTCACCCAACCGTATCGATTGAAGCGGGTGGTCAGCTATCTCGACCCCTGGAAAGACCAGTTCGACAGTGGTTATCAGCTCACTCAGTCGCTGATTGCCTTTGGTCGAGGCGAGTGGGTGGGCGTTGGCCTGGGGAACTCGGTACAGAAACTGTTCTTCCTGCCAGAGGCCCATACGGACTTTATCTACGCGATTATTGCCGAGGAGTTCGGTTTGCTTGGAGCGCTGGTGGTGCTCGGCCTGTTTGCGGCGCTGGTGGTCAGTGGCCTGGTGATTGCCCGGCGTGCGGAGAAAGCCGGCATGGCGTTCGGCGCCTGTTTCAGCTACGGCATCACGCTGCTGATCGGGTTGCAGGCGGGCATCAACATGGCAGTAAGTACAGGGCTGTTGCCAACCAAAGGCTTGACCCTGCCTCTGGTCAGTTATGGCGGCTCCAGCCTGATGGTTACCTGCATTGGTATCGCGGTTATCGCCCGGGTAGAACTGGAGCGGCAGGATCGGGCCAGGGTGGCATCGGAAACAAAGAGCAGCGGGCGCAAAGGAGGAGCAGTGTATGACTGATTCACCTCGCCGTCGCTTCCTGATGATGGCTGGCGGCACCGGCGGCCATGTGTTTCCTGCGTTGGCCACAGCCCGCGCGTTGCAGCAACGGGGGCACGAGGTGCACTGGCTCGGGGCCAGCGGCGGCATGGAAGAACGTCTGATTGGAGACACCGATATTCCGCTGTCGCTCATTCACATTTCCGGCCTGCGCGGTAAAGGCAAGCTGGCGCTGCTGCTGGCACCGTTCCGGTTGATGCGCGCCCTGGGCGAAGCCTACACCCATTTGCGCCGGATCCGCCCCGACTGCGTGGTAGGTATGGGCGGTTTTGTCACCGGGCCGGGTGGTATTGCCGCCTGGCTGATGCGCAAGCCGCTGGTGATTCATGAACAGAACGCCATCGCTGGAATGACTAACCGTTGGCTCACACGTTTTTCCGAAACGGTGCTTGAGGCGTTTCCTGACAGTTTTGGTGACCAGACGGTTACCCGCTGTACTGGCAATCCGGTGCGGGGCGAAGTGGCGTCGATGGACGCCCCCGAACAACGATTGGCGGGCCGAAGTGGCAGGCTCCGGGTGTTGGTTATTGGTGGCAGCCTGGGAGCACAGGTGTTCAATCAGCAGCTGCCTCGGGCCCTAGCGCTGATGCCGGAGGCTGATCGCCCGGATGTTCGGCATCAATGCGGTGAGAAGAATCTCGAGGCGGCCCGGGCGGCCTACGACGAAGCCGGAGTCAGTGCCAGCATTGAGCCCTTTATCCGCGATATGGCGGAGGCCTATGGCTGGGCTGATCTGGTGATCTGCCGTGCCGGAGCGCTGACGGTGTCTGAGCTCTGTGCGGCGGGAATTGGCGCGGTGCTGGTGCCATTCCCCCACGCGGTCGATGACCACCAGACCCGGAACGGCCAGCACATGGTGAAAGCCGGGGCGGCCATTCTGGTTCCGCAGCCAAAGCTGAACCCGGAGGTGCTGGCGGAAACCCTGAAAGATCTGGCAACAGATCGAAAACGAATTCTGACTATGGCGAAGGCCGCCCGCTCGCTGGCCCGCCCTGATGCAACGGAGAGAGTCGTGAATTACTGTCTGGAGGCCGCCAATGGCTGATGCAACCAATCCGCCACTGGTCTATCAGGTGCCGGAAATGCGCCGGATCCGCCGCATCCATTTTGTCGGGATCGGTGGTGCCGGGATGAGCGGTATCGCCGAAGTCCTGAAGAACCAGGGCTATGACGTATCTGGCTCTGATATCCGGGACAGTGCTGTTACTGCGCGCCTGCGGGCAATGGATGTCGATGTGTACATCGGTCATCGCGCCGAAAACACCGATCAGGCCGACGTGGTGGTAGTGTCTTCGGCCGTTGCCGGCGACAACCCGGAAGTGGTCTCTGCCCGTGAACGGCGGGTACCGATTGTACCCCGGGCCGAGATGCTGGCGGAGATCATGCGCTATCGCCATGGTATCGCTGTGGCCGGTACCCACGGCAAAACCACAACCACCAGCCTGATTGCCTCCGTGTTGGGAGAGGCCGGACTGGACCCCACCTTTGTGATCGGTGGCAAACTCAACAGCGCCGGAACCAATGCCCAGTTGGGTGGTTCCCGTTACCTGGTGGCAGAAGCCGACGAAAGCGATGCGTCGTTCCTGCATCTGACACCGGTTATTTCTGTGGTCACCAACATTGAAGCTGACCACATGGACACCTACGGTGGGGATGTCGAAAAGCTCAAGCAGACCTTCGTGGACTTCCTGCACAACCTGCCGTTTTACGGTGTTGCGGTTATGTGCGTGGACGACGACTACGTTCAGGAGATCATTCCACGCATTTCCCGGGCCATTATCACTTATGGCATCGACAATCCTGATGCTGATTACCGGGCGGAGAACATTACCTCTGATGGTCTGAAGACCCGGTTTCTGGTTCGTCGCCCTGGTGGTCGGCCGGATCTCCAGGTGGAGCTGAAAATGCCGGGTCGTCACAACGTTCTTAACGCCCTGGCAACGATTGCCGTGGCGACCGACGAGGGGGTGGACGACCAGGCCATCTGCCGCGGGCTGGCTGGATTTGCCGGTGTTGGTCGACGGTTCCAGGTGTACGGCGAGTACCGGACCCCGAAAGCAGCAGCGACGCTGGTGGACGACTACGGCCACCATCCTACCGAGGTGGAGGCCGTCATCCGCGCTGCCCGCGAAGCCTGGCCCCAGCGCCGGATCGTGATGCTGTATCAGCCACACCGATACACCCGCACCCGGGACCTTTACGAGGATTTCGTGCGGGTATTGTCCGAAGTGGATGGGCTGTTGCTGATGGATGTGTATTCCGCGGGTGAGCCGGCGATTCCGGGAGCGGACGGGCGGGCTCTGTGCCGGAGCATCCGGCAGCGGGGCAAGGTAGAGCCCGTGTTTGTTGAAGATAATCGTGAAATCGAGAGTCTGCTGGCCAATGTGCTGCAGGATGGCGATCTGTTGATCACCCAGGGGGCTGGCGATATCGGTGGTGTAGCGGCAAGGCTGGCAGCAGCAGGAGTCAAGGCAAGTGAGTGATCTGACCCACAACGACATTCAGCCGTATCAGGCTCACCCCGAACTGGTTCGGGCGCTGGGGCGCGTGGCTGTGTTCATGGGGGGCGATTCCGCCGAGCGGGAAGTATCCCTGAAAAGTGGCAAAGCCGTGCTGGCCGCGCTGCAGTCGGCGGGTATCGATGCGGTTGGCCGGGACATTCAGGGCTGCCTGCTGCGTACCGTGGACGAACCCGACTTCGATCGTGTGTTTATTGCCCTCCATGGCCGCGGCGGTGAGGACGGCACCCTGCAGGCGATCCTTGGGCAGGCTGGCATTCCCTATACCGGCAGTGAGGTGCTGGCATCGGCACTGGCCATGGACAAATTGCGGACCAAGTATGTGTTCGAGGGTTGCGGGCTGCCTACGCCGGCATTTCGCGCCATGACGTCAGTGGGCGAGGCTGAGGGCATTGTGGCCGCACTGGGGACGCCCCTGAGTGTGAAACCGGCCCACGAAGGTTCGAGTATCGGTATCCGCAAAGTGAACAGCGCGGCAGAGCTGGCTGAAGCCTATGAGGCGGCAGCCCGGCTGGATGATCTGGTGCTGGTAGAGCAGTGGATCGAAGGGCCGGAGTTTACCGTCAGCCTGCTACAGGACAAAGCGTTACCGGCGATTGGCCTGAGCACCGATCACGCCTTTTACGACTATGACGCCAAGTACCTGGCGGACGATACCCGGTACCGTATTCCCTGTGGTCTGGCGCCGGATGACGAATTGAGATTGCAGCATCTGGCCCTGGATGCCTTCCGGGTGCTGGGCTGTCGCACCTGGGGACGGGTCGACATCATGCAGGACCGGACCGGTGAGTTCTGGTTGCTTGAGGTGAACACGGTTCCCGGTATGACGGACCACAGCCTGGTGCCGATGGCTGCAAAGGCGGCCGGCATCAGTTTTGAAGAACTGGTGGTGCGAATTCTCAGGGATACGCTGGCGGAGGGCATCGATGCTTGAGACGTTGCTGATCCGGAGCCGGGCGGTACCGCCCGAACCGCCACGCCGCCGGGGGGCAACCTCTGTCGGGCCTGAGCGGGACCGGTTTGGTGTGTTGAAAGCTGTGCTGTCGGCCGTACCCTGGTTGCAGGTCGGCCTGGGCGCAACGGTGGTACTTCTGGCCGCCATGGTGCCCTGGGCAACGGACCGGATGCTGACCGCCATGGATCAGCAGATCCTGGCGGTGGATGTGCGGGGCGAATTTGTTGGCGACAGCCAGACGGCTATTGAGCGAGCGGCCGGCGCCTGGATTGGCAAAAGCTATTTCGCCACCGATCTGGCTGACATCAAGGCTGAACTGGAACGGCGCCCCTGGGTGGCGTCGGCAGCGATAAAGCGAGTCTGGCCAGGCCGTCTTGAAATCGATATTCGGGAAAAGAAGCCATTGGCCTACTGGACCGATGGTCGACTGGTGAGCCGTTCAGGCGAACTGTTCTCGCCGCCGAATCCGGAGGTGGCCGGAAAGCTGCCTCGTCTGGCTGGGCCGGATGAGCGGGTCAGGGACGTGATCGGTATGGCCCGAACCATGAGCGAGCAGTTGGTGGGATATGGCCTGGGTTTTGCCGGACTGGCGCTGGAGCAACGTGGCGCCTGGACCCTGACTCTCAGCAATGGCATCGAAGTGGTGCTGGGGCGAGATCAGGTAGAACAACGGTTTGAACGCTTTATCACCGTTTATGAGAACCGTCTGGCCTCGCGGGTTGATGAGGTCAGCCGCATAGATGTCCGCTACTCGAACGGGGTAGCGGTGCAGTGGAAGACGGACGTGGCTCAGGCTGCTCCGAAATCCTGATAACGATTACTACGAACCTGGGGTTTGGTGAAACACATGTCATCGGTTGAAACGGAAAACATGATTGTCGGCCTGGATATTGGAACCTCCAAGGTGGTGGCGATAGTCGGCAAGCGCAAGATGGATGGAACCATCGAAGTGGTCGGTATCGGTTCACACCCGTCCCGGGGGCTCAAGCGCGGTGTAGTGGTGAACATTGAAACTACGGTACAGGCCATTCAGCGCGCGGTTGAAGAGGCCGAACTGATGGCGGGTTGTCGCATTCATTCGGTGTACGCCGGTATTGCTGGCAGCCACATCAAGAGCCTCAATTCCCACGGCATCGTGGCGATCCGGGACCGGGAAGTCACCCAGGCTGATATTGACCGGGTGATTGACGCTGCCCAGGCGGTGGCGATTCCGGCGGACCAGAAAATCCTGCACATCCTGCCTCAGGAGTTCGTCATCGATAACCAGGAAGGTATCAAGGAACCGATGGGGATGTCCGGTGTGCGGCTGGAGGCCAAAGTTCACCTGGTGACCTGTGCCGTGAATGCGGCCCAGAACATCGAGAAGTGTGTCAAACGCTGCGGGCTGGAAGTGGACGACATCATTCTGGAACAACTGGCTTCCAGCCACGCCATCCTGACCGAGGATGAAAAGGAATTGGGCGTCTGTGTGGTGGATATCGGTGGTGGTACAACCGACATTGCCGTGTTCACGGGCGGGGCAATTCGCCATACCGCCGTCATCCCGATCGCCGGTGACCAGGTGACCAACGACATTGCCATGGCGTTGCGCACGCCCACCCAGAATGCCGAGGAAATCAAGATCAAGTACGCCTGCGCCCTGACCCAACTGGCGGGTGCGGAAGAAACCATCAAGGTTCCCAGCGTGGGAGACCGGGCTCCGCGGGATCTTTCGCGTCAGGCTCTGGCGGAGGTCGTTGAGCCCCGCTATGAGGAGCTGTTCACGCTGGTGCAGTCTGAGTTGCGCCGGTCCGGGTTCGAGGATCTGATCCCGGCAGGCATCGTGATTACAGGCGGCTCGTCCACCATGGAAGGGGTGGTGGAGCTGGCTGAAGAAATCTTCCACATGCCGGTAAGACTGGCCTGTCCGCAGGCGGTTTCCGGTATGACGGAAGTGGTCAACAACCCGATATACGCCACTGGCGTCGGATTGTTGATCCATGGCTTCCGGCAAATGGATCTTGGCCGGGCGCCGGTGCTCAAGGGGGAGGAGGCTCCCTCGCTGGTTGAGCGCATGAAAGCCTGGTTCACCGGTCATTTCTGACGGTGTTCCGGTTGCAGTACACGAAGGTCTCTCGAAAAAAACACAACGATTGAAGCAACCGGCCTGGAAAGGCCGGACACAGCACGAAGGAGTAGGGGAAATGTTTGAACTCGTTGATAATGTTCAGCAGAACGCAGTTATCAAGGTCGTCGGTGTTGGCGGTGGCGGTGGCAACGCCGTTCGTCACATGCTCAACAGCGACGTGGAAGGCGTTGAATTTATCTGCGCCAACACAGATGCCCAGGCCCTGAAGGACCTGGACGCACGTCAGATTATTCAGCTGGGTGGCAACATCACCAAGGGCCTGGGTGCGGGTGCCAATCCGGAAGTCGGTCGCCAGTCTGCACTGGAAGATCGCGACCGTATTGCCGAAGCTCTGAGCGGCTCCGATATGGTGTTCATCACCGCCGGCATGGGTGGCGGTACCGGCACCGGAGCAGCCCCCGTGGTTGCTGAAGTTGCCCGTGAGCTGGGTATCCTTACGGTTGCGGTGGTTACCAAGCCATTCCAGTTTGAAGGCGGCAAGCGCATGAGCGTGGCTGAAGCCGGTCTGAAGGAACTGGAAGAGAGCGTTGACTCCCTGATTACCATTCCCAATGAAAAGCTGTTGGCAGTCATGGGCAAGAAAACCAGCCTGCTGGATGCCTTTGCCTCCGCCAATGATGTGTTGCTGGGTGCGGTTCAGGGCATTGCTGACCTGATTACCCGCAACGGTATGATCAACGTCGACTTTGCCGACGTGAAAACGGTTATGTCCGAGATGGGCATGGCGATGATGGGTACCGGTCGCGCCACCGGCGAGAATCGTGCTCGTGAAGCCGCAGAAGCCGCGGTTCGCAGCCCGCTGCTCGAAGATATCAACCTGCAGGGTGCCAAGGGTATTCTGGTCAATATCACCGCTGGTATGGACCTGAATCTGGGCGAGTTCTCCGAAGTGGGCGACATTGTGCGCGAATTCGCGTCCGATTCAGCCACTGTGGTGGTCGGTACCGTGATCGATCCGGAAATGACCGACGAGCTCAAGGTTACTGTTGTGGCGACTGGCCTGGGTGGCGAGCGCGAGAAGCCGACCAAGGTGGTGGACAACACCCGTACCCTCGATGGCAAGACCGATTACAACCAGCTGGATCGCCCGGCCGTGTTGCGTCGTCGTGCGGTTGCCCAGGGTAATGTGGCGCTGGATCAGAGCAAAGAAAGCGAAGAACAGGGCGTGGACTATCTCGATATTCCCGCATTCCTTCGCCGGCAGGCTGATTGATAATCTGTTTCAACCGTGGCAGGGCTGGCTTTACTGTGAATCAGAAAGCATAAGCTTCCGCCTAAGTTGAGCTGATGCGCCATAGCTCATGACTATTGCAAAAGTTAAGTAAAGTCATGTTGGTTAAATGGTACTCAGTCTTGAATTCTGATATTCTCCGGGCAGTTTTTTGCTCAGAATATCGACTTTTTGTGACGGAATAATGAACCGATGATCAGACAACGGACACTCAAAAACACCATCCGCGCGACCGGTGTTGGCCTGCATTCCGGGGAAAAGGTATACCTGACCCTGAAGCCAGCACCCGTCGATACGGGGATCATCTTCCGCCGCACGGACCTCGACCCGATGGTCGAAATCCGTGCCTGTGCGGAGAATGTGGGTGAGACCATGCTGTCCACGACGCTGGTAAAAGACGGTGTCCGTGTGGCGACGGTAGAGCATCTGCTCTCCGCCATGGCTGGTCTCGGCATCGACAACTGTTTTGTCGAACTCAGCGCTGCAGAAGTGCCGATCATGGATGGCTCTGCCGGGCCGTTCGTTTTCCTGCTTCAGTCTGCCGGTATCTCCGAGCAGGAAGCGGCCAAGCGTTTTATCCGCATCAAGCGCGAAGTCACTGTGGAAGAGGGCGACAAAAAAGCTACCTTCCTGCCGTTTGAAGGCTTCAAGGTGAGCTTCGGGATTGATTTCGATCACCCGGTCTTCAAGGGCCGTGCCCAGACAGCGACCGTGGACTTTTCCAGCACCTCCTTTGTGAAGGAAGTGTCCCGGGCCAGAACCTTCGGGTTCATGCGTGATATCGAAAAGCTGCGGGCGATGAACCTGGCACTGGGTGGCAGCGTGGATAATGCGATTGTGGTGGACGACTACAAGATCCTCAATGAGGACGGTCTCCGCTACGATGACGAGTTCGTCAAGCACAAGGTACTGGATGCCATCGGCGATCTCTATCTGTTGGGCAACAGCCTGATTGGTGAGTTCCGTGGTATCAAATCAGGTCACGACCTGAACAACAAGCTGCTGCGCAAGCTCAGAGCAGAAGAAGACGCATGGGAAGTAGTGACCTTCGATGATGAAGCCACTGCACCTATCTCTTACATGAAACCTGTGCTGGCGGCGGGTTAAGGCGGGAAGCCTTAATCCCGGACGTGGCTGGCGAGTTTTTCGAGAACCTCGCGTAGAGCTTTATCCTTCGTGTGCCCGGCTTCCTCCTGGAGGAGCCGGGCATTTTCTTTGCTGAGCGGCTCTTTTACCGGTTTGCGTCGGCTGGCGAATCTGGGTGGGCTGACCTTGATTCTGACCTTCCAGACGTAGCGGAACAGTTCATTCTCCCTCAGTGCCGACATGATCTCGTGCTGGCGGAAGCGCAGTCGCGTGGCTTTGCTCGCGTTATCAGTGGACAGCACCAGTTCCCCCTCCCGGCAGCTGACAAATCGGGTACCCTCGGACAGTTCTGCGGGAATGGCCGCGAGTACCAGTTGTTCGGCCTGTAGGTGCAGTTCGGCTTTGGACATCAGCTCTTTGAGCGTATTGTTGCCAGCCGACCCTTTGCCAAAGATCATTTTTTGATCATTTTTTTCCGTCATGGTCGCTTTTTTCTCGACGAGCCTGTTTACGATTGGTTACACTTCGGCACGCTTTGTGCGTAGCGCCATTGTTACTCTCGTTTTACATTGTCACGAGTGAGAGAGTCTACCGGGCGCTGCGATTATTCAGTACGTAGTTGTTGCCAAGGATGGCAGACCCGCTCGGAATATTTCCGGGTCGCAGCACTACAGGGATACGGTTGCGGCTCAACAATGAAACCGAAAGACGATATGAACGTAATTTTCGTAGGCAAACGTCACGGTCAGTCCAGGGCAATACCGCTGAATGGGCCGCTGTTGTGTGGCCTGGTCTTTCTGGTGTTGGCCACGCTGGCGGCAGCCGGATGGGCTGGCTATCAGGTGGCGATCAGTCAGTTTGAAGCTCGGCAACCCACCGAGTCTGAGCTTGTGGCCGGCTGGAATGAAAGGCTGCAAGATCAGAAGGACGAAGTCGCCCGGGTTCGTGAGAACGTGCAGCAGCAGATTGATGCGCTGACCCTTCGGCTGGGCCAGATTCAGGGTCGTCTGCTGCGCCTGGATGCGCTCGGCCAGCGATTCGTGGAAACCGGCATGGTCGCCAGCGATGAATTCAATTTTGACAAGCCGGCAGCGGTTGGTGGCCCCGAAGAAGATGCGCTACCCGGGGATTCCTACACGGCTCCCGAGCTGACGGACATGATCAATCAGCTGGAACAGCAGATCAACGATCGTGAAAAGCAACTGCGCCTGCTCGATAAAGTCGCTTCCCGCAAAAAGCTGGAAGATGAGCTCTATGTGCAGGGGCGGCCGATCACCTGGGGCTGGCTCTCGTCCAAATACGGATACCGCTCGGATCCTTTTACCGGAAAACGTACCTGGCATGCCGGTGTTGATCTGGCGGGCAAGGAAGGCAGCGACATTATTGCCGTGGCGGCTGGTGTTGTAACCTGGGCCGACGAGCGCTATGGCTACGGAAATCTGGTTGAAATCGACCATGGCGACGGCCTGGTTACCCGGTATGCCCACGCCAAGGCCATCAAGGTTAAGGTTGGGGATGTGGTGCAGAAAAGCCAGGTTGTTGCACTGATGGGCAGCACCGGCCGGTCCACCGGCCCCCATGTGCATTTTGAAGTTATCCGCAATGGTAAATCCGAAAATCCCGTGAAATACATCCAGCGCGCAAGCCGCTGATTCCATTCCCGTGAACCCCGCCTTTTGTCCTGTCGCCAAATAAGGTTAGAATGCCGGCTTCCTCCGTTTAACTGAAGAAGCAGTGGTCTATGTTCACAAAGCTTGCAACCAAGATGTTCGGCAGTAAGAACGCCAGAGAAATCAAGAGGATGCGCAAAGTAGTCACGCGTATCAATGAACTTGAGGAACAGTTTGGCGCATTGTCTGACACCGAGTTGCAAGGCAAGACTGCTGAGTTCCGGCGCAGACTTGATGAAGGTGAAGCGCTGGACAGCCTGCTGCCTGAAGTGTTTGCCACAGTGCGGGAGGCCAGCCGCCGGGTGATGGGCATGCGCCACTACGATGTCCAGCTCATCGGGGGCATGACCCTGCATGAAGGTCGAATAGCCGAAATGAAGACCGGTGAAGGGAAAACTCTGGTGGCTACCGCCGCGGTCTACCTGAATGCGCTTCCCGGTAAAGGCGTGCACGTGGTAACCGTGAACGATTACCTGGCTCGCCGTGACGCCGAATGGATGGGCAAACTTTACCGTTTCCTCGGCATGCAGGTGGGAGTAGTGGCGTCGGGCCAGCCGCCGGAAGAAAAGCGTGCCGCCTATCAGGCCGATATCACCTATGGCACCAATAACGAATTCGGTTTCGACTATCTGCGCGACAACATGGCCTTCAGCATTGAGGACAAGGTTCAGCGCGGTCTTAACTTTGCCATTGTCGATGAAGTCGATTCCATCCTGATCGACGAGGCCCGTACCCCGCTCATTATTTCCGGTGCCGCTGAGGATTCTTCCAAACTGTATCAGGCCGTCAATGCTCTGGTGCCGAGTCTTGAGAAAGGCGAGGTGAGCGAGGAAGGTGAATCCTCCGGTGACTTCACCATTGATGAGAAATCCCGTCAGGTTGAACTGACCGAATCCGGTCATGAGAAGGTTGAAGATCTGCTGCTTGGTCAGGGCCTGCTGAAGGAGGGTGAAAGCCTGTATTCGGCCGCCAACCTGAGCTTGCTGCACCATGTGCACTCGGCGCTCCGAGCCCATCACCTGTTCCAGAAAGACGTGGATTACATTGTCCAGGGCGGTCAGGTGGTGATCGTAGATGAACACACTGGCCGGACCATGCCCGGACGCCGGTGGAGCGAAGGTCTGCATCAGGCGATTGAAGCAAAAGAAGGGCTCAAGATTCAGGCCGAAAGCCAGACGCTGGCGTCGACGACCTTCCAGAACTATTTCCGTCTCTATGACAAGCTGGCCGGTATGACCGGTACCGCCGATACCGAAGCTTTCGAATTCCGCCAGATCTACGGTCTGGACGTGGTGGTTATTCCGCCGAACAAGCCTATTCAGCGGATTGATTACAACGACCTGGTGTACCTGACCCAGGAAGAGAAATTCCACGCTATCATCGACGAAATCAAGGATGTGACCGCAGAGGGGCGGCCCATTCTGGTGGGCACCGCGTCCATCGAAGCCTCCGAACTTCTGTCCATGCTGCTGAAGAAGGCGCGCATTGACCACAAGATCCTGAACGCCAAACAGCACGAATCGGAAGCCTTGATTATTGCCCAGGCAGGGCGCCCGGGTGCGGTTACCATCGCCACCAATATGGCGGGTCGGGGTACCGATATTGTCCTCGGTGGCAACTGGGAGTACGAAGTTGCGGCCCTGGATAATCCCTCGGAAGAGGAAGTGGCTCGCATGAAGGCGGAGTGGACTGAGCGCCACAACCAGGTACTGGACGCCGGTGGCCTGCACATCATCGGTACCGAGCGTCACGAGTCCCGCCGGATTGATAACCAGCTCCGGGGTCGTGCCGGTCGTCAGGGGGATCCGGGCTCTTCCCGATTCTTCCTCTCGCTGGAGGACAACCTGATGCGGATCTTTGCGCCGGAGCGCGTGAAGAATCTGATGCAGGCCATGGGCATGAAGAAAGGTGAAGCCATCGAGCACCGGATGGTCACCAATGCCATTGAAAAGTCGCAGCGCAAGGTCGAAGGCCGCAACTTCGATATGCGTAAAACGCTGCTTGAATACGACGATGTCGCCAACGATCAGCGTACGGTCATTTACGAGCAGCGCAACGAGGTGATGGCGTCCAACGACATTTCCGAGATGATCGATACCATTCGCGAAGACGTGGTGGATTCGGTGGTCAGTGAGTTTATTCCGCCGCAAAGCATGCCCGAACAGTGGGATGTGCAGGGGCTGGAGGCTCAGTTGCAGTCCGAGATGGCGATTGAGCTGCCCATCCAGCAGTGGCTGAAGGACGACAATAAACTGTATGAAGACAATCTTCGCCAGAAGATTCTCGACGCCATTGTGGCTGAGTACAAGGCCAAGGAAGAAGTGGCCGGTTCCGAAGCCATGCGCAAGTTTGAGAAGCAGGTGTTCCTGCAGGTGCTGGATACCCTGTGGAAGGAGCATTTGTCCAACATGGATCACCTGCGCCGGGGTATCCATCTGCGTGGCTACGCTCAGAAGAACCCGAAGCAGGAATACAAGCGCGAGGCGTTTAACCTGTTCGAAACCATGCTCGATACCATGAAGCGTGACGTTACCCGGGTTTTGTGCCATGTGCGGGTTCAGAGCCAGGAGGAAATGGCGGAAATCGAACGTCGACGCAAGGAAGAGCTGGAGCGGGAAATGGCGCGCGCCAAACTCCGCCACGAGCAGGCCAGTGCCGCCCAGGCAGAAGGTGAGGGTGACAGTGGCCAGCAGGGCCAGCAGGCAACCCCGGAGACCTTTGTCCGCCAGGAGCGCAAGGTCGGCCGTAACGAGCCCTGCCCCTGCGGGTCTGGCAAAAAGTACAAGCAATGCTGCGGAAAGGTGAGCTGATCAGCCACCGAGTACCCGGAAACCAGAACCCGCAATTCGCCAGTGCGCTGGCGCTTGCGGGTTCTGTCGTTTGAAGATCAGGAAAAATCAAGGAGACAGGCATGGCGGTAGGTCCCGGAACCTTACCCGATTTCTTCCCGGTGGCGGGAATCAAGCTGGGCATTGCCAGTGCCGGGATCAAGAAGCCCGGCAGAAAAGACATAGTGGTGTTTGAGCTGGCGCCGGAAACCCGGGTAGCGGGCATTTTTACCCGCAACCAGTTCTGTGCGGCCCCAGTGGTCCTCAGCCGCCGCCATCTGTCCCAAGATGCTCCTCGCTATCTGCTGATCAATACCGGCAATGCCAACGCCGGTACCGGCGAACGGGGCCTGGCGGACGCCACGGCCTGCTGCGAGGCGCTGGCGAAAGAGGTGGGCATTTCTGCCAGCCAGGTACTGCCATTCTCTACCGGGGTGATTGGTGAGCCACTGCCGGTTGCCAAGATCGTCAGTGCGCTGCCAGAGGCCCTGGCCGACACCCGGGAAGACCGCTGGGCAGAGGCGGCATCGGGAATCATGACCACCGATACCCGCCCTAAGGGCGCGTCGCGGCAGGTGGATCTGGATGGCCACCGGGTGACCATTTCCGGAATCAGCAAGGGCGCGGGTATGATTCGCCCCAACATGGCCACCATGCTCGGCTTTATCGCCACCGATGCCCGTCTGGCGCCGGAGGTTTTGCAAACGCTGGCTTCTGAGCTCGGCGAGAAGTCGTTTAACCGCATTACCATTGATGGCGACACCTCCACCAATGATGCCTGCATGCTGATGGCCAGCGGCCAGTATGGCGGGCCTGAAATTACCGCCGACAGCCCGCTGTTGCCGGTATTGCGGGCGGCCCTTCAGGAGGTGTACCTGGAGCTGGCCCACGCCATTGTCCGGGATGGCGAGGGCGCCACCAAATTTGTGACCATCGATGTCAGTGGCGCAGCCGACCAGCAAGAAGCGCTGGATGTGGCCTACACCGTGGCGCACTCCCCACTGGTGAAAACAGCCCTGTTCGCATCAGACCCGAACTGGGGACGTATCCTGGCGGCCGTTGGCCGTGCCGGTGTGGAGAATCTGGATCTGAACGCCCTGGAAATCTACCTGGGCGATGTCTGCCTGGTGCGCAACGGTGGCCGTGCCGACGACTACTCCGAGGCTCGGGGCCAGGCGGTGATGGATCAGGAAGAGATCACCATTGCCATTGATCTGAAGCGGGGCAATGTCCGGGAAACAGTCTGGACCTGTGATTTTTCCCATGATTACGTGACCATCAATGCCGAATATCGTACCTGAGACCGCCGACGGCATTTCGGCTAGCCATAAGACCGTTCATGTGGCAGTGGGCGTGATCATTCGGGATGGCCGTGTCCTGATTGCAAGGCGCCCGGATACAGCCCATCAGGGCGGTTTGCTGGAGTTCCCGGGCGGCAAGGTCGAGCCCGGAGAAACCGTCCAACAGGCTCTGTGTCGGGAGATCGCCGAGGAGACCGGGCTGGTGCTGTCTGAAGACAGTCTGGAGCCGCTGATTGGCATACGCCATGACTACGGCGACAAATGTGTGTTTCTTGATGTCTGGTCGAGCCACTCGGCTCAGGGCGAGCCGGAGGGCAAAGAAGGTCAGCCGGTCAGATGGTTGGCTCCGGATGCGCTCAAGGACGAAGAGTTTCCCGCCGCCAACCGGCCCATCATCAGGGCGCTGCGATTGCCCCACCGACTTCCGATTACCGGAACGATTGAGGATGTGCCGGCAGGCCTGGCCAGACTCGGCGCCGCTCTCGACCGGGGGCAGCCGGATTCACTGGTGGTGTTACGCGCTCCGACACTCTCCGGGGCGGCGTACCTGGAGCTGGCAGCAGCGGCTCTGGGCGTGTGCCGGGAAAGGGGCGTCGGGTTGATTCTGCATGGGGCGGCAGACCTGTGTCGGACAGTGTCAGAAGCCCAAGGCGTTCATCTGCCCTGGCGCGAGGCGCAGAGGCATTCAGAGCGACCTGTCAGCGACGATTGCTGGCTGGGTGTGTCTTGCCATAGTGCTGAGCAATTGCGCCACGCAGAGCGCCTGGGGGCGGATTACGTGGTCCTGGGTAATGTGCTGGAGACGCCCAGCCATCCGGGCCAGTGTGGAATTGGGTGGGCTGCTTTCCAGGCGTTGGCAGCGACGGCAAAGGTGCCGGTATACGGTATCGGAGGTCTCGGACCTGAGCACCAGTTCCGGGCCCGCGCGCTTGGTGGCCAGGGCGTGGCTGGTATCGGTTTCTGGTGGTAGCCGTGTGTGGCCCGGGGCGATTACGGATTCCAACCTGGCCCGGGTCATGCCAAAGTAACCTCTTCAACAGATCAATCGGAGTTTTCTGTGACAAAACTGACCCATCTGGATGACAAGGGTGAAGCCCGAATGGTGGATGTCACCGACAAAGCGGTGACGGAACGTGAGGCCAGAGCCGAAGCCTGTGTCCGGATGGCTCCGGAAACCCTGAGAATGATCCTGGAAGGTGAGCACCCCAAGGGGGATGTGCTGGCGACGGCCAGAATAGCAGGCATCATGGCTGCGAAACGAACCCACGACCTGATTCCCCTGTGCCATGCGCTTAACCTGACCTCCGTGAAAGTCGAACTGAAGGCTGGCAATGATGGCGCCTCCGTGGCGATCGAGACCCGGTGCAAACTGGCCGGTCAGACCGGTGTTGAAATGGAAGCGCTGACGGCCGCGAGTGTGGCCGCTCTGACCATTTACGACATGTGCAAGGCGGTCGACAAAGGCATGGTGATCGATAATCTGCGCCTGCTGGAAAAGAAAGGCGGCCGCTCCGGCCACTGGCAGGCCCGGGAGCAATGATCTGAAGCCTGGCGGCGACCGTAACCTTTCGGGTACCGCATAAACCGGAGGGGAACCGTGTCGACACTACGCCAGGCAAGCAGCCGCATGATAGAATGCCCGCCCAATTTGTCCGAACCACGAGGAAACACAGTGGCTGTTCGTTACATTGAAACCTGCCGTTTGCCCACCCCCTTTGGTGTGTTTGATATGCACGGCTTTGAGGAGCCGGACACCGGGAAGGAGCATGTGGCGCTGACGTTGGGGGACATTGATAGCGCAGAACCACTGCTGGCGCGAACCCACTCCGAATGTTTAACTGGCGACGCCCTGTACAGCATGCGTTGTGACTGTGGTTACCAGCTGGAAGAAGCCTTGCGCAGTATCGCCCGGGAGGGTCGGGGTATTCTGATGTACTTGCGGCAGGAAGGCCGTGGTATCGGGTTGCTGAACAAGATCCGGGCTTATCGTCTGCAGGATCAGGGCGCCGACACCGTGGAAGCGAATGAGCGCCTGGGCTTTGGTGCAGATCTCCGGGATTACAGCATGTGCAAGGACATGCTTGAACACCTGGGCATCAAAAGCCTGCGCTTGATGACCAACAACCCGCGCAAGGTGAAGGCGCTGGAATCTTACGGCATCAACATTGCCGAGCGCGTGCCTTTGCATGTGGGCCGCAACCCGCACAACGAGCACTACCTGAACACCAAGCAGAGCAAGCTGGGGCACTGGCTGGAAACCCACCAGGACGACGACCCGGTCTGATGGATCTCTGGCGGATCAGTGCTGATCCGCCTTCCTTCCCGAGTTATTTAGCAGCCACCACTGTCGGGTATCCGAGCTGCTCCATTCGACGGGCAATGCTGCGACGAATACCGTCTGCATCCAGCCCACAGTCCCGCAGTAATTCCTTGTGCTGACCGTGCTCAACGAACGCATCCGGTAGCCCCAGTTGTAACACCGGCATGGAAACCTGGCGGGCATTCAGGAATTCCGTCACCGCGCTGCCGGCGCCACCGGCAACAACGTTTTCTTCCAGTGTGACCAGCAAGTCGTGGGTTTCCGCCAGTTCCAGTACCAAAGCCTCATCCAGAGGCTTGACGAAGCGCATGTCGGCGACCGTGGCGCCCAGGGCTTCCGCAGCCTCCAGCCCCGGCGCCAGCAGGGTGCCGAAGTTGAGAATGGCGATACCGCTACCGTCGCGCACGCGCCGGCCCTTGCCGATGGGCAGCGGGGTGAGTTGCTGCTGGATTTCGGCACCGGGCCCGGTACCCCGGGGGTAGCGAACGGCGGCCGGGCCGCAGTATTCAAGGCCGGTGTGAAGCAGCTGCCGGGTCTCGTTTTCGTCCGACGGAGTCATCACCAGCATGTTGGGAATGCAGCGCAGATAGCTGATGTCGAAGGCGCCGGCATGGGTGGGGCCGTCTTCGCCGACCAGACCCGCACGATCAATGGCAAACAGGACATCCAGATTCTGGATGGCGACATCATGCACCAGCTGGTCATAGGCCCGCTGCAGGAAGGTTGAGTAAATGGCCACGACCGGCTTGGCGCCATCGCAGGCCAGGCCAGCCGCCAGGGTGACCGCGTGCTGCTCGGCAATGGCGACATCAAAATAGCGGTCCGGGAAGCGCTCTGAAAATGCCAGCAGATCCGAGCCTTCACACATGGCGGGGGTAATTCCGGCTACCCGGCTGTCCTGCTCGGCGGCATCGCACAGCCACTGCCCGAAGACGTTGGCGTATTTCGGGCTGGCCGGTTTCGGCTTCACCGGTTCCGGCTTGCTGGCGGGCACCGGTTCGATCTTGTTGATGGCATGGTAGCCAATCGGGTCCGCTTCGGCAGGCGCAAAGCCTTTGCCTTTGGTGGTGACCACGTGCAGGAACTGCGGGCCTTCCAGTTCCCGGATGTTCTCCAGAGTTTCCACCAGCAGGGGCAGGTCGTGACCGTCGATGGGGCCAATATAGTTGAAACCCAGCTCCTCAAACAGCGTGCCGGGCGCAATCATGCCCTTGAAATGTTCTTCGGTTTTCTTTGCCAGGGCCATCAGGTGAGGTGTGCCTTTAAGCACCTTCTTGCTGCTGTCGCGCACCTGATTGTAGGTGCGGCTGGAGAGCAGTTTGGCGAAATAGTTGGAAAGCCCGCCGACGTTGCGTGAAATCGACATGTCGTTGTCGTTCAGCACCACCAGCATGTCGGCATGAAGGTGGCCGGCATGGTTCAGGGCTTCAAAAGCCATGCCCGCGGTCATGGCGCCATCCCCGATAACGGCAATACTCTTGCGGCCGGTGTTCTGCATCCGGGCGGCGATCGCCATACCCAATGCCGCGCTGATGGATGTGCTCGAATGGCCTACGCCGAAGGTGTCGTATTCACTCTCTGCCCGCTTCGGGAAGCCGGCCAGGCCGCCTTTACGGCGAATGCTGCCCATTTGTTCCTTGCGACCGGTCAGGATCTTGTGGGGATAGGCCTGGTGGCCCACGTCCCATACCAGCCGGTCTTCGGGGGTATTGAACACGTAGTGCAGGGCCACCGTCAGCTCAAGCACACCAAGGCCTGCGCCGAAATGACCTCCAGTCTGGCCAACTGACCACAGCAAGAACGCTCGCAATTCCCTGGCCAGCCGGGGCAAGTCCTCTGCTGGCAGCTCACGCAGCTGGGATGGCACGTCTATCCGGTCGAGCAGTGGCGTATTGGGCCGCTGCGGCGGGATTTCCCTGAAAATGTATGTGTCCTGCATCAGCTCGGGTCTTTATCGGAATGTGGGTTCTATGGCTGGCATTATAAGGGAACAGGCGGCCCGGTTTCATACATCCCGGGCCAGTTGTTACAAAATGGTGATGCTTGGCCTTGAAATGGTTCAGTGGCTGCGTGCCACCACGTAGTCAGCCATGGCCCTCAGGGTGTCGGCTTCCGAGTCGAAGCTCTCCAGTGCGCTCAGAGCTTCATCAAGCAGTCGGGCCAGGTGCTGGCGAGCTCCCTCGATACCCAGTAATGCCGGATATGTGGGTTTTGCCCTGGCGGCATCAGAGCCCTGGCGCTTTCCGATGACCTCGGTGTCGCCCTCAATATCCAGAAGATCATCCTGTACCTGAAACGCGAGCCCCAGTGCGCTGGCGTAATCCGTCAGGTTGCTCAGCTGGCACTCGGTCACGCTTTCAGAGGTTAGTGCGCCCAGGCGAACACTGGCTTCGATCAGGGCGCCGGTTTTGTGCCGGTGCATGGTTTCCAGTTGCGCCACGCTCAGCTGTTGCCCCACGGATTCCAGATCAATGGCCTGACCGCCAACCATGCCTTGATGACCGCTGGCCCGGGCCAGCTCCGAGATCATGGTCACGCGTTGTCGATCTGACAACGCCGGCGCATCGGACAGCAACGCAAACGCCAGTGTTTGCAGTGCATCCCCGGCCAGAATGGCCGAAGCTTCGTCAAAGGCAATGTGAGCGGTCGGTCGGCCCCTGCGGAGATCGTCATCGTCCATGGCCGGTAAGTCATCGTGGACCAGGGAATAGGCGTGAATCAGTTCCAGGGCGCAGGCTGGCGCCAGGGCCGTGCTTTCGTCGCTGCCCATGGCTCGGGCGGCAGCCATGCACAGGGCCGGACGCACTCGTTTGCCGCCGCCCAGAACGCTGTAACGCATGGTTTCCTGGAGCCGTTCTGAGGTGGCGTGGCGGGCAAGGCAGCGGTCCAGCTCCCGATCAACCTGTTGGCGGCACTGGTCCAGATAGGCCTCCGCCTGGCGGATGCGATGGTCCATCACTGCTCGTCGTCTGCAGAGAAAGGCCGGGTTTCCAGTGTGCCGTCACTGTTCTGCACCAGCTGCTCGACCCGCTGTTCGGCGGATTTCAGGGCACTCTGGCACTCCCGTGTCAGCTTGACGCCGCGCTCGAAAGCCGTCAGTGATTGTTCCAGGGACAGTTCGCCCTGTTCCAGGTCACGAACCAGTTGTTCCAGTTCGTTCAGGGATTTCTCAAAGTCGGCTATGGAAGCGCTGCTGGTGTTCTCGCCGGCCATGGGGCGACCTCCGGTCGGGTGTTTCGGAAATTGCGCGGATTATAACAGAGTCGGTTTGCTATCGCTGCCAGCTGAATTGCCGTTTTTCCAGGGCCTGGGCATTGGGTCCCCAGGATTGTTCTGTCACCCTGACTTCGCCCTGTGCGTCCAGTGTGACGATGGTAGTGGCCCGTGTGCCGTAGTCACTGCCGACAATGAACGGTGACGATAGAAATCGTTCGGTCTCAATGCCTACGCCAGTATCGGGAAGCATGGCGTCGGGCGCCGGGCTGGTGTCCTGAAGCAAAGGCAGGAGTTGGTTGTGCAAGTCCTCGGTACGGTGGCTCGCAGCTTCAACCACGGTGGCAAAGGCCTTTCTCAGGCGCAGCAGTTTCGGCCAGGGTGTCTGTAAAAGATGATTGCTAAGACCAAAGCTGCCTCGGAAGAGTTGGCGCCCCGGGTGCGCGTCGCGGTTGCTGTAATACCAGCCGCCGCGTTCTGTCAGAGACACCAGGTTAAATCCGGCGTACCGATCGGGTTCGCTGTTCAGAGCAGCGCCCAATACGCTGGCGGGTTCAGCCAGGGCACGAACGGGCAGCTCGCCGCGGCTGGAGCGACCGGTTTCCGGGCTACCCTCCCGCACATTGGTGACAGCGGCAACCTGACCGTTCGCGCTGATGGCCAGCCAGGTGCCGCCAGAAGCCAGGTCTCTCCCGGCCAGCAGATGCTGACCGCTGTCGGCCTGCCACCAGTCCATGGCGGCCGTGGGACGGCGGAAGAATTCATCCCGGTTGGCAGCAACCACCAGGGGAAAGCGGGGGTTCTGGCCGATGGCAAAAGCAATTAGGCACATGGGTGAACGGAATTCCTTGGATGCGTGGGCTGAAGTTGCTGGCATTCCTGCGTATCATACCAGCCTGATCTGAGCAGGGGTGGTCTGTAACCATGAGCATGATAGGCATCATCATACTGTATCTTTTATTGGGCGCACTGGCGGGCACCATGGCCGGTCTGTTTGGCATTGGTGGCGGACTGGTGATTGTGCCCGTGCTGATCTTCAGTTTCGGGCTACAGGGCATCAGCCCGGAGATTGCCGCCCATCTTGCGGTGGGTACGTCGTTGGCCACCATTGTGTTCACCTCCATCAGTTCCATCCGCACCCACCACCAGCATGGCGCGGTGCGCTGGGATCTGTTTCGCCCCATGACCGTTGGTATTGTGGTCGGTGCCGTGCTTGGTGCCTGGACCGCGGCCATGCTGAGCGGCCCGGTGCTGGAAACCATTATCGGGGTGTTTGTCATTCTGGTGGCACTGAAGATGATCCTCGAGGTCAATCCGAAGCCGGGGCGGGACGTTCCGGGCACCACCGGGCTGGGTGCTGCCGGCGGCATCATTGGCTGGGCGTCGGCTATCTTCGGTATTGGTGGCGGCACCCTGACCGTGCCCTATTTAAGCTGGTGCAACGTCAAAATGCAGCAGGCGGTGGCGACTTCGGCGGCCTGCGGCTTCCCGATTGCAATTGCGGGCGCCCTGGCCAATATCTGGACCGGCTGGCAGGATCCCCATCTGCCCGAGCTGAGTCTTGGTTTTATCTACCTGCCGGCGTTGGTGGGTGTGGTCGCCACCAGTGTGTTCTTTGCACGCATCGGCGCCGGGCTGGCCCATCGTCTGGATGGACGCCTGCTCAAGCGCATCTTTGCCATTATGCTGGTTCTGGTTGGTTTACGGTTTCTTCTGAGCTGAGAGAGCATTCATGCTGCAACATCCACAGTTTGACCCGGTGGCGATCGCCCTTGGGCCGTTGAAAATCCACTGGTATGGCCTGACCTATCTGGTCGGGTTTGCCGCCGGCTGGTGGCTGGGCCGTCTCCGGTCCCGCAAGCCCTGGTCGCCACTGCAGGAAGAGCAGGTGGGTGATCTGCTGTTCTATATGGCCCTGGGTGTGATTCTCGGTGGCCGCTTTGGCTACGTAGTGTTCTATAACTTTGATGCCTTTATTGCGGACCCACTCTGGTTGCTCCGGGTATGGGAAGGCGGTATGTCTTTCCACGGCGGCCTGCTGGGGGTGATGCTGGCCATGTGGTGGTATGGCCGCAAAACCGGAGCCGGGTTCTGGAAAATCGCCGATTTTGTCGCGCCCTTGGTCCCGGTTGGACTGGGTGCCGGGCGAATCGGAAATTTCATCAACGGCGAACTCTGGGGAAAACCGACAGACGTAGCCTGGGGCATGGTCTTTCCGCAGGCGCCAGACAGCCTTGCCAGGCACCCATCGCAGCTATATCAGTTTGCGCTGGAAGGGGTGGCCCTGTTCGTGATTCTCTGGTGGTTCTCCTCCAGGCCCCGCCCGAAAATGGCGGTGTCCGGCCTGTTTCTGGTCTGCTACGGCATCTTCCGCTTCCTGGTGGAGTTCGTTCGTCAGCCAGATCCCCAGTTGGGTTACCTGGCCTTTGACTGGTTGACGATGGGGCAGGTGCTCTCTACACCCATGATCGCCGCCGGCGCCGCCCTGATGTTCCTTGCTTACCGGAGAAACGCCCAATGAAAGCCTACCTCGACCTGATGCAGGATGTTGTCGACAACGGATTCGACAAAGGTGATCGCACCGGCGTGGGCACCCGCTCGGTGTTCGGCCGGCAGATGCGTTTCAATCTGCAGGACGGCTTCCCGCTGGTGACGACCAAGAAGGTCCACCTGCGCAGCATCATTTATGAACTATTGTGGTTCCTCAAGGGTTCCACCGACAACACCTGGCTGACAGAACGCAAAGTCAGCATCTGGAATGAGTGGGCACTGGAAAACGGCGATCTCGGTCCGATCTACGGCAAGCAGTGGCGCAGCTGGCAATGCCACGACGGCCGCGTGATTGACCAGATCAGCGAGGTGATCGAGCAGATTCGCACCAAGCCCAACTCCCGGCGCCTGATCGTCTCCGCCTGGAATCCGGCCGAGCTGCCGGACGAGTCCATCAGTCCGCAGGATAACGTGCGGGAGGGGCGTATGGCCCTGGCGCCTTGCCACTGTCTGTTTCAGTTCTATGTCGCCGACGGCAAGTTGTCTTGCCAGCTCTATCAGCGCAGCGCCGACCTGTTCCTGGGGGTGCCCTTCAATATTGCGTCCTATGCCTTGCTGACCCATATGATTGCGCAGCAGTGTGATCTGGATGTGGGGGAGTTTGTGCACACATTTGGTGATTGTCATCTTTACCGGAATCACCTGACGGACGACATCGTATTCGAACAGCTCCGGCGTGAGCCCCGTGCGTTGCCGAAGCTGGTCATCAAACGTAAACCGGAATCCATCTTTGGCTACGAGCTGGAAGATTTCGAGTTCGAAGGTTACGACCCGTCCCCCGTGATCAAAGCCCCTATAGCAATTTGAGCAAGGAACCCGTTATGCGCAAGGCCCTCATCGTAGCTATGGCCCGAAACCGGGTGATCGGCCGGAATAACAAGCTGCCCTGGTATCTGCCCGGTGATCTGCGCTACTTCAAGCAGGCCACCATGGGCAAGCCCATTATCATGGGTAGAAAGACCTGGGACTCCATCGGCCGGCCTTTGCCCGGGCGGATGAACGTGGTGATTTCCAGAAATCCGGAATGGCAGGCGCCAGCCGGAACCGTTGCCGCAGCGTCGCTGAACGAAGCGTTGGTGAAAGCCGAAGCCCAGGCGAACTTGGAAGGTGGTGATGAAGTGATGATTATTGGCGGAGGTCAGATCTATGCCGAAGCGCTGCCAATGGTTGACCGGATATACATCACCCAGGTGCACGCAGAGGTGGACGGAGATGCCTTCTTTCCGGAAGTGAACTGGGACGAGTGGGAAGAGATCGGGCGCGAAGATTTTTCTGCGTCTGACAACAATCCTTACGACTACAGCTTTGTCGTCTACCAGCGTAGCCGGTCAGAATGACCGGCTAGCCAATCAGGCCTCAGCGCGGCGCGCGCTTGGGGCCTTTTCCTGCAGGTTTGCCGCCCTTGCCGGCGGGCTTGCCACCTTTCGGCCCGCTCTTGCGGAAGCCGGGTTTGCCATCCTTGCTGAACTTCTTGCCAGGGCCGCCTTTGCGGAAACCGCCTTTGCCTGGTGGCGGGCCTTTACGGTCCCGGCGGGGCGCGGCGGAAATCTCCGGCAGTGCTTCCGGCTGTTCCAGCGGCAGAGAGTCTGGCTGGGAAGCTTCCAGCAGGCAAGCCATGGCGCCGGCGATGGCGGCCATGTCCATATCGTTACGCTCGGCGATCTCATCCAGCAGGGCGATGGCCTTGGCAGCGCGAGGATCGTCGGTGAAGCCCAGCAGTTGCGCCTCAAACTGCTCTACCCGCATTTTCTGCAGGGCGGCAGGTGACGGCAACTGGTAAGGTTCCATCGGGGAGTTGGTGGCCCGCTCCAGAGTGCGCAGCCAGCTGCGCTCACGCGGAGTCACCAGCAGGATAGCCTTGCCGGTACGGCCGGCACGGCCAGTACGGCCAACCCGGTGGATGTACGCCTCGGTGTCGTAGGGCACGTCGTAGTTGATAACGTGAGTAATCCGGGGCACGTCCAGACCACGGGCGGCGACGTCGGTGGCAATGATGATGTCTTTCTTGCCACGCTTGAGGTCTTCAACGGTCTGTTCGCGTTGGCGTTGGTTCAGGTCGCCGCTCAGGGGCGCCACAGCGTGGCCGCGTGCGGACAGTTTTTCTGCCAGCATGGTGGTTTCGGCCTTGGTGCGCACGAAAATGATCGAGGCGTCAAAAGGCTCAACTTCCAGAATGCGGGTCAGCGCATCCAGCTTGCGCTCGGCGTAGACCGGCAGCACAAACTGAGCGATGCGTTCAACCGTGCGGGTTTCGCTCTCGATTCTTACTTCGGTAGCGTTTTTCAGGTAAGTCTGGGCCACTTTCTTGATCTGTGGCGGCATGGTGGCCGAGAAGAGCGCGCGCTGGCAGGTGTCCGGCGTCTTCGCCAGGATGGCTTCCACGTCATCAATGAAGCCCATGCGCAGCATTTCGTCGGCTTCGTCCAGTACCAGTGCCTTCAGGCCGTCCAGCTTCAGGGTGCCCTTGCGCAGATGGTCGAGCATGCGGCCAGGTGTGCCCACAATAACCTGGGCGCCACGCTTGAGGCCGCGAATCTGTGGTGAGAAATCCTGGCCACCGTAAATTGGCAGAACATGAAAATTGCGGAACTTGCTGGCGTAGGTGGTGAACGCTTCCGCGACCTGAATCGCCAGCTCCCGGGTAGGGGCCAGCACCAGAATCTGTGGCTCGGCCACGTTAGCATCAATCCGGCTCAGCAATGGCAGGGCGAAGGCTGCGGTCTTGCCGGTGCCTGTCTGGGCGACGCCCAACAGGTGGTTGCCGGCCAGCAGAGCAGGGATGGATTGCGCCTGGATGGGCGACGGGGTTTCATAGCCAACGGCGGAGACGGCTTCCAGTACTGCTGGATCCAGCCCCAGTTCGGCAAAAGACAATTCTGACATGAATGTACTCGGTATTCGGAGGGTATCGCACTGCAAAGGCAATGCATGATTTTGGCGCATTATAGTCTGTTTGGGGTGGTTTTTATACGACTATTGCCAGGCAATCGATAGGTAGTTGCCGGGGCCGGCCTATTGTCAGGCTTCGACAAGTGGTGCAGTCTTACCGGTTTGCAGGCTAATGAACAGGATCTAAAACAAATGACGTTCGATGACCTTCTCGGTGATGTCCGGAATAACTGCGAAGTGGTGATACCGTCAGACTGGGGCCAGGGACGTGCCACGTTCGGCGGCCTGGTCGCGGCCCTGGTGTTTGAGGTGATGGCATCAAAAGTGGCGGATGATCGCGCCATGCGGGCTCTTCAGGTGTCTTTTGTCGGCCCCGTAGAGCCGGATGTGCCGGCCCGTGTTGAGGCCGAAGTCCTGCGTGAAGGCAAGGCAGTATCCCAGGTCCAGGGACGGATCCTTCAGAATGGCGAGCCCCGCCTTGTCTGTCTGGCCAGTTTCGGGGGAGACCGTGAGTCTGCTGTCCGAGTGGCGCCGACATCGGCGCCGGAAGCGGTGCCGGTAGAGCAATGTCAGTCACTTCCGTATATCCCGAAAGTGACGCCGGAGTTTACCCGTCATATCGAAATGCGCTGGGCGTTTGGCCATATGCCATTCTCCGGTAAGGGCGGGCGCGAAATGGGGGGCTGGATGAAGTTCCGGGAAGCCCCGGAGACTATGACCGACGCCCACATTGTTGCTCTGGTTGATGCCTGGCCACCGGCGCTGTTGCCGCATCTCAAAGGGCCGGCGCCAGCCAGTTCCCTGAGCTGGGCGCTGGAGATCGTCCATCCCAGGCCGGTCATGAAGCCGGATGACTGGCTGCTATATCGCGCAACCATCGACCAGGCCGGTGCCGGATATGGTCATACCCATGCCGGCATCTGGACTCCGGCCGGTGAACTGGTGGCCCTGAGCCGGCAAACGGTTACGGTATTCGGCTGAGTGAGGCGGGCCTGGCTATCAGGCCGCCATCTCGGCTTTGAGCGCGTCCAGAATGACCCGGGCAAACTGTCGGGGGGAATCTTCCTGCAGGAAGTGTCCGCCGTTGAGTGTGATATGGGGCTGGCCGAAGGCCCCGGGGATTCGCCGCTGCATGTAACGGTCGCCACCCCGGGTAATCGGGTCGCCACTGCTGAAGCAGGTGATAAACGGTTTGCGCCATTTCTCCAGCACGCGCCAGGCTTCCCGGTTGGCGGCGCTGGCCGGGTCGTTGGGCGAGGTTGGCACCAGGGCCGGGAACGCCCGGGCACCGGCTTTGTAATCCGGTGTCGGGAAGGGCGCCTCGTAGGCGGCTATTTCGGCCGGGCTGAGGGACCGTTCGGTACCAAGCTGGACGATCCGGCCTATCGGAAACCAGGGGCTATGGCTGGCAAACGCCTTCCAGAGTCTGAACACGACCGGTACCCGGTTGTCCCCCGTTGGCAGCATGCCGTTGCCGACAATGATCCGGCTGAACCGGCGATGATGCTCTGCCGCCAGCCTTAATCCCAACAGTGAGCCCCAGTTCTGACACACCAGTGTGACGTTGGTCAGGTCCAGTGTTTCAAGCCAGTGGGTCAGCCAGTTCATGTGGCTGTCATAACTGTAGTTGCTGACATCGGCGGGTTTGTCTGACTTGCCAAAACCAATCAGATCCGGCGCCAGAACCCGGTGGCCCGCTTCGGCGACAAGCGGAATCATGTGCCGGTAGAGATAGGACCAGGATGGCTCCCCGTGAAGCATTACCACTGGGGCCGCGTGGGCAGGGCCTTCGTCTACATAGTGCATCCGCAGGCCTGGCTCGACATCCAGGTAGTGTGCTGAAAAGGGGTAATCCGGGAGGCCTGCGAAGCGGGCTTCGTCGGTTCTCAGAATACGCATGCCATCGACTGTCCTGACTGAGTGGTTGCGTGATTATCGGTACGACAATCGTCGAAGGTCAGGATAAATCAGATGGGAATTTTGTGTGTTTGAGTTGCGTAACAGAGCGTTGCCGGTTTGAATCAGGATGCGATGTCAAACAGGCGTTCTGGGTTTTCCACCTGGGCCAGAGCCTCGTCGCAGCAGTTCACCGCGCCGCAGTCGTCCGCGGAGCACAGACCGATGGTGTTGCACTCAATGGCCTGATGGGCGTCGCCCTGGTTACGGAAAATTCTGGCACGAGAGAGAATGGAATGGCAATGCCCGCACAACAGGGTGGGCACGGCGCTCCCCTGGGCCAGGATGGCAGTGTAATGGTTGTTGTCTGTCATAGTTATCCTCCTGATCAGTTCACAGTAAGGGCGAAGTGTGACATTTCAAAGTCTGCCCGGGCCTGAGACCCACACTTCGGCTTCCGCATTTATACGTATCAGGCGTCAGGATCGACCAATGGCCGGCGATTGGAGCGCTTGTCGTCCCAGTCGAGTTGCTTGGGGTCGTACCAGCCGAGTCCGTCCAGAACCCGTTGGCGAGTGTATTCAGACAGCGTGGGCCAGAGCTCCTGGAAATCCTCCAGGCCACGATCTCGCAACCGTTGCTGCTTGCCACTCAGGCGGCTGATGGTTCTGGGCAGGTGCAGGGCCTCGCCCAACTGGCCGGGCACGAGTACCTCCTGGCCCATCACCTTGCGACGATGGGTACGGGCTGCCAGCACCTTCTGCAATTCCAGTGCGGCCTCGAGCGCGCTCTCCACGGTAAAGTTGTCTGCTTCCAACCACATAACCTGTATTGTTGGCTGATCGATAACCAACCACTATAACGCGAACCCCGCTACATTGGCCACGCTATCGTGGTAGTCTGCTTTCCCTATCGGCCCCGATGGGCATGTTCTGGACAGGAATTGTTTAACTATGTACGCAAAACTTGAAACACGGACTTTTCTGGCGATGCTGCTCGGTGTGTCGCTTGCGTTCATTCTGTTGATGAAGCCGTTCTTTGGCCCGATCTTCTGGGCGGTGGCCATTGCTCTTATTTTCCATCCGGTGCAGCAGTTGCTGGTACGCAGACTTGGCGACCGGCCGACATTGAACGCGCTGATCACGCTGTTCGTGTGCATGGTGATCGTGGTGATTCCGGTCCTGGTACTGGGCGCGGCGCTGATTGCGGAAGGAATGGGGATCTACCAGAAGATCCAGGCCGGAGAGATCCGGCCGGGGGAATACATTGATCAGGTTAACCAGTCGTTTCCTGCCATCCAGGCCTTTCTGGCCCAGTTTGACATCAACTTTGCGGATCTGAGGGACCGCGCCGTTAATGCCTTTCTTGGGGGGAGCCAGTTTCTGGCCAAGCAGGCCCTGGGCATCGGGCAGAACACCTTTCAGTTCTTTCTGGGGCTGGCTCTGATGGTTTACCTGGCCTTTTTCCTGATCCGTGATGGCCAGAAACTGATAGAGCTGATGATTCGCGCCTTGCCGCTGGGTGATGAGCGTGAGCGTCTGTTGTTTGCCAAATTCGCGGAAGTCACCCGTGCCACGGTCAAGGGTAACCTGCTGATCGCCATCATTCAGGGAGCGCTCGGTGGCATGATTTTCTGGATACTGGGCATTACCGGAGCCTTGCTGTGGGGGGTGGTCATGGCCATCGTCTCATTGCTGCCAGCCGTCGGGGCTGCGATTGTCTGGGTGCCGGCGGCTATCTATCTGGCTGCCGTGGGGGACATTGTGCCGGCCATCATTCTGACCGCCTATGGGGTAGTGGTGATTGGTCTGGCGGATAACCTGCTCCGGCCTGTGCTGGTAGGGCGGGACACCAAAATGCCGGACTATCTCGTGCTTTTGTCCACCCTGGGCGGCATTGTTATGTTCGGCATCAATGGTTTTGTCATGGGGCCGCTGGTGGCGGCGCTTTTCATGGCATTCTGGGGCATTTTTATCCGTGAATTTGGCCAGTATCACTATGCCGATCCGGCAAATCCCGAGAATGGTCCGGCCCGCGAAGATTAAATTATGTTATGGTCTAGGAAGCGCTGATACGTAGAGGAAGGCGCCACACTATAAAAACAGAACAGCAGATGTCACAGAGATATCCAGGAGTAGATCAGGTGAGAACCATGAAAACAGTCACCCGTCACATCGGCAGGACGGCGCTGGCGGTCGGAACGGTCGCCCTGCTGGGTCTGGCACCCGTTGCCCAGGCCAATGAAGTGGTCGCGCTCAAGCACGCGCTTTATGGTGCCGGTTACGACATCACCAATGTCAGCCCGAGCATGGATGACAAGACCCGGGCGGAACTGACCCGCTTCCAGAAAGACAACGGCCTTGAGGCAACCGGTATTCTGAACGAGGAAACCGAGCGTGCTCTGGGGCTGATCACCGTGCAGCAGGCGGCCGCTGATGCGGGCCAGTCTGCGCCGGCGGCAACCGCGCAGGCGGCACCGGAAGAACCGGCTCCAGCTGAGACCGAGTCTTCTGCCGAAGACACCATCGAAGAAGACGAAGATGGTGGCTGGTCGCTCTGGTAAACGCCAGTCCCCGGATAAAAAAAAGCCCGCAAGGCAAACACTTTGCGGGCTTTTTTGTGGTCCAGATTCAGTCCAGCTTGCTCAAATCCCGAACCGCACCTTTATCGGCACTGGTGGCCAGCAGTGCGTAGGCTTTGAGGGCGGCGGATACCTTCCGGTCTCTCGGTAGCTCCGGTTTCCAGCCCCTGGCGTCGCGTGCTTCCCGTCGCTGTGCCAGTTCTTCCTTACTGACCTGAACATTGATAGATCGGTTGGGGATGTCGATCAAAATGGTATCGCCATCCTCAATCAGTCCAATCGCGCCACCGGCAGCAGCTTCCGGCGAAGCATGGCCGATGGAGAGCCCTGACGTGCCGCCGGAGAACCGGCCGTCAGTCAGCAGTGCACAGTCCTTGCCCAGCCCCTTGGATTTCAGGTAGCTGGTCGGGTAGAGCATTTCCTGCATTCCTGGACCGCCTTTGGGCCCTTCGTAGCGAATGATCACCACATCACCGGCTTTGACCTCGTCACCCAGAATGCCCGCTACGGCGGAATCCTGGCTTTCGAAGACCCGGGCCTTGCCCTCGAAGACGTAGATGCTTTCATCAACGCCCGCGGTTTTCACTACGCAGCCATCCTGGGCGATATTGCCATACAGTACGGCCAGACCGCCTTCTGAAGAATAAGCGTGTTCCACGGAGCGGATGCAGCCGTTTTCACGGTCGCCATCGAGGCTTGGCCAGCGGGTGCTCTGGCTGAAGGCTGTCTGAGTCGGAATGCCGGCGGGGCCGGCTTTGTAGAATTCGATCACTTCAGGTGTTGGTGAGCGCATGATGTCCCAGGTTTCCAGGGCTTCGCGCATGGTTTTGCTGTGAGTCGTGGGCAGGTCGACGTTGATCAGGCCGCCGCGCTCCAGTTCACCCAGAATGCCCATGATGCCGCCGGCGCGGTGCACGTCTTCCATGTGGTACTTGGGGGAGTTGGGAGCGACCTTGCACAGCTGCGGAACCTTGCGGGACAAGCGATCGATATCGGCCATGGAGAATTCAACACCGCCTTCCTGGGCTGCAGCCAACAGGTGCAGGATAGTGTTGGTGGAGCCGCCCATGGCAATGTCCATGGTCATGGCGTTCTCGAATGCTTCCACAGAGGCGATGCTGCGCGGCAGAACGCTGGCATCGTTCTGCTCGTAATAGCGTTTGGCATTCTCCACAATCTGACGACCGGCTTTCAGGAACAACTGTTCCCGGTCGGCATGGGTGGCCAGCATGGAGCCATTACCGGGCAGGGCCAGGCCGATGGCTTCGGTCAGGCAGTTCATGGAATTGGCGGTGAACATGCCGGAGCAGGAACCGCACGTGGGGCAAGCGCTGCGTTCGTATTCCTCGACCATCTCATCGGTCGCCGTTGGATCGGCGGCGATGACCATGGCATCCACCAGGTCGAGCTTGTGTTCAGATAGCTTGGTTTTTCCGGCTTCCATCGGGCCGCCGGAAACAAAAATGGTGGGAATGTTCAGGCGCATGGCGGCCATTAGCATACCCGGGGTAATCTTGTCGCAATTGGAGATGCAAACCAGAGCATCGGCGCAGTGGGCGTTGACCATGTATTCCACCGAGTCGGCGATGATTTCCCGCGACGGCAGGGAGTAAAGCATGCCATCGTGCCCCATGGCGATACCATCATCCACAGCAATGGTGTTGAACTCTTTGGCAACACCGCCGGCCGCTTCGATCTCGCGGCAAACCAGCTGGCCCAGGTCTTTCAGGTGAACGTGCCCGGGCACAAATTGGGTAAAGGAGTTGGCAACGGCGATGATGGGTTTGCCGAAGTCCTCGTTCTTCATGCCGGTGGCACGCCAAAGGGCGCGGGCACCGGCCATATTGCGGCCGGCGGTAGAAGTGTGGGAACGATACTGGGGCATGGTAGGCGGTTCTCTCCCTAGGTTATCGGATAAAGTGAAAGACCAGAGGATAACAGATTCGACGCCGCTCGCATGGCTGTTTTCCCGAGTGGTGATTACAATACGTAACATGTGATGCCCGTTTTTTATCCAGCAGTTCAGGGGAGTCTGCCTATGGGTGGCCAGGAAAGCCTGCCATTACGTCGTCTTAAAAGTTTTCAGCCTTTGGGCCGTCTGACGGACGATCAGCTTGTGTTGTTGGCCAGCCGGGCTGAGCGCAGAACCCACGGACCAGGGCAGAGGGTCATGGAACGGGGCGTTCGGGATGGTCTGGATTATTTTCTGATTTCCGGCGCCGTGGAGCTGCAATCGGTTGATGGTCGTAAGTCGACCATTGAGGCTGAGACCGACAAAGCTCTCAATCCAGTAGCCCGTCTGCAGCCCCGGATGTATGACGTTACTGCGGTCAAACCCTGCGAGTTTCTGGTGATCGAGCAGGAAGTGCTGAACCAGATGCTGAGGGCGGCGCCCATTTCCCAGGTGGAAATGGACTCGTCCGATCACGACGAAGACCAGAGCGAAGAGCACCATCTGTTGATGGAGTTCTACTCTGAGCTGCGGTCCAATCAGGTCCAGCTGCCGAGTGTGCCGGATGTGGCCTGGAAAGTCCGGCGGGTGGTGGACCGGGAGGACTCGTCGGCCACCGAGGTCGCTTCTGCGGTGTCGGCAGACCCGGCCATGGCGGCCAAGCTGGTACGTTCCTGCAACAGTCCGCTCTATCGCGGTTTCAGCGATGTCCGCAATGTGCGTGAGGCCGTGGTTCGTCTGGGCATGCGAACCACCCGGCAATTAGTGACGGTGTTCGCCATGCGCGAGGTGTTCAAGACCCGTCGGGCGCCATTGCAGAAAGAAATGGAGCAGCTATGGCGCCATTCCCGGGAGGTGGCGGCGCTGTGCTGGGTGCTGGCGGACCACGCCACACGCATTGATCCTGAGGAAGCCTTACTGGCGGGGTTGCTGCATGATATCGGGGTGGTTCCTGTACTGGTGCAGGCCGAGCACCACGTCAATCTGTTCGCCGATGACAGAAACCTGCACCATGCCATCGACGAACTCCGCGCCGATGTCGGGTGTGCGGTACTTGAGAACTGGGCGTTCCCGAAAGCCTTCGTGGAGGCGGTGCGTCATGCGGAAGACTGGCATCATGAGTGCCGGGAAACTGCGCCCCAACTGGTTGATGTGGTGATTGTTGCCCAACTGCATTCGATGATTGGCTCCAGCCAGAATGAGGGGCTTCCAGCCTTTGATCAGGTGCCGGCATGGCGCCGGCTGGGCGAGCTGGAATTGAATGCTTCCAGAAGCCTGCAACTGCTGAGTGAGGCCCGGGAACGGGTGGACGAAGTGCAGAAACTTCTTTCTATTCGATAAACCAAGCCGCAGCAGGAGCCTGGCCGGTAGTGACTGACAAACTTATGAACGTACCGCTGTTTCCATTAAATTCAATTATCCTGCCCGGGGGGCGTATCCCCCTGCAGCTGTTTGAGCCCCGCTATATCGACATGCTTACCCGTTGTCTGAAGGAGGACCGCGGCTTTGTGGTGGTTTTGTTGCGGGAAGGCGGCGAGACCGAAGCCCGGGCTTCGTTCTACGACATTGGCACCTATGTCCGGATCATCGATTTCCAGCAACTGGATAATGGTCTGCTGGGCATCACGGTTGAGGGTGATTGCAAGGTTTCCGTCGTCCGCAGCTGGCAGCAGGAGGATGGCCTCAATGTCGGCGATGTGGAGTGCCTGATTGCCGAGGCTGAGAGCGATGTGCCGGAACGTTACCACGAGTTGCCCTCGGTCTTGCGCGCGCTGTTCCGGCATCCGGTGGTCAAGGATCTGGAGATGGACGTGGATTACGACGATGCCCGCCATATTGGCTGGAGGCTGACCGAATTGCTGCCGCTGGATAAGCAGGAAAAACAGCGGCTGGCGGAATTGCAGGATCCGCTTGAACGGCTTGACCGACTGCAGCAGTTGCTGGAAGCGCTGGAGCAGGGCGGCTGACAATTATAGCTGGGGTGCGTAACTCACCACGGCTGTTTCCCAGTTACCCATCATGTACATGGCCACGAAAACCAGCCAGCCGATACCAGCGGCCCAGGTCAAGCTGTCCGGGCTCAGCGCCACCCTGTCGTATCGGCTGTAACTGGCCCGTGTCGCACCGGTGATCGCGAGCCCCAGAAACAGGCCTCCAAGCACATCCGTGAACCAGTGCACGCCGAGATACAGTCGGCTCAGCGCTACCGGTAGCAAGGGTAGTGACAGAAACAGGTAATGTTGCCAGCGCTGGTGTTTGCGGTTTTCGCCGGCGACGAAGCTGGCGGCCAGGGTAACCAGAACGGTCATACCGGCCGTATGCCCGCTGGGGAACGCGCCGGAGCTTGGTGCCGAGAGCACCTGATCTGGCCGGCTGATGCCGATGCCCGCTTTCAGCAGCCAAACGCTGATCCCGGTGATGGCTGCGGCACTGGCAATATGAATGGCGGCTGCGTAGTAGCCCCGGAACGCCAGCAACAAAACGGCAATCACGGCGGCAGCGAACAGGACCGGGGGATCGCCCAGCAAAGTGAGTGCTACCATGGGAAAATCCAGCAGGGGTTGGCGCAGAGCGCTGAACCACTGCAGCACTTGCTGGTTCATAGAGGCCAGCTCATCACTGACTCCGACCAATTGCGCGAGCCCAAGAAACAATGCGAGCGAGGAGGCCGTCATTAGCAGAGAGGGCAGAGGAAATTCCCCCTGCTGAGCCGGCCGCTCGCTGCTGTACAGACGCCAGAACCGGTGTGTTGCGTCGTATTGACTCATCCGGGATTCCAGCCATTGATAGAGCCAGCTCCCTTCACCAACGCCGAGCCGAATCCGCAAAACAATCAGATAGACAACCACCAGCGCCGCACCACTGATCGCAAGTACCAGATAGAAATGGGGTGGGGGTTTGATCTCGCTGCCCATAGCCGAGCCTACGAAAAATCCCGGCAGGATATACACCAGGGCCCAGCCCGTGGCTGATAGCAGATTGAAGGTGAGAAAACGCTGCCAGGACATGGTCAGCGCACCGGCAATCAGGGGAATGACCGGGCGTATCGGCCCAACAAAACGGCCGATGACCACGCTCTTTCCCCCGTGGGCGCGAAAAAAGCGCTCTCCGCGGGCAATGAGCCCCGGGTATCGACTGAATGGCCAGACGGTATCCAGGCGCCCCTTGAGCAGTCGGCCGATGGCGAAGCTGATCGCATCCCCTGCCACGGCACCAAGGCCGGCCCACAGCAGGGCGTCGGACAAGGGCAGGCCGCTCTTGCCGGCAAGCGCGGCAAATGCGAACAATAAAGCCACTCCAGGTATGATAATGCCGGCAACCGCCAGCGATTCTATCAGCGCGGTCAGGAACAGGGCGGCAATCAGCCAGCCCGGATTGGCGGCTACCCAGGAAGTAACGTCAGTGAGCCAGGTCGCGGTCATGCCTTGACGGGCTCTCCCGGGCTGAACCAGGCAGAATGCGCTCCTCGCTTCCTGGCTTCGAGCATGGCGGTGACGGCGCGGTCACGCAATGAATGGGTGCTGGTGTCGCCGTTGCCCCGGGTGGTGCAGCCGAGGCTGACCGAGATCTTGCCAACCTGGGCCCAGTCATGTTCGCTGAGCATTCTGCGAATGCGCTCTGCAATGACCCGTACCCCTTCCTCCGGCGTAAACGGCAGGATCAGGAAGAACTCCGATCCGTTGATACTGTAGAGCGAATCCCCGGCCCGGATGATTTCAAACAGGGTGCCTGTGACGTCGCGCAGCAGCGTTTGCAGGCCGGCCTTACCGTGCAGGTCGCGAATTTCGTCGGCATGGTCGATGTTCAGGCTGATCACCGACAATGGGTGGCCGGTGGCAATGGCACGACTGATTTCCTTCTGCAGTGTCTCATCCAGAAAGCGCGCGTTATGGGCTCCGGTGGCGGGGTCGGTAATGGCAAGATCCTGGGCCGATTGCGCCATGTGGTCATAGTGCCAGATATACAGGGCGGTCACTGCCAGAAGTGCTATAAGGCCGGCTGTCGTCATCAGGGCTGTGTCTATGGGTGTCGACAGCCAGGCGACAACCAGCACCGGAACCAGTAGCATCGCTGAGAGCATTAGCCCATGCCGCAGGGGCAGAATCAGCAGGTTCAGCGAAAGCAAAGGCATGGCCCAGTGGCTGATGCCCGGGGCATCCATTGTCAGTACCGCTGCAACCAGGCCACTGTTAAGGCCGGCGAGAATGACCAGGTGGCCGGGTGCGGAAAGCTGCTGGCGACGGCATAGCCAGGTGTAGACCAGGCCGGCAACCAGTAAGGCGGTCATGGCCAGGGCCAGATAGAACAGCTGGTAAAAGCCGTAACGCAGGTTCTGCAGTGCCAGCGCGGCGGTGAACAGCGCCGCCAGGCCGTAGCCAAAGGCGTGGGTCCAGGTTCGGAGTCGGGTCTCGGTCATTGCGCTGCCTCCCGGTCGGAAGGTTCAGCCGGCCAGCTGGCCTCTGGAGGCACCGGGTTACTGTATGTCTGGGTTCGGTTTCCGCCCTGCTGTTGGGCCCGTCGCAGGGCGTTGGCAACGCTCTGTTGCAGGCTGTCGGCATCGTCGCCGATGTTGAGCCCGGCCACGCCGGTACTGACCGTAAGCTTCAGGCCGTGCGAATCCATCAGCGTGCACAGGCCGCGGCGAACCTGTTCTGCTGTTCGGGCAGCCTCGGCAGTATTGGCGCCGGGGAGAATCACCAGAAACTGAAGGTCGGCCACCCGGTAGTACGTATCGAAATCCCGAAGCTGGGAGTGCAGGTAGCGGCCGATGCGTGGCAGAATCGCACGAATGTCTTCGTCCGGATCGACGTCGCTCAGGTGAGTATCCAGCCCGATCATCATCACCGACATGTTGGTGCCTTCCCGCTCGCTGCGTTGTATTTCCTTGTGCAGGTCGGCTGACAGGTATTCCCGGCTGGCTGCCTGGGTAAGCTCATCGGTACGGCGCAGGGGCGCAAGCTGCCGGGATTTGTACTCGCGCATGAACACCAGAATGGCTCCTAGGAGCGTGGTCAGTACCAGTGCAGTCATCATCTGGTGCCTGTCCGGGAGGGCTATCGCCCACTGGGTGCCGGCCAGCACCAGGAAAATGAAGATAACAGTAACAATGGCGGCCAGATAGACCGGCGCCATGGCAAACAGTACCAGCGGTAGGGCATAGAGCCAGTGGCTGAGTGGCCAGGGGCCCAGCCAGATGGCCGATACCAGCGCCAGAACCAGGGCTGTCAGAAAGAATGCCCGTAATTGTGGCCAGGGGGCATTTTGATGTGTTTTGCCCTGATGGGTGCCCGCAAGGCAAAGGCCAGCCGCAGCTGCAGCTGCTACTGCCGCCAGCAGTTCCCCCATGAACAGACAGAGCCCGGTGGTCAGGCCAAAGGCAATAAACCCGCTGCGGGAAAACTTGCCGGGAAGAAATTTTTCGGCGGTTTGGGGCATTGAGTCTGTCCTTTGCTGGCGCATCCATTTGAACCTGTGCAGCGCTATAATAGTCGTTTGGGGTGCGGACTTGAAACGGGAAAGGTAAAGTAACCCTCCCGTTTTGGAATCAGCTTGCAGAATTAAGGGTAAATCAATGGATGTAGCAGCCTACATGACGGAGCTCGGCCAGCAGGCCAGGGCCGCTTCCCGGGAAGTCGCCCGGTCCTCCACTGCCGTGCGGAATCAGGCACTTCTGGCCACCGCCGCCGCCCTGGACGCCGCCAGATCCGAGCTTGCCACGGCTAACAGCAAGGATCTGGAGCGTGGCCGGGAAAATGGACTCGATAGTGCCATGCTGGATCGCCTGGAGCTTACCTCTCAGCGCATCGATGCCATGATTGAGGGTTTGCGCCAGGTGGCTGCGCTCCCGGACCCTGTGGGTGTGATTACCGATATGACCTATCGCCCGTCGGGTATTCAGGTAGGCAAGATGCGGGTGCCACTGGGGGTAATCGGTATAATTTACGAGTCGCGGCCCAATGTCACGGTCGAGGCTGCCAGTCTGTGTCTGAAATCCGGCAATGCGACCATTCTGCGCGGCGGCTCCGAGGCGATCCACTCCAACCAGGCCATTGCCCGTTGTCTCAAACAGGGTCTGAGCGAGGCGGGGTTGCCGGAAACTGCAGTCCAGGTGGTCAGCACTACCGACAGGGCCGCTGTGGGTGAGCTGATTACCATGCCTCAGTTCGTGGACGTGATTGTTCCTCGCGGCGGTAAGGGCCTGATCGAGCGTATCAGTCGGGACGCCCGTGTGCCGGTAATCAAGCATCTGGATGGTGTGTGTCATGTTTACATCGACAGCCATGCCGACCCGGAGAAGGCGCTGAAGGTAGCGGTTAATGCCAAAACCCAGCGTTACGGGACCTGCAATACCATGGAAACCCTGCTGGTTGATGACGAGGTGGCGGAGGACTTGTTGCCGCTGCTGGCGGAACAGTTCCGAAGCAAAACCGTGGAGTTGCGGGGGTGCCGGCGCACCTGTGCCATTCTCGGAGATATTGTCGAAGCCACCGAGGAAGACTGGCACGCGGAATACCTTGCCCCCATTCTGGCGGTGAAGGTGGTTGATGGACTGGATGGTGCCATTGAGCATATCAATCGCTACAGCTCCCAGCACACCGACAGCATTATCACCGAAAACTACACCCGTGCCCGTCGGTTCCTGACGGAGGTGGATTCCAGTTCTGTCATGGTCAATGCCTCAACCCGATTTGCCGATGGCTTCGAGTATGGCCTGGGCGCTGAGATTGGTATTTCCACCGATAAGATCCATGCCCGTGGGCCGGTCGGTCTTGAAGGGCTTACCTCACAGAAGTACGTGGTGTTCGGTGACGGCCATATCCGGACCTGACACCATGCATGTGATCTACGGCGGCACCTTTGACCCGATTCACCACGGTCACCTCCGGCTGGCACTGGAAGTGTCCGAGGCGCTGGAGGTGAGCCGGGTACATCTGGTGCCCAGCCATATCCCTCCGCATCGGGGTAGCACCGGAGCCAGTTCAGCGCAGCGTCTGGAGATGATCCGGCAGGCCATCGCCGGCGAACCCGCGCTGGCGCTGGACGAGCAGGAGGTGCACCGGGGCGGAGCCTCATACACCGCCGATACATTGCGCCAGCTTCGGGCCGAGCTGGGGCCGGATTGTCCTCTGGTGATGGTGGTTGGTACCGACGCTTTCTCATCGTTTGACCGCTGGCGCGAGTGGCAGGAGATCCCCGGGCTTGCCCATATCGTGGTGGTGCGCCGCCCCGGCTCGGAACTGCCGGTGGGCAGCGAGGCAGCGCAGCTGGTAGCAGAGCGCTGTGTGGGTTCAGCTTCGGAGCTGCATTCGCGGCCGGCGGGCCTGGTACTGGAGCTGGCGCCGCCGTTGCTGGACATTTCCGCCACTGGTATTCGACGGCGTATCGCGGCGGGTCGGTCGCCACGCTACCTCACCCCGGATGATGTCTGCCAGAGTATCCGCGCCTGGGGGCTCTACGGTGCCCGGCCCGTTGAGGGCCAATAGGAGTTATTCACAGGCGTCTTTGATGCTACAATCGCGTTTGAATATCATTGATCGGGTGGCCATACCGGCCAGTACCCGTACTACAGGGTAATTATGCAGGCTGAACAACTGAAAGATCTGGTCGTTAACGCACTGGAAAATATCAAGGCTCAGGACATCAGTGTGATTGATGTTCGCGACCGCACCAGCGTGACCGATTTTATGGTTCTGGCATCCGGTACCTCCAACCGACATGTAAAATCCCTCGCGGATTCGGTGGTGATCGAGGCCAAAGAGCAGGGTGTACGTGCATCCAACGTTGAAGGTGAAGGCGGCAGTGACTGGATCCTGGTTGATCTGGGTGACGTGGTTGTTCACGTGATGATGCCTGCTACCCGGGAGTTCTACGATCTGGAGCGCTTCTGGCGTGATGCTCCGGATCTCGGTGCTGCGGGCAGCGAGTAGTCATGCGCCTGCGTCTGATCTGTGTGGGGCAGAAAATGCCCGACTGGGTCAGTGCGGGGTACAACGACTACGCTCGCCGGATGCCGCCCGAGTTGCCCCTTGAACTGACTGAAATCCCCATGGCCCACCGGGGCAAAAATCCCGACATCTCCCGACTGATGCAGCGGGAAAGCGACGCTATCCTGTCTGCGGCAGGCACCCGTGACCGCGTGGTGGCTCTGGAGGTGGGTGGGCGCCCCTGGTCAACGGAAAAACTCGCCTCACAGCTGGAAAACTGGCAACAGGACGGCCGGGATGTCGCTTTTCTGGTCGGCGGCCCCGACGGCCTGGCGGATGCCTGTCGACAGCGGGCGGATCAGCAATGGTCACTTTCGCCTCTTACCTTGCCCCACCCTCTGGTGAGAATCCTCTTGGCTGAGCAACTCTACCGGGCCTGGACCATCACCCGTAACCACCCTTACCACCGGGCCTAGGAACAGACATGGTCTGGGGCGAACTGAAAAATACCGCAGCGGAGCGCCGGCTGTTCCAGCGCCGGGCCATGGTGATGCTGGTGTTCGTCCTGGTGCTGATGACCGGGTTGCTGGCGCGGATGTACCAGTTACAGATCGTTGAGCACGAGATATATACCACACTGTCTGACAAAAACCGGGTTCAGGTACAGTCGGTACCGCCACCCCGAGGTCTGGTGTACGACCGGAATAACGTTCTGCTGGCGGAGAATCGCCCGGTATTCAGCCTGACGGTGGTGCCGGAGCGCGTTGGCGACATGGATGCAACCCTGGCGCGCCTGAGCGACATCCTGAGTATTGCCGATGAAGATCTGGAACGATTCCAGCGCCGACTGCGGGAGCCGCGACGTCCGTTCCAGGCGATCCCCTTGAGTTACGATCTCGACGAAGCCGAAATTGCCCGCATGGCAGTGCACCGGCATCAGTTTCCGGGGGTGGAAGTTGAGGCCGAACTGGTTCGCTACTATCCCCATAGCGAGCTGACCGCCCATGCCCTGGGGTTTGTCGGCCGTATCAATCGCGACGAACTTCAGCGTATCGATCCGGTCAATTACGCGGGGACCAACTACATCGGCAAATCCGGGATTGAGCGTTTCTACGAGGAGGCGCTTCACGGTCAGGTGGGCTACCAGCATGTAGAAACCAACGCCCGTGGCCGGATCTTGCGGGTGCTTGAGCGAGTAAATCCTGTTCCGGGCGAAGACCTCCAGCTCCATCTTGATTTGCGGCTCCAGCGTCGGGCGCATGAGCTGATGGAGGGCAGGCGAGGTGCGATCATTGCTATCGAGCCCAAGACCGGCGGGATTCTGGCGCTTGCCAGTGTGCCCGGTTTTGATGCCAATAAATTTGTGACCGGTATCAGTGTCGATGATTATCGCGAATTGAGTCAGAGTATCGATAAGCCATTGTTTAACAGGGCGCTCCGTGGCCAGTACCCCCCTGCGTCGACCATCAAGCCCATGATGGCTGTTGCAGCGCTGGACAGCGGCGCAACGGATAAAGACCGTAGAATCTGGGACCCGGGATACTTCCAGCTCCGTGAGGGCGGGAGGCGTTTCCGGAACTGGAATCGCTCTGGCGATGGCTGGGTAGATCTTAAGTACTCCATGGCGAGATCCAATGATGTTTACTTTTACGAAGTGGGCGTTGATATGGGGGTGGATGTCATGTCTTCCTATCTGGCCCGGTTCGGCTTTGGTGAGGATGCCACCCTGGATGTGTCCGGTGCTTTGACCGGGTTGTTGCCGACCGCAGACTGGAAAAGGGCCGTGAGAAATGAACCCTGGTATCCCGGAGACTCAGTCAACATGAGCATTGGGCAGGGTTTTTTGCTGGCAACGCCCATGCAACTGGCAACGGCTACAGCATTGATTGCCAATCGCGGAGCCTGGGTTGAGCCCAGGTTGCTTAAGGATGTTCACGGCGACAGTCCAGTGGAGGAGTTCCTGCCGGAGCAGACGCATGAACAGCTTGAACTGAAGGATCCTGACGATTGGGAATATGTCGTCGATACCATGGAAGAAGTGATGCATGGTGCCCGGGGGACGGGTCGAAGCGCTGGTCGAGGCGCAAGCTACCGAATGGCCGGTAAAACCGGCACGGCCCAGGTATTCAGTCTTGGTCAGGATGAGGAGTACGACGAAGAGCAGATAAAGGAACGGCTTCGGGACCACGCGCTGTTTGTCGGGTTTGCGCCAGCGGATGACCCCAAGATCGCAGTGGCGGTTATCGTTGAAAATGGTGGCAGTGGCAGCGGCGCCGCGGCTCCGGTTGCCCGCGCCTTGTTTGATGCCTGGCTGGAGGAGTTTCCGGCGGAGCAGGCAGAACCTGTGATCAGCGATTCCAGCGCGGCCGGGGGAGACAACTGATGGCCGGCAGCAAATTGTGGAGTAGTCAGACTAGGAGCGATCTGGGGCGCAACCGCAGTATCTGGTCAGCGTTGCATCTGGACCCGATTCTCCTGGGGCTTCTGTTGTTGCTCGTCGGTGGCGGCCTTTTTGTGCTTTACAGTGGTGCTGACCGGAATATTGATGTGGTCAAGGCACAGGGTATTCGCCTGGGCGTTGCCTTTGTGGTGATGTTCGTATTCGCTCAGTTGGATCCGGCGGTCTTTCGCCGATGGGCGCCCTGGCTCTACGGCTTGGGGCTGATCGGCCTGGTCGCCGTGTTGCTGGTGGGTGTCGGTGCCAAAGGGGCGCAACGCTGGCTGGCGTTGCCTGGCCTGCCCCGGTTTCAGCCTTCCGAGTTCATGAAGCTGGTGGTGCCGATGATGGCAGCCTGGTATCTGTCTCGCTATTACCTGCCACCGACCTTCCCCAGGGTGATGACGGGGCTGGTGATCGTTCTGCTGCCGATGTTCCTGATCATCCAGCAACCGGATCTCGGTACCTCCCTGCTGGTCGGCATGGCCGGCATTTTCGTGGTGTTTTTTGCCGGTATCAGCTGGAAGTTGATTGCCGCGTTCCTCGCCATGGTCTCGGTTTCTGCCCCGCTGATGTGGTTCTTCGTCATGCGGGAATATCAGAAGCAGCGGGTATTGACGCTGTTGGACCCTCAGAGTGATCCGCTCGGAGCCGGCTGGAACATTATCCAGTCGAAAACCGCGATCGGTTCCGGCGGTATGGAGGGCAAGGGCTGGTTGCAGGGTACCCAGTCACACCTGGAGTTTTTGCCGGAAAGCCACACCGACTTTATTGTCGCGGTGCTGGCAGAGGAGTTCGGTTTTATCGGTATGTTACTGCTGTTGACGGTGTACTTCCTGATTATCCTGCGTTGTCTCTATATCTCTGTTACCGCCCAGGACTCCTTCAGCCGGTTGGTGGCCGGAGCGCTGACGATGACCTTCTTTATCTATATCTTCGTCAACATCGGAATGGTGAGCGGCCTGTTGCCAGTGGTCGGTGTGCCTTTGCCGTTGATCAGCTATGGCGGCACCTCAAGTGTCACTTTGATGGCGGCGTTCGGCGTGCTGATGTCGATTCACACCCATCGCCGGATGATCACCGCCTGAACCAGTAATGATGGCTGCCCGGTAATGGTGTATACACAAGGGAACCCGTTACAATGTTGCTGGTCAGTAATGGCGGTATCAATACACAGGTTTTGGGGTAGTGAACAGACATGGTCAAGGTCTCTGACAAACGGATTCCCGCACTGGCTTTAGCTGCCTTGCTGGCCGGCTGTGCCAGCAGTCCTGAAGTTGACCACTCGTCACGCTACACCATTAAGCAGGATCGGGCTCCTTCGGGCAGCTTTGACGCCAGCGGCCTGGCCGATGCCACACCCCGTTATGAGCAGCCACGGACGGCTGGCAACAAGTCGCCCTATACGGTCTGGGGCAAGCGCTATCATGTGATGGACAGTAACGACGGCTACGTGCAGCGCGGCACCGCGAGCTGGTATGGCGAGAAATTTCACGGCCACAAGACCTCCAACGGTGAAGTGTTCGACATGTATGCCATGTCGGCGGCACACAAATCCCTTCGGATTCCGGGTTACGCGCGAGTGACCAATCTCGACAACGGCCGCTCGGTGATTGTCCGTGTGAACGATCGTGGCCCCTTCCACGGGGATCGGCTGATCGATCTGTCCTATGCCGCGGCCAAGAAGCTCGGCTATCAATCCCGTGGTACCGCCAGGGTTGAAGTGGCCGCTATTACGGTGCGTCCGGACGGCGCCATGTTTCTGGCTGGCAAGCCGTTTGATGCCGCTGGCCAGGCTCCGGTGGTTGCCTCACAGGCTTCCGGAACAACAGAGCTGGCCGCCGGTGAGGGGCTGTTTGTCCAGCTCGGCGCATTCAGTCAGCGGGATCCGGCTGAGGCCATGCGTGAGCGTCTGCTGGGAGTGCTGGATAATCCTGTGAGGGTCCGGGAGATCACCACTGATAATGGCCGGTTCCATCGGGTTCAGGTGGGGCCATTCAAGAGCGAGGGCGACGCGCGCTACGCTCAGAACCTTCTGGAATCCAGAGGGTTCCGGCAGTCCATTGTACTGACCGATTCGCACTGAACCGACTGAGTTCAGAACCAACATAAGACAAGCATCTGACGACGAATGAAACTATCCATGGCTTTCAAGACTGTAACTCGAACCCTGTTTCTGGTTTTCTCCCTGTTGCTGATGAGCGGGCAGGCCTCGGCGCAGGCGGTACTGATCCCGTCGCCGCCGCAGATTGCCGGTAGCTCCTGGGTATTGATGGATCCGCTCAGTGGTCGTGTGATCATGGAGCACAACAGTAATGAGCGTTTGCCACCAGCGAGCCTGACCAAAATGATGACGGCCTATATTGTCGAGCGCGAGCTGGATGAAGGCCGTATCTCCATGTCGGATATGGTACCTATCAGTGTCAAGGCCTGGCGCACAGAGGGGTCCCGAACCTTCGTGCAGGAAGGCACCTCGGTGTCCGTTGAGGATCTGCTCAAGGGTGTGATTATCCAGTCTGGCAACGATGCGTCTGTGGCGTTGGCCGAGTTTGTGGCCGGCAGTGAAGGGGCTTTCGTGGACATCATGAACCAGCAGGCGCAACTGCTGGGCATGAAAGATACCCACTTCGAGAACGCCACTGGCCTGCCGTCCGCAGACCATTTCTCAACCGCCTACGATCTTGCGGTCCTGGCACGGCATATTATCCAGGACTATCCGGAAAACTACCCGCTGTATGCGCAGAAGCACTTCACCTACAACAATATTCGTCAGCCCAACCGAAACAGCCTGCTGTGGCGGGATGACAGCGTTGATGGTTTGAAAACCGGGCACACGGAAGAGGCCGGTTATTGCCTGGTGGCATCGGCCAAGCGGGGTGAGACCCGGCTGATTGCTACGGTTATGGGAACCAGCAGCTCTGAGGCCCGGGCCCAGGAAGTGCAGAAAATGCTCAACTACGGCTTCCGCTACTTTGAAACCGAGCGGCTGTTCCGTGCCGGTCAGGAGCTGATGGCGTCCAGAGTGTGGGGCGGTCAGGCGGATGAGGTGTCGGTAGGCATGCCGGAGGATGTCTATGTCACCATTCCCCGTGGCTCCCGCGAGCAACTGGAATCGGTGGTCGACCTTGATTCCGTGATAAAAGCGCCCATTAAGGTGGGAGATGAGCTGGGCCGTGTTCGTGTGGTTCTGGATGGTGAAACCCTGGTGGATGAGCCGGTGCTGGCACTTACCGAAGTGCCTGAAGGCGGTTTGTTCAAGCGCATCTGGGATGCCATCAAGCTGTTTTTTGTTCAACTGTTTAACTGAGGTTGAGGCGCTGTTTGCCTTAGCCGGGAGTAATGTGCGGCATGACTGAGCCGAAAGCACCAAAAATCGAGTTTCCCTGTGACTACGTCATCAAGGTCATTGGCCATGCCGCGCCCGATTTCACCGAATTTGTGGTGGAGGTCGTTGAGCAGCATGCTCCGGGACTGTCTGAAGCGGACATCTCGGTGACCGACAGCAGTAAAGGCCGGTTTTCTTCGGTTCAGCTGAAAATTGTGGCGACCGGTGAAGATCAGCTCAAAGCACTCTTTGAAGAACTGAAGGCCAGTGGCCGTGTTCACATGGTGCTGTAACCGTGGCTGACCTCATCGTGCGGTCACTGGGGCAACAGCCCTACATGGAAACCTGGGAAGCGATGAAATCGTTCACCGCCAACCGGGACGAGACCACCGTGGATGAGCTCTGGTGCCTGGAGCATCCCCGGGTGTTTACCCAGGGGCAGGCGGGTAAAGCCGAGCATATCCTTCTGCCAGGAGACATTCCGGTGATTCAGGTGGATCGAGGTGGCCAGGTGACCTACCACGGCCCAGGGCAGTTGGTGATCTACCTGCTGATTGATCTGACCCGGCATAAACTCGGGGTGCGTAACCTGGTCAGTGCCATTGAGCAGGCGATTGTCCGTACCCTGGCCCAAGGCGGCATAGAAGCAGCACCGCGGTCAGATGCGCCGGGTGTCTATGTGAACGGCGCCAAGATTGCGTCCTTGGGTTTGAGGGTCCGCCGGGGCTGCTCCTTCCATGGACTGGCTCTGAATGTGAACATGGACATGGAACCCTTCTCCCGAATCAACCCTTGTGGCTACGCGGGCATGTCCATGTGCCAAGTCAGTGATTTTGAGGCCGGAGCCTCGGTCTATGACCTGGAGCGCCGGCTGGTGAGCGAGCTGGTCGAAGGTCTTGGCCACAGTCAGGTGGAGCAACGTCAGGGCTGGTGAAGCGCCTCAGTAGCCTGACACACGCGATTTCTCCCCAGCGTCTTGGCCTGATACAGCGCCTCATCGGCCCGTTGTAGCAGGCGATCAATCGACTCTGAGCCCTGTATACAGGCCACGCCGATACTGATGGTGGCGGTCACTCGCTTGCCCGCGCAGTCGATGGCCTGGCTCGCCACGGCAGAGCGAATCCGCTCCGCCGTGGCAGCGGCTTCGGTCAGGGCGGTTTCGGGGAGTAGTACCAGAAATTCTTCTCCGCCCCAGCGGGCAATGGTGTCCACTTTGCGGCTCTGGTCGGTCAAGGTGCGGGCAACCAACACGATCATGTCGTCGCCCGCCTGGTGACCGTAGCTGTCGTTTACATTCTTGAACAGGTCGATATCCATCAGCAGAACCGAGAAGCTGCGACCGTTACGCAGGTAGCGCTGATACTCTGTTTCCAGTTGTTCCAAACCTTCGCGGCGATTGGCCAGGCTGGTGAGTGCGTCGTGCTTGGCGGCGTACTCGAATTCTGCGGCCAGCCGGATCAAGCCTAGCTTGCTCCGCCGCCGGCTCTGGTCGAGGATGTAGCAAGTGGCCATTTCGAAAGCCAGCACGATGATCATGGAAAGCCGGAAGCTGGTACTGTAGGGCGAGTCAAAAACCATATCCCCCAACGGACTGAACAGGAATAATACGGCCAGCCATCCGCCCACACAGGCCAGTATGCCGACTCTGGCTTCACTGATGTAGAAGATTATGGGGGGATAGGCGAACAGCCAGATGATGGCCGAGCCGTCTTCAACCGCCTGAATGGCCAGGTAGGTAAACAGAGCGATAATCAGGGTAATGAATGCCCGGCGCTGGAGGGTTTTGTGGCCCAGGCTCAGAAAGACGATCGCATTAATGGCCAGAAGGGCGGCGAAGGCCAGCAGCAGCCGTGAAGTTAACGGGTCGCCGTGGCCGGACGAGCGCCAGGCGAAAAACACTAGCAACGGCACTGCCGCACAGGTGAGGCCGTTGATCAGGGCCGGTACCGGTATTTCGCCTTTAACGCGAAACTGCGACAGCTCGGCGTCTGGCGTTCTTGAAGCGGGCTGATTCATGTGTGGGTGGTATTGTTGTAGTTGATAAATATCACAGAAACCCTGTCAACCAATACTAGACCGCTTTGTGATCTGTGACTGTGTCAAAACGTAACCGATGTCACGAACTCTGTTAAATTGGTCGAAGTTTATACACATTGGCTGCAGGGGCAGCGCCGGCGCGACGACTGGGTTAGGTAGTCGCGCGCCCAGATCCGTATAATGGTCAGATGCATTGCAGGCGTTCACATTTCCTGACAGAAACAGGTCTTTCATGTCTTCCAGCCGACCCGGAAAATCCGTCTCCCGTATCAAGACCGGCAGCTTTGAGCGCAGGTTGTCGCTGACCAGAGCCGGACTGTTCGCAGGCACGCGCATGGCGTCCAATATGGCGACTAACTGGTTCAGCAACAAGGAAACCCGGGAGCAGCGGCATCGGGCAATGCTCTCCAGTCAGGCCCGGTTTCTGGTGGACGAACTTGGCCGGCTCAAGGGCAGTGTGGTCAAGATCGGGCAGGTCATGGCGCTGTACGGCGAGCATTTTCTCCCCGAAGAAGTCACTGAGGCGCTGCACACTCTGGAAGACCAGACCACCTCTCTGGAGTGGCCGGCCATCGAGCGGGTGCTCAAAGCCGAACTGGGGGAGAGCCGGCTTTCTGAACTCGATATTGACCCGGAGCCTATAGGAGCCGCCTCACTTGGCCAGGTTCATCGTGCGGTACGCCGTAGCGACGGGTTGGAGCTTGTGCTCAAAGTGCAATACCCGGGTGTTGCCGATGCCGTCGACAGTGATCTGAACGCTGTGGCTCATCTGCTGAAAGTGGCGCGGCTGGTCAGCTTCGGCCCTGAATTCAACGACTGGCTGGAAGAAGTCCGGGAAATGATGCACCGGGAGGTGGATTACCGGCTGGAGGCCCGTACCACCGAAAAGTTCCGCCAGATGCTAAGCCATGATCCACGCTTTGTGGTGCCAAGAGTGCTGGCAGAATTTTCAACGGATCATATTATTGCGTCGACCTATGAGCACGGCCATTCGGTCAGTTCAGTGGCGGTTCGTGAATTGCCACTGGAGCGACGCAGTGCCCTGGGCCAGGCAGCCCTGGAATTATTTTTCCGGGAACTATTTGAATGGGGTGAGATCCAGACCGACCCGAATTTCGGCAACTACCGGATTCGTATTGCGGGCGAACAGGGTGGTGATTCGGAAACTGACCGGATTGTCCTGCTGGATTTTGGCGCCGTGCAGAGTTACTCGTCTGACTTTCTGAAGCCGGTCATCCAGATGATCAGGGCTTCCTATGAGGAAGATCTGGAGCAGGTTGTTGAGGGCGGAATCAAGCTCAGATTCATGAGCCGGGACTGGCCGGCGGAGGTGCTGGACAAGTTTGGCAAGGTCTGTATGTCAGTACTGGAACCCCTGGCGAAGGATCGCAGTCAGTGGCCGGATTATGCCGTCAACAGCCATGGCCAGTACCGCTGGAAGCAGAGCGATTTGCCCTCAAGAGTGGCCAAGCAGGCGGCGCGGTCGGCTATCAGCCGGTATTTTCGGGTGCCTCCCAAGGAGTTTGTGTTCCTCAATCGAAAGCTGATCGGGGTCTACACGTTTATCGCGGTGTTGCACTCCGAGTTCAACGGCGAGGATTTGTTGAGAAAATACCTCTATGACGACGCCGGCGTTTAACCAGACGCGGTCAGCACTACCCAGATGACAAAGGCATAGCGAATCCCCTTGCCGATCCCCACCAGGACAATGAAATTCAGCCAGGGGACCCGCATAATGCCGCCCACCAGAGTCAGTGCATCGCCGCCAATGGGCAACCAGCCCAGCAGGAGCGACCACTGACCATATCGATTGAACCGGTTTCGTGCCTTGTGAAGTTGAAGTTCACTGACGGGAAACCAGCGTTTGTGCTTAAAACGATCCACTTGCCGGCCGATAAGCCCATTAACCACTGACCCCAGAGTATTTCCCATGGTTGCCCAGAACCACAACCAGAACAGGGGATAATTCTGGCTGACCAGGGTGCCGAGCAATATTTCCGAATACGCGGGCAGCAGCGTTGCCGCGGCAAAAGATGTCAGGAACAGGGTCAGGTAGGCCAAAAACGCCTCCATGCTCTAGGATGTTGGTTAAGCCTCACAGAAAAAGGTTTCGATGTACATGAAACAACTCTCTCTGCGCGTAAAACTCTACGCCCTGGTGATTGCACTGCTGCTGACCATGGGGGTGAGTATTGTCATCACCGCCCAGCTTTCCCTCAGTTCCATGGAGGAACGGCTGACCCGGGAAACCCGGGGCACGGTACAAAGTATCGTCATGGATCAGCTTAGCGCTACCGCAGGGAAATACGGTGAGCTGGTGACCGGGGTATTCGAAACCGCCTACCAGACGCCTGAAGTGGTTCGGAGCCTGATTACCCGAAATATCGAAGCGGACAGTTCGGGACGGATCAGCCGGCGGGATCTGCAGGAAACTATTGGCACCGTTCTTGAAGAGCAGTCCCACCTGAGCTCGATCTACGCTCAGTTTGAGCCGGATGGTTACGACGGTCAGGACATCTACTTTACCGGCGGCGTGGAAGAACACAGCAGTGATGAGGGTACGCTGGAGATCTACTACTATCGGGACCGGGCCGGCAATGTGGTATTCAGCAGAACCGAAGACCCTGCGACCAAATACCTGGACAATCGGAATGAGTTCGGCATTCGTGAAGCCGAGTGGTATTTGTGTTCCCGCGATTCTCGGAAGCCCTGCCTGATGGAGCCCTACGACTATGAGATTGAAGAGGGCTACTCCGAGCTGATGACCAGCCTGGTGGTGCCGGTGATCAATGACGGCGAGTTTGCCGGGGTGGTGGCGGCTGATATCAACCTGTCGACACTGCAGTCGACCATTGCCGGTGTCAGCGAGGAACTGTTCGACGGGCAGTCACGAGTCACATTATTGAGCGAGAAAGGCCTGATTGCGGCTTCCAGTCACTATCAGGAACACCTGGGGCGGCCGCTGCGGGAAGCTCTGCCGGATCTGGCCGGCGAATTTACGTCGCTGCACCGCAACGGAGGCAGCTTCGACAACGGTGAGATCCTCGCCGTGTCCTATCCCATCAAGGTGGCGTTGCCGGGCGCCGAGTGGTCGCTGTTGATCGAACTGCCCCGTGATACGGCTCTGGCCAGTGTGAATGAAATAACCGCTTTGCTGTCAGACGAAGTAACCAGCACTGCTACCCGCCAGACCGTGGTGGGCATTGTGGTGGTCGTACTTGCGATTGCTGTGTTGGTGCTACTGGTGCGTTCGGTTACCCGGCCGCTGGACGAAATCCGGAAGCGCATGCGCAATCTGGCCAGTGCCGAGGGCGATCTTACCCGTGAGCTGGATATCGATACCCATGCCGAGCTGATTGACCTTGCGGGCGGTTTCAATGCCTTCCTGGCCCGACTGAGGGAAATGATCAACGACCTTAAAGACGTGAATGCCCAGGTGCGGGGGCAGGCCTCGGATGTTGGCGCCATTGCACGGGATACCGATGAACAGACCGCCCGCCAGCACCAGGATATCGACAGTGTGGTGACCGCCATGAATGAAATGTCGGCGGCGGCCGGGGAAGTGGCCGGCTTTGCTGGCGAGGCAGCGGATAATGCCTGGGCTGCGCGGGATGGCATTAAATTTACCCAGGATACTCTGGGTACGGCGTTGCGGGGTGTGGATGCACTGGCCGGCGATATGGATCAGGCCAGCTCGGCCATTGGCCATGTTGCCCAGCGCAGTGAGGAAATTAACCGGATTCTGGAAGTGATCCGTGGCATTGCCGAGCAGACCAATCTGCTGGCACTGAATGCGGCTATCGAGGCTGCCCGGGCCGGAGAGCAGGGGCGTGGCTTTGCGGTGGTGGCCGATGAAGTGCGCACACTGGCGTCCCGAACCCGCGAATCTACGGATGAAATCAGTGGCATGATCGAGCGCCTGAAAGGAGACGTGGACGGTGCGGTAACGGTCATTGGAACCGGTGTCGAGCGGGCCACCAGCGCGGTAGAGGGTACCCGGGAAGCCAGTCACTCGCTGGCCACAGTGGTTGAGCGTATTGCCACGATTGTTGAGCATGTGACCCAGGTGGCCACCGCCGCTGAGGAGCAGAGCTCGGTGAGCGAGGAAATTAACCGGAACCTGACCCACATTGGCGATGCGGCCAACGACCTGCGGGAATTGGCGCAACGGGTCCGGCAGAGTGGCGATGCACTCGATGGCCAGGTCCAGGTGCTCGACCGCGAACTGGGCCGCCTGAAAACCTGAGGCTGGCCCTTCCTCGGGCGATATCGGTATCGTCAGCTACTATCACGATCATGGCGAGGATCAATTTTCAATTGGTGCTCGCCATGCCATCATTGCGACATTATAGATGCGAAGAGTGCCAGCCACTCGCTACCCTTTGAGTCAGGAGGTATGTATGGAGCAGGTCACGATTTATGGCCGTTCAAGCTGTGGTTTTTGCGTTCGTGCAAGGGACCTGTGTGAATCCAGAAACATCCCCTACGTGTGGGTGGACATGATCGAGAAAGGCATGAGCAAACAGGACATTGCCGACCGTATCGGCCATCCGGTCTACACGGTGCCCCAGATTCTGGTGGGTTCCGAGTATGTGGGTGGTTTCGACGATTTCTCGGCGTATGTGCGCCGCCATGAGGCGCAAACGGCCAGTTAGGTCGCAGCCGTTTGTAGCGTAAAAAAGCCCGGCAATTTTGGCCGGGCTTTTTTGTAGGGCTGCAGGGCAGGATCAGAGTTCGAACTCGGTCCTCAGTTTCTTCTCCACCAGCTGGTTCTTCAGCTTGGCCACCCTGGGCAGACCGTCGTCAAACGGCGGGAAGCTTTCGCCGGCGATCAGCGGCTGCAGGTAATCCCGGCAATCCTGAGTGATGCCAAAGCCGTTGTCTGTGATGTAATGGATCGGCATTTTCTTTTCCTGGTTGGCGACCTCGCTGAGGTTGGCCTCGCCGATTGACCAGCGATAAGGCTTGGCCTGATCCCGCACGATGGTGGGCATCAGAGCCTGTTTGCCTGCCAGGGCCATTTCCACCGCAGCCTTGCCAACCGCGTAAGCCTGCTCCACATCAGTGGCCGAGGCAATGTGCCTGGCTGCACGCTGCAGATAGTCTGCCACTGCCCAGTGGTATTTGTGGCCCAGGGCCTGTTTCACCATATTGGCCAGGGCCGGGGCAACACCACCAAGCTGGGTGTGGCCGAAGGCATCCTTGGCGCCGGCATCGGCAACGAAGCGGCCGTCTTCGTATTGGGCGCCTTCAGACGCCACCACCACGCAGTAACCGTAATCCCTCACGCACTGATCTACTCGCTCCAGGAATTTCTCCCGGTTGAAGGGAATTTCCGGGAACAGGATGACGTGAGGCGGCTCGCCTTCGCTCTGTCCGGCCAGTCCGCCAGCGGCAGCAATCCAGCCGGCGTGGCGACCCATCACTTCCAGAATGAAGACCTTGGTGGAGGTTTCACACATGGATTTGATATCCAGGCTGGCTTCGAGGGTGGATGTGGCAATGTACTTGGCCACGGAACCAAAGCCGGGACAGCAGTCGGTGAAGGGAAGGTCGTTGTCGACCGTTTTGGGCACGCCAATGCAGGTGATCGGGTAACCCATACGATCGGCCAGTTGGGAGACCTTATAGGCGGTATCCTGGGAATCGCCGCCGCCGTTGTAGAAGAAGTAACCGATGTCGTGGGCCCGGAACACTTCAATCAGGCGCTCGTATTCGCGCTGGTTCTCGGAAATGTTCTTGAGCTTGTAGCGGCAGGAACCAAAAGCCCCGCCGGGCGTGTGGATGAGGGCCTGGATGGCGTCGTCAGATTCCAGACTGGTATCAATCAGCTCTTCTTTCAAAGCACCGATGATGCCGTTGCGGCCGGCATAGACCTTGCCGATCTGGTCCGGATGTTTGCGTGCGGTCTGGATAACACCGCAAGCACTGGCATTGATAACGGCGGTGACCCCGCCAGACTGGGCATAAAATGCGTTCTTGATAGCCATCTCGGGCTGAAGCCTCCTGCTGGTTCAACGATGGCGCAGATGATACGCCAAACACCGCGGTTTTTCATGAGCATATGCCGGCTCTTGACCGCGCAGAAAGTATGGTAGAGGCTTGGCAGGTTTCAAACCGGAGGCACAACCTTAATGCATATACATATTCTGGGCATTTGCGGCACGTTCATGGGCAGTCTGGCGGTGATCGCCCGGGAGCTGGGGCATAAGGTGACCGGTTCGGACCAGGGCGTTTACCCTCCCATGAGTACTCAGCTGGAGGCCCAGGGCATTGCGTTGACAGAAGGTTACCGGCCCGAGAACCTGGAGCCGAAACCGGATCTGGTGCTGATCGGAAATGCCATGTCCCGGGGTAACCCGGAAGTGGAAGCAGTGCTCAACCGGCGCATTGATTATATGTCTGGCCCTGAATGGCTTGCCCGGGAGGTCCTGCGCCACCGTTGGGTGATGGCCGTAGCCGGTACCCATGGCAAAACCACCACAACGGCCATGTTGCTGTGGATTCTCGACCAGGCCGGCTTTGATGCCGGTTACCTTATAGGCGGTGTGCCCCAGGACTTTCCGGTGTCTGCCCGGCTGGGCAGCAGTGATTTCTTTGTGATCGAGGCGGATGAGTACGACAGCGCGTTCTTTGACAAGCGCTCCAAGTTTATACATTACCGACCCAATACCCTGATTCTCAACAACCTGGAATTCGATCACGCGGACATTTTCGATAATGTCGAAGCCATTGAACGCCAGTTTCATCATCTGGTGCGCACTGTGCCATCCCAAGGCCTGATCGTTCGTCCGGCTCGGGATCGGCATCTGGATAATGCCCTGGAGATGGGGTGCTGGAGCCCGGTGCAGGATACCGCCATCGGCAGCGAGATCAGCCGCACGGCGGACTGGCGGGCTGAGCTTCTGGCTGAGGACGGCAGCCGCTTCATGGTCATCCACCATGAGCAGCCGGTGGCGACCCTGAAATGGAACCTGACCGGCTTGCACAATGTACGTAATGCCCTGTCGGCGATTGCCGCTGCCCGCCATGTGGGCGTTACGCCTGACCATGCGGTGGCTGCGCTGTGCCGGTTCTCCGGTGTTAAGCGCAGAATGGAACTGGTGGGCGAAATCGGCGGTGTGCGCGTATATGACGACTTTGCCCATCATCCAACCGCGATTGCGTCCACCCTGGAGGGGTTGCGCAACCGGGTGGGGGATGAGCCAATCCTGGCCATTATCGAACCCCGCTCCAATACCATGAAGCAGGGTGTGCACAAGCAGACGCTGATTCCGAGTGCCGCACTGGCAGACCGGGTGCTCTGGGGTAACCTCAGTGATATGGACTGGCTGCCGGAACTGGTGGGGAGCTGGCAGGCGGAACATGGTGAGCTGGATCATCACAGGGTGGAGGCGTCGGTGGAGGAGCTGATTGAGAAGGCCCTGGAGGGACTGCCAGAGACCTGTCATATCGTAATCATGAGTAATGGCGGTTTTGGCGGCATTCATCGGAAACTGGTGGCGGAACTGGAGAAGCGTCGTGGCTGAACAATCACCGGTTGTTAATCTGGCGTTTACCGGCGCGTCGGGAGCCCAGTACGGGCTTCGTCTGTTGCAGTGCCTGGTAGCCAACGGTTGCCGTGTGAACGTGATGATCAGTAAGGCGGCCCAGGTGGTGATCGCGACTGAAACCGATTTTCGGCTGCCGGGTTCTACGCCTGCCATGGCAGAGGCCTTGTCGGACTTCGCCGGTGCGCAGCCCGGTCAGGTGCAGGTCTTTGGCCGGGAGGAGTGGTTTTCTCCACCGGCTTCCGGTTCCGGCGAGAAGGCGCCGCTGGTGATATGCCCCTGCAGCACTGGTACGCTCTCGGCCCTGGCGACCGGGGCCAGCAATAACCTGATCGAGCGCGCCGGCGATGTGGCCCTGAAGGAGCGCCGCAAGCTGATTCTGGTGTTACGGGAGACGCCCTATTCTGAGGTGCACCTGGAAAACATGCTCAGGCTTACCCGCATGGGTGCGGTGATGATGCCGGCGAGCCCCGGGTTCTATCACAACCCGCAGTCGGTGGATGATCTGGTCGATTTCATGGTTGCCCGGATTCTCGACCACCTGGATTTTCCGCAGACCCTGGTACCCCGCTGGGGCGAGAAGAAAGCCGACTGACCCGTTCCGGGGCGATGGTTTTGGCCAAAGCGATTGATGGTTTTCACCATTGAGCGAAACCCCGCCCCGCCACAGACTTGCTGAACACAACGATAAACCAACCCGTTCACCGAGGTTCAGCAATGATTCCACGTACTCTGTTCGATGCCGATCTTGAAGGCTTCCGGGACTCCGTTCGCAAATTCCTGGAACAGGAAGCCGCTCCGTATCACGACCAATGGGAAAAGGATGGCCAGGTCAGCCGGGAGCTCTGGAAAAAAGCGGGCGAGCTGGGGTTCCTATGCCCCATGCTGCCGGAAGAGTACGGCGGTGTGGGGGCCGATTTCCGTTACTCGGCGGTGATCATGGAAGAAATCTCCCGGGCCGGATTGTCCGGCATTGGCTGGGGGCTGCACTCCGATATCGTGGCGCCCTATATCCTGAACTACGGCTCGGAAGAGCAGAAGCAGAAGTATCTTCCCAAAATGGCATCAGGTGAAATGATCACTGCCATCGCCATGACCGAGCCTGGGGCAGGTTCCGATCTTCAGGGCGTGAAAACCACGGCCATCCGCCAGGGTGACCATTACATTCTGAATGGCTCAAAAACCTTTATCACCAACGGTCAGCTAGCGGATCTGGTGATTGTTGTTGCCAAGACTGACCCCAAAGAAGGTGCCAAGGGCACCAGCTTGTTGCTGGTCGAAACCGCCTGGGAGGGCTTTGAAAAGGGCCAGAATCTGAACAAGGTGGGCATGAAGGCCCAGGATACCTCTGAGTTGTTCTTCCAGGACGTAAAAGTTCCGGCAGATAATCTGTTGGGCAGCATGGAAGGACAGGGATTCTTCCAGTTGATGCAGGAGTTGCCGGCAGAGCGGCTTCAGGTGGCCCTGACCGCCGTCGCTGCCGCCGAGGCCGCCTGGCAGTGGACCCTGGATTACGTGAAAGAACGCAAAGCCTTCGGTAAACCGGTCATCGCGTTCCAGAACACTCGTTTCAAGCTGGCCGAGCTGAAAGCCGAAATCACGGCAGCCCGTGTCTTTACAGACCGCTGCCTGGAGCTGCACCTCGACAAGAAGCTGGATATCCCGACGGCGGCCATGCTCAAGCAGCACACCACCGACCTTCAATGCAAGGTGATGGACGAATGCGTTCAGCTGCACGGTGGCTATGGCTACATGTGGGAGTACCCGATTGCCCGGGCGTGGGCCGATTCGCGCGTGCAGCGGATCTACGCCGGTACCAACGAAATCATGAAAGAAATCGTGGCGCGGTCGTTCTGACGAATTGCCCCGATTTGCAGGCCCCGGCACATTCCGGGGCCTGCTCGTTACTAAACTTTACAATTTGCCAAGCCTGTCAAGGTCTCCCGGCGGCACATCTCCTAAAGTAGCGGCACAACCTCTAACAAGGATAAATGGTTGCCGCGATGAAACGTCTGATCAGTGTTACCGTTCCTCTGCTGTCACTTGCGATCGCCGGCTGTGGCGATGAATCCGATGAGCTGCCGGTTGATGGCCGGGAGTTCGATGGTGTTACCTACAGCGAGCGGGCGCCCTACCAGGGGCGTGTGATCGACGGATACCTCAACAATGCCCGGGTCTGGCTGGATCTTGACGACAATGGCCAGTACACCGCAGGGCCGGTGGAGATTGAGCTGGACAGCGGTAATACCCACATACTCGAGGACGGCGAGCCAACCGTGATGAGCGGTCCCGGCGGGCGGTTTTCCATGGACGTTTCCGCACTGGATGTTCCGCCATCGATCGGCGCAAACCTGGACCCCAGGGATTATCCGCTTTATGCCCTCGCGATTCCCGGCCAGACACTGGAGGAGCGTAGCTACGGCGATGAGCCGGTCAGCCGGGCGTTTTTGATGTCAGCCAGCCCCGGCGTAACCAATATTACCCCCCTGACTACGCTGGCCCGTTTCCGGAGCCTGGCCGGGCAGTGGAATACTGAAAATCCGATTCCGGATAACCGCTTTGCGGATCTGGACGGTATCAATCTGTGGAAGGACTATATCCTTGCCAATGACGACCGCGCTCACGCCTATGCCCGGGCGCTGGCGCGGTTCATGGCCAGCCAGATTCCTGATGGCTACAACGATTACCTGGCAGGGAATGGCAGTGACGGCAGCGAAGCCAGTCTGTTACCGCGTGACGGGGTGTACCTGCTTGGTTATTCGGTGGTGCAGAACGTTGATGAGGTTATTGCCATTGTCGATGCCGCTGTGTCCGGTGGCAACTACGGCAATGTGGATACCGATACGCTGGTACTGCCGGATGTTGATGTGGAAGTAAGCAATCCCAGGCTTCTGGTGAGTCAGCGGATTTCGGCACGGCCAACCCGATCAGACGTACTGCCTACCAATACCTCTGATCTCGGTGCCTCGGCTGAGCTGTCTTTTGAATACAGTGAAGGTGGCAGGCTGCTGGCCGTATCCAGCCGGGGCTGCATGGGTATCTCGTTGCCAGAGATGGCCCGCCTGTTTCAGGCCGATGGCTATATGACCAATCTGAAGACTCAGTGGCTGCCATCTTCCTCCCTTTCGCCCCAAAGTGCCGTCTGGTACGACGAGGAGGGCGTGCACGAGCGTCTGGAGTTTGCGTGGGAGAATGGCACGGCCAGTCTCGATACCGTCACTACGTGTCACGAGCAGACGCTCGGGGTAACGCCAGGGGGAACCGAGCTGGATGGTATCAGTGACATCAGCTGGGTTTGGGATGAGCAGACCGGGACTCTGCTGGAATCCGTGCCCGGCAGAGCTGATGATCGCGTGCTGACATTAGAGGAGGCCAATTCGCCAGCGGACATTCTGGATGGCGAGCAGTCGCAACGGGATCTGGTCAGTGGGTATCGGCTGACCGCGGGCGGTGGCCTGGAAGCAGCCGTTGAGTTTGCAGGTGGTGGAGCCTCCTGCGCGCCCCAGGGTGTTGCGCCTAACGATACCGAGCGCAACGGCCAGTATGCGACCCGGCTGTTTCCCTTCTCATTTACCAGTGACGTTGCCGCTTCCGATCTTTTCGGGGCTGGTGCCTATGAATACGATATTGATGAGCGTAATGGCGTCTCTTTTGCCCGCTTGCTCCGGTTCCCGTTCCTGGATCGGGCGACCGCAAATAGGCCAGAAGTGGATTCTGCGAACGGGGCGTTCCAGTGGCAGCTGTTTTACGACGCACTGAACAGCGAAGAGCTGGATATGCAGCGTCCGAACCTGCTCAAGACGGCGTATCTGGTCGATTTCGTCGCCACATCCGATTGCGGTGACGGTCCTCTCGACCGGCCGGGCCGGGCGTATTCCACAGTGGAGTACGAGTACCAGAGCCTCTCGGACTATCTGTTGGACAGGCTGTCGGAGTAAGGCGGTTTGCGGAAAGGGCGATGGATGTTCTGTCTGTCGTCCTTCCAGACAGCACAAAATGCTCGGCGTAAATACGGCGAGTTCGACGTCAGATGCTGCTGATTTTTTCGGGATTTTTAATTTCTTAGGCCATTTTCTGGGGAAGAAAATGGTGCCGAGGAGAGGACTTGAACCTCCACGGGGTTGCCCCCACTAGCACCTGAAGCTAGCGTGTCTACCAATTTCACCACCTCGGCAGGTGATTTGCAGATTCGCGTATAGTTTATTGAAAACCTAGCGTTTCTGCCAGTTGTGAGGAGTTGCCCCTCAACCGATGGCGCGTACTTTAATGATTCGTTCAGGTGCTGTCAAACATTTTTTTCAAAAAAGTTTCGGCGGCAGAGTCTGACGATTTCAGGGTATTTGTGCCTATATTGGCGCCCTTGTTAGGCAGCATTCCCATCCCAACGTTATACTGCATCAAACATGAATGATGCCGCACGGTTTGCGGTGAGACAGAAAGGATCCGAATGGTTTCCAGGAAGAACAAACAAAGTGACCCTCATGCCCAGCGTGAGGCCCAGAAATATGACAACCCCATCCAGAGTCGGGAGTACATTCTCCAACATCTGAAAGAGCGGGGCGCGCCGGCCACGCACGAGACCCTGTGTCAGGAACTCGGGCAGACGTCCGCGGAAGGGATTGAAGCGTTGCGCCGTCGTCTGATTGCGATGTGCCGTGATGGACAGTTGATCTGTAACCGCCGTGATGCGTTTCTGCCGATAGAAGAAGCGGATCTGGTCACCGGGCGTGTGGTTGGACATCGTGATGGTTTCGGGTTTCTGATCCCCGATGATGGTGGCTCCGATCTGTTTCTGACCGCCCGGCAGATGCGCCAGGTGTTCCACGGTGACCGGGTGGCCGCCCGGGTGGATCAGGTGGATGATCGTGGGCGCCGGGAAGGCAAGATTGTGGAAGTGCTGGAGCATCGTACTTCCCAGATTGTCGGTCGGTTCTTTAAAGAAAGCGGCATCGCTTTTGTGGTGCCGGAGAACGCCCGGATCAATCACGAGATACTGGTTCCGGATGAGCAGGCGGGTAAGGCGGTTCACGGCCAGTATGTTGTGGTGGAAATCATTCGTCAGCCGACGATTCGAACCCAGCCCACCGGCCAGGTTATCGAGATTCTGGGCGAGCACATGGCGCCGGGAATGGAAATCGATGTGGCCATTCGTTCCTACGAAATCCCGCATAGCTGGCCGCCCGCGGTCGGTGAACAGGCCGCCTCGATTCCCGCGGAAGTGGCAGAGAAAGACAAGGCAAACCGGGTGGATATCCGCAACATGCGCCTGGTGACCATCGACGACGAGAGCGCTCGTGACTTCGATGATGCCATTTACTGCGAGCCTCGTCCCCGTGGTGGCTATCGGTTGGTGGTGGCCATCGCTGATGTCTCCCATTATGTCCGCCCGGGGTCGCCACTGGATGAAGAGGCCATTCAGCGCGGTAACTCGGTGTATTTTCCGGACCACGTGGTGCCCATGCTGCCGGAGAAGCTCTCCAATGGCCTGTGTTCCCTGAACCCGGATGTCGACCGTCTGTGCATGGTGGCCGACATGACCATCAGTGCCGCCGGTAACATCAGCGGCTACACCTTCTATCAGGCCGTAATGCGCAGCCATGCCCGGCTGACCTACAACAAGGTCAGTGCCATGCTGGAGCATCCGGATACGGAGCAGGGCTACAAACTCAGCGCCCACTATGCGGATCTGCTGCCGCATCTGCACAACCTGTATGACCTCTACAAGTTGTTGCGAAAGGCTCGCACCGAGCGTGGGGCCATTGATTTCGAGACCACGGAAACCAAGATTGTTTTCGATGCCCAGCGCAAGATTGAGGAAATTGTTCCGGTGCACCGGAACGATGCCCACAAGATTGTCGAAGAGTGCATGCTGTGCGCCAATGTGGCGACGGCCCGCTTCCTCAAGAAGCACAAGATTCCGGCGCTTTACCGGGTGCACGACGGGCCTTCGGAAGAGCGTCTGAGCAATCTGCGCCTGTTCCTGGGTGAGCTGGGATTGCAGCTGGGCGGCGGCGACAAGCCGTCATCGGCAGATTACCAGGCCTTGCTGGGTCAGGTGGCCGACCGCCCGGATGCCAATGTCATCCAGATGGTGATGCTGCGCTCTCTGAGCCAGGCTGTGTACAGTCCTGAGGAAGCCGGGCATTTTGGTCTTGGCTTCGCCAGTTATACCCACTTCACGTCGCCAATTCGACGTTACCCGGACCTGATTGTGCATCGGGCCATCAAGTCCCGGATCCATAATCCCGAGGCAACCAAAGATCTGGTGTCCCCGAAGGTGCACGATCCCGAATTGGCTGAGTATCCCTACGATTATGCCCGTATGGAGCAGTTGGGTGAGCATTGCTCCATGACCGAACGCCGGGCCGACGATGCCACACGGGATGTCATGGCCTGGCTCAAGTGCGAGTTCCTGCGCGATCACGTGGGCGAGGAGTACGATGGCATTATCGGCGCGGTGGTGCCGTTTGGCTTCTTTGTTGAGTTGTCCGATATCTACATCGAAGGTCTGGTACACGTCTCCACGCTCAGTGGTGACTACTTCCATCACGATGCCGTCAAGCATCGTCTGATTGGTGAGCGCACGGCGGTCAGCTTCCGTCTGGGTGACGAAGTGCGTGTCCGCGTGGTGCGTGTCGATCTGGAAGACCGCAAAATCGATCTTGAGCTGGTAAGTACCCCCAGGCGCCGGAAGGCAGACCGCGATGCGCTGGAAGTGTCCAAGCGCGAGCCGCGGGGCAAGGGCAAGGGTGATCGCTCCGGTAAAGGGCGAAAAACCGGTAAGCCGGCCAGCGCCAAGGAAAAGCTGGCAGCAGAGGCTGCCCGGGAGGCCCGGTCCAAATCGGCCAAAGGTAAACCGTCAGGCTCGGGCCGTAAGCGCAAGAGTCGCAAATAACACGTTACGCAGGAATTGATTGTCAGTGTCTCAGGAATATGTATTCGGCTGGCATGCCGTAGATGCCGTGCTGAAAAGAGAGCCGGAGCGGTTGCAAAGGGTCTGGATTCAGACCGGTCGTCAGGACAAGCGGGTGAAGTCGGTTACCGATGCCCTTGACGGTCTGGGGGTGCCCTGGAAAGTGGTGCACCGGAAAGAGTTGGATGAGCGGGTGTCGGGTGTCCACCAGGGTGTTGTTGCTGCCGTTGCGGAAAGCCGGGAGTGGACCGAGGATGATCTTCTTGCCCAGTTGGCCGCCAGCGACAAGTCGCCATTCCTTCTGGTGCTGGATGGCGTGACGGATCCCCATAATCTGGGTGCGTGCATGCGTACCGCCGATGCGGCGGGAGTGCAGGCCGTGATTGTGCCCAAGGATAAATCTGCCTCGTTGACACCGGTTGCCCGAAAGGTCGCCTGTGGGGCGGCAGAAACGGTACCGTTTGTCCGGGTGACCAATCTCGCCCGTTTCCTTCGGGAGTTGAAGGACCAGGGCGTGTGGTTGATTGGTACGGCCGGTGAGGCGGATGCCACCTTGTATCAGGCTGATTTCAAGGGGCCGGTTGCTCTGGTGATGGGCGCCGAAGGTAAAGGTATGCGCCGGCTGACCCGTGAACATTGTGACCAGTTGATCAACATCCCGATGCTCGGCCACGTCGACAGTCTGAATGTGTCTGTGGCGACCGGTGTCTGTCTTTACGAGGCGCTGCGCCAGCGCCTCGGTTAAACCTTGCACAAACAGGCCTGCGGGCCTAGAATACGTCACCCCTTTTTCAAGGGGTGGTTTTTTATTGCCTGTTTCATGGCAATAAGGAGCTTCGCTTTTGATCAAGCCTTTCTTGTAAAGCCTTATTGATAAAGCAAAAAAGAAACCGGCAGCAATTGCTGTCACCTCCTTGCTTTCACGCTCCGGCCACAACCACTGGTATGGCCAGCAGGAGAAGAAAGCTGTTTAAACCGTAGGGAGAACTCATGCGTCACTACGAAATCGTTTTCATGGTACATCCGGATCAGAGCGAGCAGGTGCCCGCGATGATCGAGCGTTATACCAGCGTCATCACTGAAGATGGCGGCAAGGTACATCGCCTGGAAGATTGGGGCCGTCGTCACCTGGCTTACCCGATCAACAAGATCCACAAGGCTCACTACGTGCTGATGAACATCGAATGTTCACAGGCCGCGATGGACGAGCTGACTCACAACTTCCGGTTTAACGACGCCATCATCCGTGACCTGATTCTGCGTCGCGACGAGGCCGTTACCGACCTGTCTCCGATGAAAGCCGCTGAGTCCCGTGAGGACCGTCGTTCCGGCGGAGACGATCGTCCACGTCGTTCAGCTGACTCTGAAGAGCGTCAGAGCGCATCCCAGGACGAAGAAGAGTAATTAACCGGAGTTAGGAGTTACGTTATGGCTCGTTTTTTCAGACGTCGTAAGTTCTGCCGCTTCACGGCAGAAGGTGTTAAAGAGATCGATTACAAGGATCTGGACACCCTGAAAGGCTACATCACTGAAACCGGCAAAATCGTGCCCAGCCGCATCACCGGCACCAAAGCACGTTATCAGCGTCAGCTGGCTACCGCTATCAAGCGTGCCCGCTACCTGGCACTGCTGCCGTATACGGACGGTCACGACCACTAAGTTTTAACGGACAGGACCCGGGACCATGCGTGCACTGGCACAGTATGTAATGCGCGGTCCCCTGCAGGCTGGCGGGGTTGCAGCGGTTACCACCGCAGTACCCTTACTGTTCTGGATTGGCGCAGCGGTAACTGGCCTGGTCGTTCTTCGACTGGGCATTCGCCAGGGGCTCAATATTGGCCTCTGGGCTTTGATTCCGGCGATCGGGTGGGCCGTTTACGGCCAGGATCCCACGGCGCTGGCGGTGCTGCTGCAGGTGATGCTGATGGCATCCATTATCCGGACGACGTTGTCCTGGGAAAGAGCGCTGTTGTCCGGTGCCTTTCTGGCGATACTGACCGGGCTGATGTTGCCTATGATGTATCCGGCGCTGCTGAACGATCTGGTTCAGGCTGGTGTCGAGGTTTACGAGCAGTACAACACTGAAATGGCCCGTGCGCTGGGTGGTGAACTGGAACAGGTTATCCGGGACACCATGAACGCCAGCATGGCCGGTACCTACTTTGCCACCGCCATCGGTATGACGATGCTGGCAAGGTCGTGGCAGGCGGGGTTGTATAACCCCGGTGGATTCCGCAAGGAATTCCATGGCCTCAGGTTATCGCCGGCGGTAGCCGTAGTGTGCGCCATCACCATGGTGGTCGGCCCGATTCTTGGGCTGAATGCCATACTGCTGGCCTGGGCTGCGGGCACCCCGCTGGTTCTGGCCGGGTTGGCTCTGGTGCACGGTGTGTTTGCTCGAAAGCAGTGGAGCGGAAACTGGCTGGCAATGTTTTACGTTGCTCTGGTTCTGCTGGGTCCCAATCTGTTGATGCTGTTAGTGGTTCTGGCTTTTGTGGATAGCTGGCTGGATATCCGGGGGCGTATACCCGCCGGTCCGGCTGAATAAAGCACGAAGAGGTTAACGAGATGGAAGTTATTCTGCTCGAGAAAGTCGCAAACCTTGGCTCCCTGGGTGACAAGGTAAAGGTTAAGGCCGGTTACGGTCGTAATTTCCTGCTGCCGTACGGCAAGGCCGTTCCTGCTACGGAAGCAAACGTAAAGGCGTTTGAAGAGCGTCGCGCTGAGCTGGAAAAAGCTGCTGCTGAGAAGCTGGCTGCTGCCCAGGCCCGTGCCGAAGCTCTGGAAGGCGCTTCCTTCACCATCACCTCCAAGGCCGGTGAAGAAGGCAAGCTGTTCGGTTCTATCGGTGTTCGTGACATTGCCGACGCAGTGTCTACCGGTGGTACTGAAGTCGAGAAGAGCGAAGTTCGTCTGCCGGAAGGCCCGATCCGGGTGACTGGCGAGTACGACATCGAACTGCAGCTGCACACAGACGTTGAAGTGACCATCAAGCTGGCGGTTGTTGCCGAGTAATCGGTAGCCCAGTGACAGGTCGATTCAACCAGCACTGAAGCCGCAGGTTTCTGTGCTGAAAAACGGGCCCGAGCCGGAGACGGTTTCGGGCCCGTTGCTTTCTGGTATTCTTGTCATCTCGTTTGTTCATTTCCCTGATGTCGGTGTCTATGGCCAATCCCACTCTGAAACCTGCTTCTATTGATCCGGAAACCAGTCGCATCAAGGTCCCGCCGCATTCGGTCGAGGCTGAACAGGCGGTGCTCGGCGGCCTGATGCTGGACAACCGTCGGTTTGACGAGATCGCCGAAATTATTTCAGCGGCTGATTTTTACCGGCAGGACCATCGCCTGATTTTCGGCGCCGTGGAGCGCCTGGCCAGCGAGAGTGAGCCGCTGGATGTGGTTACCCTGGCCGAGTTTCTGGAACGGACCGGCGATATCGAGGATGCCGGTGGCCTGTCTTATCTGGCTGAACTGGCCGAGAAAACACCCGGCGCCGCCAACATTCGGGCCTATGCTGACATTGTTCGTGAACGCTCCATTCTGCGGCAGTTGGTGGAGGTGTCCGGCAAGATCTCCGATTCCGCCTTCAACCCGCAGGGGCGGAAAAGTAACGATATCCTGGACGAAGCCGAGCGCAGTGTGTTCCAGATTGCCGAGGCGCGTACCAAAGAGGGCTCTGGCCCCAAGGCCATTAACCCCATTCTGGCCACCACACTCAGCCGCATTGAAGAGCTGTTTGAGTCTGGCGAGCAGACGACCGGTTTGACCACCGGATTCCGGGATCTGGACGACCAGACCTCCGGTATGCAGCCGGCCGACTTGATCATTGTGGCGGGGCGGCCCTCTATGGGTAAGACCACCTTTGCCATGAACATTGTTGAGAACGCCCTGATCAGCACCGGCACCCCGATACTGGTGTTCAGTATGGAGATGCCCGCAGATGCGCTGGCCATGCGTATGCTGTCGTCGCTTGGTCGCATTGATCAGACCAAAGTGAGGGGCGGCAAGCTGGAAGAGGATGACTGGCCCCGGCTTACCTCTGCCGTCAGTCTGTTGAAGGATAAGCCGCTTTATATCGATGACACTCCGGGGCTGAGCCCGACAGAAATGCGCTCCAGGGCCCGTCGGGTGGCGCGGGAGAACGGCGGCAAGATTGGCCTGATCATGGTCGACTACCTGCAGTTGATGCGGGTGCCGGGTAACACTGAAGGCCGGACTGCGGAGATTTCTGAAATCTCACGCTCACTCAAGGGTATTGCCAAAGAACTGGGCTGCCCGGTTGTGGCGCTGTCCCAGTTGAACCGGAGTCTGGAGCAGCGCCCCAACAAACGCCCGGTCAACTCGGACCTGCGGGAATCCGGTGCGATCGAGCAGGATGCCGATGTGATCATGTTCGTATACCGGGATGAGGTCTACAACGAGGATACGCCGGATAAGGGCATTGCCGAGATCATTATTGGTAAGCAGCGGAATGGCCCGATCGGTACCATCCGTCTCGCGTTCATCGGTAAATACACCAAATTCGAAGACCTGGCGCACGGCGATTACAGCGATTACGGTGGGGATTATTAATGCCACGCCCCACCGTTGCCCGCATTGATCTTGACGCCCTGAAACACAATTTCCGCCGGGCCCGGGAACTGGCCGGAACCGCCTATGCCATGGCGGTGGTCAAAGCCGATGGCTATGGCCATGGCATTCGCTCGGTTGCTGATGCTCTGGCCCCGGAGACCAGCCGGTTTGCGGTGGCCTGTATCGAGGAAGCCATAGCCATTCGCGGTGCCGGCCATCGACACAGCGTGGTGCTGCTGCAGGGCACCCATCAAAAGGATGATCTGGCCGAATGTGAGCGGTCGGGTTTTGAACCGGTGCTCCACTGTCAGCAACAGTTATCGTGGCTCGGTGTGGGGCGTTCTCCCAGATTCTGGATCAAGGTCAATACTGGCATGAACCGTCTGGGCTTCCGGCCCGAAGAGCTGCCGGAGGTGATGGCCGGGCTTGAGGAAGCGGGCCTGAAGCATCTTGCGATTGGTTTTGTCACTCATTTTGCCTGTGCCGATGATTCGGACAGCGAAATGACCGGGCTCCAGACCCGGATTTTTGAGCGGGCAGTAGCCCCCTGGCCGGATTTGATGCGTAGCGTTGGCAATTCTGCGGCTCACTTTCGCCCGAATCAGCCGCTGTACGAGTGGAGCCGCCCGGGGATCATGCTCTACGGGGCGTCACCCATGGAGGGCAAAACCGGTGCGGAGCTGGGGCTTTGCCCTGCGATGACCTTGCAGGCGCCTCTGATTACCACACGCGTGGTCCCTGCCGGGGAGTCGGTAGGGTATGGCGCTTCCTGGACGGCCAGTCAGGATACCCGGATGGGCATGGTGGCCATTGGTTATGCCGATGGCTACCCGCGTCACGCGGGTACCGGAACGCCAGCCGCTGTGCGCGGCCAGCGAATCCGTTTGTTGGGGCGGGTCTCCATGGACATGCTGGCGGTAGACCTGAGTGCTGTCCCTGAAGCCCGCGAGGGCGACCTGGTGGAGCTCTGGGGCAAAACCGTGAGTGTCGACGAGGTGGCCGGTTACGCCGGTACCATTGGCTATGAGTTGCTCACCGGCGTTACGTCGCGGGTGCCTCGGGTTCATGAATGATTTCTTCGATGAAATCGAGAATCGCCGCCAGGCTGCGGTCGTCCAGTTTCTTGAGGACTTTGTGAATCACCATTTTGCTGCCCTTGAGCATGCTACTGATGCCCATTTTGGCCATTCCCATCATCATGCTGCCGGCATTCAGGCGGCGTAGTGGCTCAAGGAAAAAGAAATCCAGCCCGGATTCGGTCAGTTCAACGATGAGCTCATACAGCTGGTCGATGGCCTGCTTGTCGGCTTTGCCGCGGCCTTTGAGCTCACTGACGGTATAAAGAGCCCGGGTTCTTAGTTCATCGGGGATAGGGGCCACTATATGGCTCTGTTGTTTCAGCATTGGGATTCCCGTTGTTGTATGCTTGTCGATCCGGGAGCGTTCACCGGCTCCCCGTAAGGCTGACGTTTCAGGCTGCATGATACTGCAGTAAAGTAGTGTTCCGAGCCATTGGCCCGAGTGTTTCCTGACATCCGTCACATCAGTGATATTCCGGAGGCGTTGTTTCCACGTGCATGTACTTGTTGTTCACGACTATGGCCCGCTTGGCAAGGTGCTGTTGGAGCGCCTGCGGGAAACGCATCTGCGGATCAGTCCTTTGCTGGTCAGTGATCCTGCCAATGTCGACCTGCATGCCCTGGATAACTGGATTCCTGAAGACACTGCGCTGATTATCAATGCGTTGTGGCTCGCGGATCCGGAAAAGGCGGAGAAAAACCGGGAGGCGACTCACGAAGCGGCGTTTTCATTGCCGTTGGCGCTGGCCGAGCATGCCCGTGAGCGCAACATGGCCTTGCTGCAGCTTTCTTCGTGTTACGTGTTTGATGGTCGGAAACAGGGTGCCTACATTGCGTCGAATCCGGGGCAGCCTGTTAACGAGCTGGGCCGCTGGCAATGGGAATGTGAGCAGGCCCTGAGAACGCAGCTCCCGCGGCACATTATTCTGCGTACCGGCTGGAGCCTGGCCCGTTTTATCGGCAAGGTTCAGCGAAGCACGGCGCAAGGTGGCCTGTCTTTGCCCGGCCGCTGTCAGGGGCAGCCGGTGGCGGTGAAGGATCTGGCGAGGGTGATCGTGGCAGTGGCGCTTCAGATTGATTGTGGTGCTGAAGTCTGGGGCACCTATCAGTATGCCGGGGCAGAGGAGATCAACCTTTACGAGCTGGGGTTGGCGATTGCCGGCATGCCTGGCATTCCTGAAGGAATCAAGGTGGTGGACGAGGTGCCCGACTGGGGCCACATCGAACCGGTAAACACCACTATGGTCTGTACCAAGATCCGCAATACCTTCGGCATAAAACAGATGCCGTGGCGCACCTGGTTGTCTGAAGAGGTGGCGATGTTGAAGGAATCGAACAGCGCTGAGCGGGTTCCGGCAAATTCCTGAACCCGCTCAGGGTGTGTGACTGGTTAGTGCTTACTGGCCCTGACGGGCGAAATCCCGCGTTACCATTTGCAGCGCTTCTACATCCAGCAATTCCACTTCCCGCCCACGGGCGCGGATGATGCCCTGATTCTGGAAGCGGGTGAATACCCGGCTCACGGTTTCAACCGCCAGGCCCAGGAAGTTGGCAATGTCGTTCCTGGCCATGGGCAGGCTGAAATTGGTCGCCGACATGCGCCGGCGACGGAAGCGGCTGGACAGCGACAGCAGCAGCGCTGCAATGCGCTCTTCAGCGGTGTTCTTGCTGAGCAGCATGGCCAGCTGGTGACTGTTCTGGATTTCCTGGCTCATCAGGTGATACATGTGGTGCTGCAGTTCCGGCAGCTTGCCGGTGAGTTCCTCCAGCTTGTCGACCGGGAATTCACAGACGCTGGTACGTTCCAGTGCTTTGGCAGTGCAGGCATAGTTCTCGCTGCTCATGCTGTCCAGCCCCACCAGTTCACCAGGCATGAAGAAACCGGTTACCTGTTCTTCACCGCCTTCGGTAATAATGGATGTTTTGATGGAGCCGCTCTTGACCGCAAAGCAGGAGCGAACCGGGGTACTCTGATCGAAAATATGCTCGCCGCGGTTATAGATTTTTCCCTGCTGGACAATGTCCTCAAGGCGATCAAGATCGTTCTCTTCAATGGCCAGAGGTAGACACAGGTTGCTCAGGCTGCACTGGTGACAGGAGGCCTTGAGAGGAGATACTTGGTGAAGTCGAATTGCCTGGGCCATAGTTGACGAACCATCCGGGTTGATCCATTCAAAACCGCACCGAAGAAATGTGCGGTGCGTCCTCAGCCCTCTGCAGGCAAGGCTTTTGCCTGCGTTCGGGGCGGACACCCTGGGCGATCCGGATACCTGGGCATGCGGCGGATTCCCATGGGTGCCAATGCTGAAACATCTGGTTTCAGTCACCTTGATTTAAATCAAGTATAGCAAAAAAGGCTAGTCTTATGCCCAAACTTTAGTCTTTGCTTGTTCGCCTTTTTCCTCTAGCCTTTTCGCTTCTTGCGCTGCTCGTCTTTCCTGGCCTTTTCTTCTGCCTCGGCCTGTTCCCGGGCCCGGGTTTCAATCAGCTCCTGCTCCACCATCTCCGGTGTTTCCAGCGAGATCCGGCCTAGTGTTCCGGCCCGGAATTCATTCAGCAGCACTTCGGAAACCTTGTGCAGATCCGGTACGCCGCCGCGCCCCAGGAAGCGGCGTTTTACGGCGATGGCGTCCATCAGTGCCAGCCCGTCCGCCGGTGTCTCGTCCAGTCCGTAGCGGTTGACGACGAGTTCCGGGTAGTGAGCAATCAGATAATCCGCCTCGAACAGCGCAACATCCTCGAAATCCAGCACGGCACTGCGGATAGCACCGGTCACCGCCAGGCGATAGCCACATTGTTCCGGCGACAGCTTGGGCCAGAGGAAGCCGGGGGTATCGTAGAGCAGGACGTTGTCCGGCAGTTTGATGGCCTGTTGCGCCCGGGTAACCGCCGGCTCATTGCCGGTTTTGGCGGCGGGCCGGCCGGCCAGGGTATTGATCAGCGTGGATTTGCCGACGTTGGGGATGCCCAGAATCATCACCCGCAGGGCGCTTCTCTCCCGGTTGTGGGTCGGGGTCATTTCCCCGGCCAGCTTGAGGATGCCCAAGGCTTCCTGGCGCTGGTTGTGGGTGAGGGTGATGGCCCTCACTCCGCGTTCCTTTTCAATCCAGGCCAGCCATTGTTCGGTGATCGCCGGGTCTGCCAGGTCTCGCTTATTCAAAACCTTGATCAGCGGCGTGTCGCCACGCAGCGACGGTACCAGCGGGTTTTCGCTGCTGAACGGGATTCTGGCGTCTACCACCTCGATGATCAGGTCCATCTGGGGCATGACCTGTTTGATCTCCTTGCGAGCCTTGTGCATATGCCCGGGAAACCAGTTAATCGCCATCGGTGTTGCTCCACCTGTTGCTGAAAGGCGCCATTATGCAGGGGAATGACCAAATTTTCACATTCATCAAATCCCGCCAGTGCCGCGCCCTCAGAGCGAATCAAACTGAGAACCTGTACAAATTGAAGGGATGTCGGGGTGAAATGAAGCAGGAGAATGCTTTAGGGTGTCACTTCAAACGATTAAAGCCAATCCGTGGTGGTACCCGAGTGGCCGCCTTAATGATGGAGAACAGTATGAAGCTTGCAAAATTCATCGGTTCCGCACTTGTTGCCCTGAGCCTTTCAGCGCCGGCTCTCTCACAGCAGGCGCCGGGTGGTCAGCCGGATCAGGTTGCCCAGTTGGCCCAGATGGTGGGGCTGTCTGAAGAACAGCAAACCGAGATTCGCGGCATCATCGACGACATGCAGGGCGAGATCGGCGAACTGCGTCAGGATGCCCGCTCTCTGCAGGAAGACCTGCAAGAGCAGATCAAGCCGGATTACGACGAGTCTGCCATTCGTGACAATGCCGCCAAGCTCGGTGATGTGACCGGTGAAATTGCAGCGCTTTCAGCCCTGATGCAGGCAAAAGTGGATGCGGTGTTCACCCAGGATCAGCGTGATGAGCTGGATCGCCGCATGAAGCAGATGCAGCAGCAGATGCAACAGCAGCGTCAGATGATGCAGCCCCAGGGCCAGCAGTAAGTTAGTGCAATTCCAGTAAGTCAGGCTTGATCTGACAGGCTCCGGCTGTTCTTGCCGGAGCCCCATCTTCAGTATGTTTCCTTTCCTGTGCTCAAAATCCGACTTTTGGTTCCCCAAATTCATGCACGAATCCACTTCCTGTTCTATAGGTTTATGACACAGGTGATTGTGTGCGTGTAATCCAAATAATGCTTTTCTTCCTATATAAAATGACTCAATAACCTCACAACATGGATGACGTATATGGCTTCAGATACGAAGGCAATTCGTTCGACGATTCTGGTTCCTGTGTTCATTCCAGCGGTGGTTGTGGCATTGCTGCTGGTTGTTGGAACGATCAGTAACCCTGAGCTTGCTGGCGAAGCCTTCAGTGCCACGCTCAGCTGGATCACCGAGACATTTGGTTGGTTTTACATGCTTTCGGTGGCGATTTTCCTGGTTTTCATTGTCTCGGTGGGGGCCTCAAAATGGGGCAACATCAAGCTTGGTCCGGATCACGCAGAGCCTCAATACTCATTCCCTGAGTGGTTTGCCATGCTGTTTTCGGCAGGTTATGGCATCGCACTGCTGTTTTTCGGTGTGGCCGAGCCCGTTCTACATTACGCCACGCCACCGGCCGGCGCGCCCGAAACGGTGGATGCCGCCAAACAGGCCATGCAGATTGCTTTTTTCCACTGGGGTTTCCATATCTGGGCGATTTATGGCCTGGTGGGGCTGGTACTGGCTTATTTTGCTTTCCGTCACGGTTTGCCCTTGTCCATCCGCTCTGCCCTGTATCCGCTGATTGGCGAAAAAATCTACGGCCCTATCGGCCATGCCGTGGATGTGTTTGCCATCCTGGGCACCATGTTCGGTATTGCCACTACGCTGGGGCTGTCGGTTACCCAGATCAATGCCGGTATCAACTACCTGTGGGAAAGTGTCCCGATCAGCACCACGGTGCAGATTATTGCCATTGCGGTGATTACCGCGGCGGCGACCGTGTCTGTGGTAGCGGGTATGGACAAAGGGGTAAAACGCCTGTCTATCCTGAATATGGTGTTGGCGGTGGCCCTGCTGCTGTTCGTGTTTGTGGTAGGGCCTACCATCCATATCCTGGAAACCTTTCTGCAGAACACCGGCAGCTACCTGAGCGGTATTGTCGAGCGCACCTTCAACCTGCAGGCCTACACCCGCAGTGACTGGATTGGTAACTGGACGCTGTTTATCTTCGGCTGGACCATTGCCTGGGCACCGTTCGTGGGCATGTTTATCGCCAAGATCAGTCGCGGCCGCACCATCCGCCAGTTTGTGTTCGGCGTTATGCTGGTGCCGTCTGTGTTCACGTTCCTGTGGTTCTCGGTATTCGGCGACACCGCGCTGAACCTGATCATGAACGAAGGCCTGGATACGTTGATTGCCGATGTACAGGCTGACCACGCGGTTGCCCTGTTCCAGCTCTTTGACGTGCTGCCCTGGTCATTCTTTATTTCACTGCTGACGGTGCTGTTGATCATCACCTTCTTTGTAACTTCGTCTGACTCCGGCTCGCTGGTCATTGACTCGCTGGCCTCCGGCGGTGTGATCAACACTCCGGCCTGGCAGAGGGTGTTCTGGGCTGTCCTGGAAGGTGCGGTTGCCGCGGTGCTGTTGCTGGCCGGCGGGCTGAGTGCCTTGCAGACCATGACCATTGCCAGTGCCTTGCCGTTTGCCATCATCATGCTGGTTGCGGCAGTGGGTATGTGGCGGGCCCTGGTGATTGAAGGGCACCGTGAAACCAGCCTGCAGGCGCATATGATGAGCAGCCGGCACATGACCGGCTCCCAGTGGAAGCACCGGCTGGCGGCGATTGTGGAATTCCCGGGCAAGCACGAAGTGGAAATGTTCATCAAGAACACGGTCATGAATGCCATGCGGGAAGTGGAGCAGGAACTGAAGGCCAGGGGCTGGGATGCAACCGCCGAGTTTGATTCTGAAAACCAGCGCTCGCACCTGCAGGTGCACCGGGAGCACCATGTCGACTTTATCTACGATGTACGTCTGACCGAGCACCCGATGCCGGGCTTTGTTTATGGTGAGCTCAAGCGCGACCCGGACAAGCCGGAAGTCTATTATCGGGCCGAGGTGTACATGCGCCGGGGCGGTCGTTCCTACGATGTGTACGGCTACGATGAGCATGACATCATCAAGGATATTCTTGACCAGTTCGAGAACTACCTGCACTTCCTGGATATCTCGCCGGGCAAACTGCCCTGGGATATGGAGGAGCATGATGACATGATCAACACACCGGACGACCCGGAGCCAGGCAAGGCCTGATCCGGTAACGGCAAAAACCCCGCCCGAGCCATGCTCCGGCGGGGTTTTTTATTATGGAACAGGGAAAGGCTTGAGCAGGACAATCAGCCGGGGCAGCAGGGTCAAAGCGCCAAGCAGCGCCATGAACATGGCGAAGCCGGTGAACAGGCCGAAGTAGATCGTGGGAATAAAGTTCGACAGCACCAGAATCGAGAACCCGGAGATGATGGTCAGCGAGGTAAAGAACATGGCCTGGCCGATGCTGCGATGACAGCGGTGCATGGTGGCCAGGTAGTCACCGTCTTTGGCGAACTCGGTTTTGAACCGGTGGATGTAATGAATGGTGTCATCCACGGCGATGCCAACGGTAATGGCGGCCACGGTAATGGTCATCATATCCAGTGGAATGCCGAGCCAACCCATAAGGCCCAGCACCGAGCCTGCGGCGATCAGGTTCGGTGCCATACCAATTAGCGCTAGCTTCACCGAGCGGAACAGCAGCAGGAACATGGCCAGGATGGCGCCAAACACCACGCCGATGGTCTTGATCTGCGAGTCAAACAGGCTCTGCAGCATGTTGTTGTACATCACCGTCATGCCCGAGAGCAGGATGCGGTCCTGGGAGTAGCCGAGTTCGGTGCTCAGGTGGTGGCGGATTTTGTCCAATAGCTCCTGCCGGCGCAGGTCTGGCTGGGTTTCCAGTATGCGGATGCTGAACCGTGCCTTGTCCTGCTCCTCAGAAATGTAAGGGGTCAGCAGGATGTCCTGAAGGTCGTCCGGTACGGCGGCGGGCACAAAGGCCAGCTCGAGGGCGTCCAGGGGCTCGCCGCCGTTAACTTGGGCCAGCAGGTCCAGGGTGGTTTGGATGGACAGGACTTTGCCGGTCTCCGGCAGGCTGTGCAGGTAATCATGCACCTCACGGAGTTGGTGCATTTTCTGATAGGTGTACCAGGTATCCCGATATTCCTCGTCACCGCAGTCGTCCAAGAACGGGTCGCAATCGCTGGCGAAGGGATCGTTGCCCGGGTTCTCGGGCGCTGGTTCATCGGTAATCACCACATCCAGCGGGGTCGTGCCGCCCAGCCGGTCGTCGATGGTGATCATGCCCTGGTGGATTTCGGTGGACGATTTGAAGTAGTCGATAAAGCTGTTTTCCACCGTCAGCCGGTTCAGGCCGATCACACACAGCACGGCGATAACCGCCGAGCCGACAAGAACCGTACCACCGAAATGCTCGGTAAAGCGGGCAAAGGCGTCAGTGAAGGGCACTTTGTTTGACGTTACGCGGTTGTCCAGCGGCGGTGGCAGCAGGCTGAGCAGGGCGGGGAAGACCAGGAAGGTGATCAGGAACGCCACGGTGAGGCCCAGGGTCATCATCCAGCCGAAGTCGATCACCGGCCGGATACCGCTGAAGGTCAGTGAGCCAAAGGCGACAATGGTGGTTACGGCCATGTAAAAGCAGGGTTTGACCATGGCCATGATGGTGCGGCGCAGTATATCCCGGGGTGGCGCACCGGGTTCGTCGTGCTGAAATTCCCGGTAACGCACAATCAGGTGGATGGTGAGCGACAGGGTCATGATCAGCAGCAGGGAAATAAAGTTGGAGGAAATGACCGTGACCGGCCACTGGGCCCAGCCCAGAAAGCCGATCATCAGCCACACCGTGAAGCCGCAGCACAGCAGCGGCACCAACACCCAGCGCCACTGGCGAAAAATGATAGCCAGGGTCAGCAGCAGGAACGCCAGCACGCCCAGGCCGAAGGTAGACAGGTCGCTTTCGATAAAGCGGATCATGTCGGCCACGATCATCGGCACGCCGCCTAGATGGATGCTGGCGTGCTCCCGGTGGTTGTCCAGAATGCGGCGCACCTGCTGGATGGTGGCATCGCGCTCGGCACCCAGTTGTTCGGTGTAGTCGATGAACTCCCGGCTGACCTGTTCCAGTTGCAGTTGGACTTCGGCACTGGCATTGCCGCCAGTGGCCTTGTCTCGCAGTTCGTTGCGGCGGTTCAGCAGTTCGAAATAGCGCTCCGGTGTCGGCAGGTTTACCTGGATTGCCGTGGTGCCTGCATCTTCGCTGAGCAGCAGGTTCGGGTACATGGGGTTGTCGAGCAGGGCCTGGCGGGCGGTTTGGGGCGCTATATCATGTTCGTCCAGGGTCTTGATTTCGCTGTCGACGGTATCAAGCGTCAGGTCCGGGCTGTGCAGCAGCGGCACATTCAGAATGCTGTTGGTGGAACCGACGGCTTCAAGGGCTTGTAGCTCGTCGCGAAGAGCCCTTAACCGCGCCAGGCCTTCGGTGGTAAACAGGGGCTCGTTGGGGGTGTAGGTGACCACCAGGAAATCGTCAGAGGTGGTGAAGGTCTGGTTTACCTGTCGGTACTGCTCCAGCGAACGATCGTTTTCCAGCACCAGGGATTCTGCCGAGGCATCCAGCCGGAACTGATCAAAACGCAGCGCGGTCACTGCCAGCAGCAGGGCAAACAGGGCCAGGACAATCCAGGGGTGGGGCAGGATAAAACGGTCGTAGAAGGCGCCAAGGCGATTCATGGGTTACAACTCTGCAGTCAAAAACGAGTGCAGAGTGTGCCACAAACCTCAGCGAACTGTGACCTTTGCCGAGGCTTCTTCCAGTGAACGGATCAGTTGCTCCAGACGTTGCGTCATATCCGCGCTTTCCGAGAGCTGGACAACCATGTTCCGGGTAGTCTCCCGGATGTCCTGAACATTGGTCAGAACCTGATCGGTATCGGCGGTCTGTTCGGCAGACATATCCGCGATTTCCTGATTGGTCCGGTCGATACGACCGACCACCTCGTTAATGGCTTCCAGGGCCTGGCGCCCCTTTTCGGATTCTTCCACGCATCGCTCGGCGTCGTCTGAGCTCCCCGTCATCTGTTCGACAGCGGTATTCATGGAGGCCAACAGGCGATCCAGGGTGGTCTGGATCTGGTCGGTGGAGTCCTGAACCCGGCGCGCCAGGTTACGGACTTCTTCGGCAACCACCGCAAAGCCCCGGCCCTGTTCGCCCGCGCGGGCGGCTTCTATGGCGGCATTGAGGGCCAGCAGGTTGGTTTGCTCGGCAATGCCCTTGATTTCGGTAATGGTCTGGCCAATCTCATGGCTGTTTTCGGCCAGTGACTGTACGCTGCCAGCAGACTGGCGAACCACACTCGCCAGCATGCGAATGCTGTCGGCGCTCTGGCTGACCCGTTGGCTGCCATTTACCGCAGTTTCCCGGGCTTCTGTTGACAGGGTTTTGGCAATGCCTGCCTGTTCGGCAATGCCGACAAAGCTTTGCAGCATGGCCTCAACGGATTCGGCTGAGCGGTTGGCGCCTTCCTGTTGCCGCGTGAGGCTGTCCCTGCGTGCGGCGGCCCGCTGGGTGAGAGATTCGACCTCCTGGTGCAGGTGCTCGGTGGCCGTTTTCATGCTGCGAACGACATCAGATGTACGATCCTGCATCGCATTGAAGGCAGCGGCCATTTCGCCAATTTCATCCCGGGAGTCGACGTCGGCCCGGCGGCTCAGGTCGCCGCTGGTCTGCACCGCAACCATGGTGTTCTTGAGCCGGTTAACATGGCGTTCGATAAAGGAAATAAGCAGCTGGGAGCCGGCCATCTCCAGTGCCATGAGCACTGCCACGATCAGTGCAAAGCCCGGCGCGGTGTCTGCAAATATCTGGCTGAAGCTGGATTCTGTCTGGCCTGCGATCACCTGCATGGCATAAAGCACCAGCAGGCAGAGCACCGCAAACACGAGAATATTCAGCAACCAGAATTTGTACTTCAGCCGGATATTTCTCAACAGGGTCAGCATTGGCAGGTCTCAGTCAACGGCCTTGACCGGAATCTGCATAGCTTTGTCGGGCACGGGAACCTCCGGCACGCTCAGGCCCAGGTTATTCTTGTCGAATACCCGGTCGGCCCGATAGCTGGAGCGAACCATGGGGCCGGACGGCACTTCCATGAAACCTTTTTCCAGACCAATGTCGCGGTACCGGTTGAATTCTTCCGGGGTGACGTAGCGCTCTACCGGCAGGTGGTTCGGCGTGGGGCGCAGGTACTGGCCCAGAGTGAGAATATCCACACCTATGGCGCGCAGATCGTCCATGGTTTCCAGGATTTCTTCTTCGGTTTCACCCAGGCCCAGCATCAGGCTGGTCTTGGTGAGCACATCCGGCCGGTGTTTCTTGGCGTGGGCCAGTACGCTCAGAGTTTTTTCGTAACCGGCACGGGGGTCTCGCACACGACTGGTCAGGCGCTTGACGGTTTCCACGTTCTGGGCGAACACGTCCAGGCCGGAATCCACCACCCTTTCCACGTCGCTCATTACCGCATCAAAGTCCGGGGTCAGGGCTTCTACCGCCACGTCCGGAGTGCGTTGCTTGATGGCAGAGACACAGGCGGCGTAGTGCGCGGCACCGCCGTCGTCCAGGTCATCCCGGTCTACCGAGGTCAGTACGATGTAGCGCAGGCCCATCAGTTCCACAGACTTGGCGGTGTTCTCCGGCTCTTCCGGGTCCAGCCAGCCTTTGGGGTTGCCGGTATCGACCGCGCAGAATTTGCAGGCGCGGGTGCACACAGAGCCCATCACCATGATGGTGGCGGTGCCGTTGGTCCAGCATTCACCGATATTGGGGCAGTGGGATTCCTGGCACACGGTGCTCAGGCGATGCTCTGAGACATTGCGGCGCACTGCATCGTAGCGCTCGCCACCCGGCATGCGCGCCCGCAGCCATTTCGGCTTGCGCTCCAGGGGTTTGTCTTCCGTGTTTGATGATGAACGCTTCACGCCGTCCTTGATGGCGGAAAAACCGTGTTCGTTACGGAATTTGGAACCACTGGTAATGCGGGGCTTTGCGCTTTCGCTCATTGGCCAGGAACTCTCGGATAAGGGTGTGGTGAACCTTTAAGAGTAATCGGCAGACAGGGCAGTTACAAGGCAGGTAGGGGCAATCACGGGGTTACCGGGCACGACTTTGGTCGTACCCGGTTGAGGGAAATCAAGCCTGGGATTTTTCCAGGGCCTGAGTGATATCGGCGATGATATCGTCGGCATCTTCAATGCCGATCGACAGCCGTACAAGGTCTTCGCTGACCCCCGCACTTTTCAGCTCGTCAGCATTGAGCTGCCGGTGGGTGGTGGTGGCCGGGTGGCAGGCCAGGGACTTGGCATCGCCAATGTTTACAAGGCGCAGGATCATGTCCAGCGCATCGATGAACTTCGCGCCGGCTTCGCGGCCGCCTTTAATGCCGAAACTGAGAATGCCGGAGGCCTTGCCGCCGCAGATCTTGTCGCAGGTGGCCTTGTAAGGGCTGCTGGCCAGGCCCGCGTAGTTGACCCACTCCACGGCCGGATGATCCTGCAGGAACTGGGCAACCTTCTGGGCGTTGTCGCAGTGGCGTTCCATGCGCAGAGCCAGGGTTTCGAGGCCCTGCATGATCAGGAACGAGTTGAACGGCGACAGGGCAGAGCCGGTGTTGCGCAGCGGAACAACCCGGCAGCGGCCGATAAAGGCGGCTTCGCCCAGGGCTTCGGTGTAAACCACGCCGTGGTAGGATGGGTCTGGCTGGTTCATCATCGGGAACTTGTCGGCGCTGGCCTTCCAGTCGAATTTTCCGGAATCCACCACAATGCCCGCTACGGTGGTGCCATGGCCGCCGATGTACTTGGTCAGCGAGTGCACCACAATGTCTGCGCCATGCTCGAACGGACGGCACAGGAACGGCGTGGCCACGGTGTTATCGACAATCAGCGGAATGCCGTGCTTGTGGGCGATCTCGGCCCACTTCTGGATGTCCACCACGTTGCCGGCCGGGTTGCCGATAGACTCGCAGAACAGCGCGCGGGTCTGCTCGTCGATGGCGTTCTCTACCGCCGCGAAATCATCGTGGGGCACCATTTTGCACTCGATGCCCTGGTTCGGCAGGGAGTGGGCAAACAGGTTGTAGGTACCGCCGTACAGCTGGCTGGTGCTGACAATGTTGTTGCCCACCTTGCAGATGGTCTGCAGGGCATAGGTGATCGCGGCCATGCCGGAGGCCACGGCCAGCGCGCCAATACCGCCTTCCAGCGCGGCCATGCGCTCTTCCAGAACCGCGTTTGTGGGGTTCATGATGCGGGTGTAGATGTTGCCCTGTACCTTCAGGTCAAACAGGTCAGCACCGTGCTGGGTGTCGTCGAAGGTGTAAGAGGTGGTCTGGTAAATGGGCGTGGTGGCGGCCTTGGTGGTCGGGTCGCTCTTGAAGCCGGCGTGCAGTGCGAGAGTGGCTGGTTTCATCACAACGTTCCTTGCTGGTGGATTGTTCGTTATTGGTTTAAGGAGCCGAGTATGCCACAGGCACTCGGGCTTCGGCACAGTTCCAGCGGTTATGCCGATATACGGCAGAGTGCGGAGTCAGTCCAGGGCGCCGTATACCAGAGCTCTGAGCTCCTGTCGGATGGGGTAGGACGAAGACGGCATCAGTTGAGTCATGAAAATCACCACCAGATCTTCCACCGGGTCGATAAAGAAACTGGTGCTGGCCAGGCCACCCCAGCCGAATTCGCCTTCGGAGCCGATGGTGGCGGATTTGGCGATATCGGTTTTCACTGAAAAGCCCAGCCCGAAGCCACTGCCGGCATAGGGTGTTTCACTGAAGCCGCCAATCGACAGGGCGGGGAGATCCTGGCCGCCCGGCAGATGATTCAGACGCATGAATTCCAGGGTTTTGCGGCCGATGATGCGCTGGCCCTGATATTCGCCACCCTGGCAAAGGGCCTGGGCGAAGCGAAAATAATCATCAATAGTCGAGACCAGCCCGCCGCCACCCGACAGGAATTTTGGTTCTTTCAGATAGCGCGACCGCTCCGGATCATCCTGGAGTTTCATGGTGTTGCCGGGTTGATATAAATAGCAGGCTGCAAAGCGTTCCTGCTGGTCCGGCCGCACATGAAACCCGGTATCGGTCATGCTCAGTGGGTCAAAGATGTGCTCCTGGAAGTAGCTGTCCAGGGATTGGCCGGAGAGCAGCTCAACCAGGTAGCCCAGGACATCGGTGGACACAGAATAGTTCCACGCAGTGCCGGGAGAGAACTCCAGAGGTAACTCGGCCAGCCGGTCGACCAGCTTGTCCAGAGTCAGAATGGTACTGCCATCCAGTTTCAGCTTGCGGTAGGCGGCATCTACCTCGGTTCGCTCGGTGAAGCCATAGGTCAGCCCGGAGGTGTGGGTCATCAGATCCCGGATTGTCATGACCGAGGCCGCGGGTTCGGTCTCGAAATCCGGATAACGGCCTCCCTTGTAGACGCGTAGATTGCGCCAGCCTGGAATGTATTTGTGGACCGGGTCGTTGAGCAGGAACTTGCCCTGCTCGTACAGCTGCATCATGGCAATGCTGGTGACGGGTTTGGTCATGGAGTACACGCGGAACAGGGTGTCCCGGTTCATCGGTAAGTTTCTCTCAACATCCCGCAGGCCCTGGGCGTGACACCACAGAATCTCGCCATGCCGGGCTACCAGGGTAACCATTCCAGGAAGCTTCCCCGGCTGAAGGTAATGGGTGTCAAAGAAAGAAGCGATTGGTTCGAATTTTCCGGTATTCCGTTTTGGCATAGTCACTGTGCACAGGTATTGAAGAGGTTGGTTCCATCAGCGTGTTGCCAGCAGACTGGGCATTTCTGTACTACCCTGAAACCACCGTTCGAGTTGCACGGGCAGGGAGCAGCTGACATGGGCAGGATACCGTACTGGCTTGCGCCGGTTTTAATCTACTTTCTCACTATACCTTCATTATCGGGTGCCGTAACTGACGAGACCGTCTATCCCGTCGGTGTTTTTGAGGGGATCCCGCGGGAAATTGGCGTTGAGAACGGCTCGCTGGTTGGCCGCTTTGCCGACATTTACCGCTGCGTCTTTGATCGGGTGGAAGGGAACTTCCAGTTTATTGAGATGCCGCTGGCGAGAATTCTTTTTCAGTTGGAGAAGGGAGAATTGGCGATTGGGTTGCCTCTTGTGCAGACGGCAGACCGCGACCAATATGCCGATTTTGGTGGCAGGCTGTTCCAGACCGAATACGTGTATCTGTTTTTGGAGCAATATCCGCCTTTGCGCCAGGTGTCCGGCCTGCGTTATGCCTTTGTGCGTCGGTTCATAGGCAACCAGTTTCTTCAGGGAGACAACGCCAGTGCGGTCATGGTGGCTGAATGGAAGCAGGCCGTTGATATGGTGAAGCTTGGCCGTGCCGATGTCGTGGTTTTACCGGCGGTTCTTATCGACCATTTGATGGCGGGGTATGAAAAGCCATTCTACGTGCGAACCGCGGCGTGGGTAGATCTTTCGTTGTATGTGTCACACCGCTTCGGTGCGGGGCGATTGGCAGCGGAATTCCGTAGAGCTATTCGTGATTGCGAATCCTATGGTGACCGCGAGTAATGGCTGACCCGGATTCTATCCTTTTTTGTGGAGCAATCGTTCAAAAAGAAGTACTGTATTCGGTAGCGGCATAAACTGTTTACCGGTGGCCTATCCTTTGATATCAGACTCTATGTACCGTTTTCTCTTCTATGTCCTGCTGTTGATTCCTGGTGCAGTGAAGTCAGACACGTTTCCATTGGCTCCCCTCATTGTCATGGCGCCCGACATACCCGGGATGTCGGAGCCAGGTGAAAGTGGCCGAGATGTAGAATTAGTGAATGCTGTGCTGGAGGCCTGCGGCTGGGAAGCCGAATTTGTCTACCAGCCCTTCGGTCGCCACATCCGCACTTTTCGCGACCTGAGGGCCGCCGATGCCGTTATGACCGTCCCGCTATCGTTGGACATACCGGGGGTCTCCACGTCTGCCTATATCTGGTACCACAACGGCGCTTTCTATAACGCGTCGGTGGTTGGTCCCATAACGACAATTGATGATCTGGCAGGGTTAAGGGCGGTTACGTTTCAGAATGGCATCGACATACTCAGACTATCTGATCGCGTGGATGAGTTTGAGCTGCTGCTGGAGGTGACTGACCAGACGATCCACGCCCGAATGCAGTTAATGGGCCGCGTTGATGTCATTCTTGCCGACGGTCTTGTGGTGGCTACTCTGGACAGGCGGATCCGTTCAGACCGTCGTTTTGGGGAGAGTTGGCCAAAAGAGCTGGACGATTTTGTATTCTATCCGGTTTTCAATCCTACTCCTTACAAAATGGTTTTCCGAAGTGAGGAGCTTGCCACTCAGTTTGACGAATGCTTTGATCGCCTCAGTGCGAAAGGCCGGATCGTTGAAATCAACAGCAAACACATTGATCAGTATCAGGAGCTGCTGCTGCACCGTTATTTGGGGTTCTAGCCAGCTCGCATCGCGGTATCGTTGGTAATCTTCCAGTGTGGCGCCAGTATTATGTCGAAAAGTGCAGAGCTTCGCCTATTCGACTTCGGTGAGCTTGGGTATCAAATAAATAAATTACAAACAGTTAATCCGAATGTAATGAACTAGTGTATGATTTCAGTACTGGAAATTCATTGCGAAAGGGAGGTCGGCGCATAGCAAAGAATAATGAACCTCCTTAGTACTTTGTCACTCAAGTTGCGATTGGTTTTCTTGGTATCCATTCCCCTGGCTGCTATCGCAGGCCTTTCCATATACGCTCTCTTGGTGTTCGCTGACATTAATCGGGGCGTTTCAAGTATCTACAATGATCGAGTAGTACCGCTCAAGGATCTCAAGTTTATCTCCGATGATTACGCTGTTCTTGTCGTTGATGCAATCAACAAGGCAAATGCTGGACAAATACCGCCTCGTGAGGCGCTCCGTCAGATTGAGGAGGCTGAGTCCATCATTGAAACTAACTGGGAGCATTATACGCAGACGTCCCTTACTCCTCGTGAAAAAGAGCTGGTCAGGGAAGCCGAGTCGCTTTTTGACGCAGCGAGTCAGGGTATCGAAGAAGCAAAGACGGTCCTTCGTAGCGCTCCTTCCAATGCTCAAGGCCAATTGAATCGAATTGACGGTCCCCTCTACGAGCTTATTGATCCTGTGACTCAGATAATTGCCGAACTCATCGAGCTACAACTCGATGTTGCGGCTCAGGAACGAGAATCGGTTGGGGAACTCTACGCTCAGAGTCAGATGCTCTATCCATCGACTGCTGTCGTTGCGGCTGTGCTTTCAATTGGTGCAAGTATTCTGATCATCTTGTCGGTCACTGGTCCCATCAATGCGATGAGAAACCTGATGCGATCCGTCGCAGAACAATCAGATCTCTCCCAGCGCCTCCACGTTGACGGCAAAGACGAACTTGCCCAACTGGGGCACTCTCTGAACCATATGTTAAATGAGTTCGACCAGGTCATCAGTCGCCTCTCCGCGGTGTCTGACGAGGTGGCGACGGCTTCAGAAGAGCTTTCTTCAATAAACTCAAGTGTTGAGCGAAATATTGAATCCCAGTCTGATCAGACTGACCAGGTCGCAACAGCGATGAATCAGATGAGCGCGGCTTCCAATGACGTGGCCAGGAGCGCAGAAGAAGCCCAATCTGCTGCGCGGTCAGCCAAAGAGCAAGGCGTGGAAGGTCGCGTGCGTGGTGAAAAAGGGCGAGAAGCACTGCATCGGCTTTCTGAGGATATCCGGCGAGTCGCGAAACAGATCAGCTCCCTGGAGAACAGGAGTTTGGAAATACAGAAGGTCACGGAGGTCATCAATGACATTGCTGATCAGACGAATCTTCTGGCACTGAACGCGGCAATTGAAGCAGCAAGAGCTGGAGAGCATGGACGTGGTTTCTCTGTTGTAGCTAATGAAGTCCGCTCCCTTGCTAAACGAACGCAGACATCAACGGCGGAAATTGCCGATGTGATTAAAGGCCTGACTGAGGAAAGCAAAGCAACCGTTGCGGTAATGCAGTCTGGGCTAGAGCAAGTGGAAGAAAACTGCATGTTGATCGATGATGTGGCCGAAACTCTGAATTCGATCGGGGACGCCATTGATCACATTGTTCAAATGGGCGAACAGATCGCGAGTGCAGCGGAAGAGCAGTCAGTTGCTGCGGAGCAAGTGAGTGGAAATCTTACTCATATTGTCGATCTCTCCAGTCAGAACCTCGACGGTGCCAAGCAATCATCAGAAGCCAGTCACGAGTTGGCGCGATTGGCGGCAGAAATGAAGGATAGAGTCTCTTCCTTCAAAACAAGCGCATAGCCAATGCGGGCAAGCCTCAGGAAGCCTGGGGCTCCTTCTAAACCGCACTTTTTTCCGCCATGTCTATTCGCCATCGGATCACCTGGCGTCAGGCGGCGCGGCCGTCACTCGTTGTGAAAAGCGGTGCACTGTAGTTGTTAAAATCGGGAGTCGTTTTCACATGGGATGCCGTCATTGTCGCCGTCCATCTTCGTATTTGGGCAATACCGATTGAAGTACTCCGCCTCCGCGCGGGATGTCATTTCGCTGCAATATTCCCGACCGTCGCAGGTGAAGCGCATAGCATTGGTTGCCTCACGAGTGATTGCTTCCGGCGTTTGGTACTGGATGGAGTTTTGGGTCTCGGAATTTGACCACTCTACAACGGGAGCTGGTGCGTACTGCTGGTAGATCTTCCATCCAGTAAATGCGATGGTTACGAGGATGATGAGCTTCTTCAAAGTGATATTCCTATTCAGCGCATAGACAAAGCAGGCCCCGGCCGCTCACATTGATTGGCCATCGCCTTGGCAGGAGCTTTTTTGTTTTGATGAGGGGATCTTATCAGCTAGAGGAGGGCGGTTTGTCTACGGTGTAGTCAACTTGTAGTCAACCCATAAAAAAGGGCTACAGCGTGAGCTGTAACCCTTTGAATCCTAGTAGCAAGGGGCGGCGTCGAACCGCCGACCCCAGCATTATGAGACCTGTGTGCGCCGTTCATAAATGGGCACAGGTGTTCAAAAAACAGCTACTTGCGTAATCTGAACAGTCAATAATTGGCAAAAAGAGGCATTGCTGTGGGCAAGTGGGCAATTAGATGGTGCCCACAATTACCTATTTCAGCTTGGATTCTGATTTTTCTCGTTGTCATCTACTTCAATATTGCTCAGCATTTCCGCTAGCCGTTTTGTAGCTTCTGTTGACTGATCTTGTAGGAAGCCTTTTGATTTGGCTGCGTTTCCAATCACCATTTTTGCTATTTCTATTAATGTTTCGGTAGTTATTGATAGAGTGCAGACAGCCTTTCTCGTTTCAATGTCTAGGTTGGGGTTGTGAGGATCAATACTTGTTAGGACAACCTTCGACATCGGGTAACCGATCGCAAGTCCTGCCGCTCCATCTGCGAAGTATTCTTTATGATCTTCTGAGAACTCTACGTGTAACGGTGCCTCGTCAGTTCCGAAGTTGCGAGTATATGCCACTTGAATAATCTCCAGATGATACTATGTAGTGCTCTGATTTCTGTGTAAATTTTTGCTTTGAACTTGATGAATAGTGTGATTTGTTTAGCTTCGTAACATTTTGCTGGTTGTTTTTTACTATTATTTTTCGTTCGTTTTCAAACGAGGGAACCATTGCCTTCTCGGGGCTCCAGCTGTTCACCTCTCCAATCAGCCTAGAAAACGGAGTAAATTTGACTTCTAATCCAATATCGAGCGCATTCGCAATTTGGATTAGAGTACTTATTGAGAGCTTGCCGTACGCTGGATCTTCGTAACGCGAAATGACACTTTGCTTGGTTCCAACTTTATCAGCTAAGTCTTTCTGTGACAGTCCTCGACTGATCCTGTTTATCTTTATTTGGTGCGATAGCGCGCTAACGATATTCCGCTTTAAAAATGACTCTCTATAGGACTTACGCTGAAATTTTTTACTATTCATCAGGGATAAACGGTTTCGCATAGCTTGCGTCCCTTTCAATGTTTTCGCGTGCATTGTCTGCTCGTTGCCGCCAGGTAGAGGGCTTTAACTTGTCGCCCTTTTCTGTGGCCCAGATCAATATTGTGAACTCGCCATCTCCCGGTCCGAAGTACCCTATCGGCCGCTGCTGAGTATTGTCGGCAAAAAAACGTATTTCATAATACTCCTTAAAATCGTTTTTCTTTCCTTTCGTAAGCTTTGCGGCATGGGGCCTCGTCCAGCTCTCTTTGGCGCTTCGACAGAGGTACTCTGTCTCTACGTCGAAGCCGGCCTTCAAGTCATCAGACCCTCGGTCATACGTGTCCTGAACTTTGGATTTGTCACCACCAGGTGAGTAATAGCACTTTAGGTTCCACATTGTGTATCACAAAAATGTTATTTTCAATTGCCGCGACGTTACAGTATCGCAAAAATGAGATTGCAGGTTTCCGCCACCCAGTATCCATAGTTAAGGCGACGATTTAACCCTCTGTTGTTTGGCGGTTTCTAAGTCCCGCAGTATTCACTAACTTTTGCATTTTTTCTCTCTCCGGGTGTCTGCTGCCGCCAAAAATCACACATTTGCTGATTCATCGTGTGTTCCTTCGCGGCTCTTTGCCCCTGTACTTTGGACGCTTCAATTTCCTTTCGGTACTCCTTTTGCAGCTTAACCGATTCCTTAACAGCAATCGGCTTCCACCGCTCCCTCTCCGGCCCCTTCATCGCCCATAGCGGTACGCCCTCTGGATTAACGTAACAATTGGCGTACATCCGCAACGCTTCGGGTCTTGCGCAACGGGTCTCCCACATATTCGTCTCTATGTGCTTGCTGAAAGTTGTGGTGAGTCCGCGAACTGCGTCATTGATGGGGTCTGCCTGACCAGTGCCCAGGAGGAAAAACGAGAGTGTTACTGCGTACATTCCTTTCATGACTACTTCCCTCAGTCGTGCCGATCCTGGAACCACCTTTCCATAACTGCTTTGGTTACTGCTATCCCTCGGCTGGACTGTCTAACTTTGAGTTAATCGCATCGTACTGGCGGCTTATTTGCCCTATCTCAGGAGCAATTTCGCCGCTAATTAGCCATAGGCGGTATTGAGGAAATTCCCGCTGAAGTACCTCAAGTTCCTCTGTGCTCATTCGCACATTCTTGTATGTGACGCTAGACCATCTGCTTGCGGGTATTTCGCTTTTTCTAGCGAAATAGTCGGTACCCATCATCTTCACGACAGTTCTAGCTCTACTGAGTATTGATTCCATATTGATCTAAAAAAACCAAGAAAAACATGAACTCAATATGTGAGCTAAAGTTCTTAGTTAAGCCCTGTTTTTCGGGCCGGAAACTTGAAGACCATGATAGACGAACAACTAGCAGAGCGCATCAAGGACCTGAATTGGCCGCCCCTTATGGATTGGCGTGAGTTCGCCGACTGGGTTCGTGTAGAGCCAGGAGTGGTAGAGGGCGGGATAAAACGCGCTCCCCGGCCCAGGACTATTGTTTGGCCCTTGCTGATCGGCATTCAGGTCAGCGTATGAACGGTGTGGATTCTCTACCCCGCAACAGCTGACCCATTATCCTGCGGCACACCTTCGCCAGTCATTACATGATGAATGTGGGAGACATTCTCACGCTGCAGCGCGTCCTTGGTCACGGCAACATCACCATGAATATGCGCTATGCCGACCTTTCACCAGATCATTTGGAATCGGCTGTCAGGCTTTCGCCTTCGGCGTCCTTGTCCGGGAAGATGGTGTCGTAACACCAGGTGAAAGCAAACGCATACACTAGGTAAAACACCACGAAGGCGATATCCACAATAAGCGCTTCAACGAGGCCAATATCCATCCACCAGGCAATCACCGGAAGGAATGCCAACATCAGCCCCAGCTCGAAGCTGATCGCATGAACGAAACGAGCCTTCAGGGATTTGGATGTGGAGCCAGTCAGGCGCTTAAGGCTATGATCGAAGATCAGGTTGAACACATAGTTCCAGATCGTCGCCATTGTGGCACCGATAACCCCTAACACCCCGGTTTTTTCGAAGTCAAAGTTGAAGGCAAATGCAGCCAGGGGAACGGAAAGAAGAATGCCCATCACTTCGAAAGTGACCGCCTGTCGGATTCTGTCTTTAGTGGTTCTCATAGTAGGGAAGCCCTTAAACGGGTCGTCCCGTATTGATTTCCCAGGCTGGGCGGGGTCGTCCCCTACGGTCAGTTGACCACGAAAACCGACGATGTATTCGATTTGTAGTCAACCAACAAAAAAAGGTTACGACGTGAATCGTAACCCTTTGAATTCTGGTAGCAAGGGGCGGAGTCGAACCGCCGACCCCAGCATTATGAGTGCTGTGCTCTAACCAACTGAGCTACCTTGCCATTTCGCTTCGGGACACGCCCCAAACGAGGCGCGTATTTTCGGTATTTGGGCTCATTCTGTCAAGGCTTTACGGCCAAAAAATACCGAAAATTACACGTTGAACCGGAAGTGAATAACATCGCCGTCTTTGACGATGTAATCCTTGCCCTCCAGGCGCCATTTGCCAGCATCTTTGGCGCCGGCTTCGCAGTTGTACTGTACGAAATCGTCGTAGCTCACCACCTCAGCCCGGATGAAGCCGCGTTCGAAGTCGGTGTGGATGACGCCTGCCGCCTGAGGGGCTGTGGCGCCGATTCTGACGGTCCAGGCACGCACTTCCTTCACGCCGGCGGTAAAGTACGTTTGCAGGCCAAGCAGGCCGTAACCGGCGCGGATCACACGGTCCAGCCCAGGTTCTTCCATGCCCATTTCGTCCAGGAACATGGATTTCTCTTCGTCTTCCAGTTCAGAGATCTCGGCTTCCAGCTTGTTGCAGATGGGTACCACGACTGCGTTTTCAGAAGCGGCAATCTCACGCACCTTGTCCAGGTGGGGATTGTTCTCGAAGCCGTCTTCGTTCACGTTGGCGATGTACATGGTGGGTTTGACGGTAAGCAGGCAAAGCTCGCGAATCAGTGCCATCTGGTCTTTGTCCAGGCCCATGCTGCGCACTGGCTTGCCTTCGTTCAGTACCGGCAACAGTTTTTCAAACATTTCCAGTTGGGCCTTGGCTTCTTTGTCGCCACTCTTGGCGACGCGCTGGACGCGTTTGATGGCTTTCTCTACGGTGTCGAGATCGGCCAGGGCCAGCTCGGTGTTGATCACTTCGATGTCGGAAGCGGGATCTACCTTGTTGGCCACGTGGATGACGTTTCCGTCTTCAAAGCAGCGCACCACGTGAGCAATGGCATCGGTCTGGCGGATGTTGGCCAGGAACTGGTTGCCCAGGCCTTCGCCCTTGGAGGCGCCGGCGACCAGGCCGGCGATGTCGACGAACTCCATGGTGGTGGGCACCACCCGTTCCGGCTTGACGATCTCCGCCAGTTTGGTGAGGCGCGGGTCTGGCATGGCCACCACGCCGGCGTTCGGCTCGATGGTGCAGAACGGGAAGTTTTCCGCGCCGATGCCGGCTTTGGTCAGTGCGTTGAACAGGGTGGATTTGCCGACGTTGGGAAGGCCGACGATGCCGCAGTTAAATCCCATGGAATGCCTCTGCTGGAACTGAAAAATTTGGGCGGATTATACCGGTGTATCGGTAAGGGTGCGAGTAAGGGGATGTGCCTTGCTCAGGGCGTTGGTTTGAAGCTGTGCAAACGGTTCATGGCGGCAGCCAGTTTGCCGCTGGCGGCATCCGGTAATACCCGCATGACTTCGTCAAACACGGCGGTCAATTGTTCGGTTTCCTGTTTGCCCAGTCGGCCCAGTACAAAACCGGTGACTTTGCGGCTGTCGCCGGGGTGGCCTATGCCAAGGCGCAGGCGCTGGAAATCGTTGGTGCCCAGATGGGCGATGGTGTCGCGCAGCCCGTTGTGGCCGCCGTGGCCGCCGCCTTTCTTGAGTTTGGCCGTGCCGGGAGGCAGGTCAAGCTCGTCGTGGGCAACCAGAATCTGTTCAGGGGAGATCTTGAAGAAGTCCGCCAGGGCCTTGATGGCAGTGCCGCTGCGGTTCATAAAGGTGCTGGGGTTCAGTAAGTGCAGGTCCAGGCCCTGCCACTGAATGCGGGCGTATAGCCCGTGATACTTCTTTTCGGGACGGAGCGTCTGACCCGCTTCGCGGGCCAGCGCTTCGACGAACAGGGCGCCGGCGTTGTGGCGGGTATTCTCGTAGTCGGAACCGGGATTTCCCAGTCCAACCACCATGACAATATCCTGTGCCATTCGCCGTTGCCCCCGGAGTTATTACTCCTCGCCGCCTTCTTCGCCTTCCTCGCCTTCAGCGTCGTCCGCCTTGGCGCCTTTCGGCTTGTGGATAGAGGCAACTGGCAGGTCGTGGTCTTCGCCCTGCTGCAGAGCGGCAACTTTAACGCCTTTCGGCAGTTTCAGGTCGCTCAGGTGAACTACCTGGTCCATCTCGACTTCGTTCAGGTCGACTTCGATGAACTCGGGCAGGTTCTGCGGCAGACAGATCACTTCAACTTCGGTCATGGTGTGGGAAACAATGCCACCCTGGAGTTTCACGGCCGGAGCTGTGTCTTCGTTGATGAAGTGCAGCGGAACGTTAACGTGAATCTCGTGGTCCTTGTCAACGCGCAGGAAGTCGGCGTGAGTCAGGATGGGCTTGTACGGATGACGCTGCAGATCCTTCAGGATCACGCTCTCTTTTTTGCCCTGAATGTCGACGGTCAGGATGTGAGAGAAGAAGGCTTCGTTTTCGATGGCCTTTTTCAGCTCATTGTGCCAGATGGCGACCGGAGTTGCGTCTTTGCCGCCACCGTAGATGATGGCCGGAATCTTACGCTCTTCGCGACGCAGGCGGCGGCTCGCACCTTTCCCCTGATCGTCACGAGGAAATGCTTCAATAACAAAATCCTGAGACATGGTAATTACCTCGTTGGTCATCTGAGCGGCCCGCGACCAGGCTCTGAACAGATGAGCATTTCAAAAAGACCGGAGTTTTCCGATCGACTAAAAGAGTCGGGAGCCCTGTTGGACTCCCGACCCGGAAACTGCCTTTAAGTCTGAGGGTTACAGCGATAAGGCTGTTCAGACGTTCTCGAACATGGCACTGATGGACTCTTCGTTGCTCACGCGGCGAATGGATTCGGCGAGCAGCCCAGCCATGCTGAGGGGGCGGATTCTATCACAATTTTTGGCTTTGTCACCCAGCGGGATGGTGTCGCACACCACCAGTTCGTCCAGCTCCGAGTTGTTGATGTTCTCGATGGCCGGGCCGGAAAGTACCGGGTGAGTAATGTAGGCAACCACGCGGGAGGCGCCGTGCTCTTTGAGCGCGTTGGCGGCTTTGCACAGTGTGCCGGCGGTGTCGACGATGTCATCCACCAGGATGCAGGTCTTGTCGCGGACGTCACCGATGATGTGCATTACCTGGGAAACGTTGGCCTTGGGGCGACGCTTGTCGATGATGGCCAGGTCAGCATCATCCAGGCGCTTGGCAACAGCGCGGGCGCGGACAACGCCGCCTACGTCCGGAGATACGACGACAAAGTTCTCGAACCGCTGTTTTTCAATGTCTTCAAGCAGTACCGGGGTGGCGTAGATGTTGTCCACCGGGATATCGAAGAAACCCTGAATCTGGTCGGCGTGCAGGTCTACGGTCAGCACACGATCCACGCCAATGCTGGAGATCATGTCGGCGACGACTTTTGCACTGATGGCTACCCGGGTAGAGCGAACGCGACGATCCTGACGGGCATAGCCGTAGTAAGGAATAACGGCGGTGATTCGTGTGGCGGATGCACGACGCAGGGCGTCAGCCATCACGATCAGTTCCATCAGGTTGTCGTTGGTGGGGTAGCAGGTGGGCTGGATAATGAAAACGTCGTGACCACGAACATTCTCATTGATTTCAACGGTGGTCTCGCCATCGCTGAAGCGGCCTACAGTGGCCTGGCCCATGGGAATATGGAGTTTTCTGGCAATATCACGCGCAAGTTCGGGGTTGGCATTGCCAGCGAAAATCATCAATTTGGACACGACAGCATCCTTCTCAGTATCGGCGTTTGATTCAGAAGAAGCGGGAGAAAGGTGGCTGGGGTGGCAGGATTCGAACCTGCGCATGACGGGATCAAAACCCGTTGCCTTACCACTTGGCGACACCCCAATATCATCGTGCTTTTTTGGCATCATTTCAGCTCTGTCAGCTTTTTGTGCAGAGGTGAATGGTTCACCCCTTTAGCTACGAACCCCGTGATGCCGGAGGGTTTGCTTTCCCAGATAATCCGGGCTGCGGATTCTGTCGGGAAACGTCCAAAAATGCAAGCCCCGGTTCCGGTTAATCTTGCAGGTCCGAATTGTGAAAGCCACTCCAGGCTCTGGTTAACCTCAGGATACAGTTTTCGAACTACATCCTCACAGTCGTTTCGGTACCTCGAGGCGTCTCCCTCAAAAGCGGGGCGTATTTTGATTTTTGGTGTGTCCCTTGTCAACCCTTCGGCTGAAAAAATCTTTCCGGTGCAGATGTTGCACTCGGGTTTGAGCACCACAAACCAGTCTTCCGGCGGGTTTGTGGGGGTCAGTTTTTCGCCGACCCCCTCGCCAAAGGCTGCATGGCCACGCACAAATACCGGCACATCGGCGCCCAGGCGCAGGCCGATTTCTGCAAGCTGGTCTTCGCCCAGATTAAGTCCCCAGAGGCGGTTCATTGCAAGCAGGGTGGTTGCGGCGTTGGAGCTGCCGCCACCCAGGCCGCCGCCCATGGGCAAGCGTTTGTGGAGGTGAATGGTAACGCCGGGGAGCGTGTTCTCAGTGGTTGCGGCCAGGGCTTTGGCTGCCCTGATCACCAGGTTATCACTGTCCGGAACACCTGGTACGGGTTCTGCCAGTCGTATGCCGGGCTGCTCCGGAGTCAGTGTGAACGTGAGTTCGTCGCCATAGTCCAGAAACTGGAACAGGGTCTGGAGCTCGTGGTATCCGTCCGGGCGTCGGCCAACGATATGCAGGAACAGGTTGAGTTTGGCGGGCGAGGGCAGGGTAATCCGGGTTAACAATACTCAGTCCTCTTGTTGCCATTCGCTGATGACCACGCGTACCCGTTTGTCGCCGTTCAGGGCTGTGATCCGGGCAGGAAGCGCGGGCAGGCTGTCAATGAATGGCTGCCAGCGGTCATAGCGAATTTCCCAGCCATCCTGCCGAAGGATGGCCAGTTGGTGCTGTTCGTCGAACAGCAGGCGGAAATCACCCTCCGGCGCCGGCAGTCCTCGAACCCACCAGGCGAGGTTGTCGATGGGCAGGTTCCACCCTGTAGCGGCGGCCACCAGGGTTTCCGGGTCTGAGGACTGGTAGGTCTCACCATTGGCCAGGGTTAATTCTATGAAGCCCGGAACGCCCGTGAGTCGTGTTGTGCCCATGCCCAGGAATGAGGATGACAGCGAGAGGTCGTAGCGTTCACCCTGCTGGCGCCAGCCGTTGATAATGGCAGTGCCGCTGTCTGAGGGTTGTTTTACCGCCAGCTTTCCTCTCAGTTGCCATTGGTCAAAGCGGCTCAGGTGGTTGCTGCGCTCGGCCCAGTCGGCGGGCGGCTGGTTGGTCATGCCCTCGGGCAAGGGTTCCAGCTGGATGGTGGTACAGCCGGTTATGGCACCGGTTAGCAGTGCCACGCCAAGTAGTCTTCGGATCATTGGTCGGCCCCATCACTGGTCAGCCGGTCGATGGTTTCCCGAAGAATTTCATGGTCCGGGTTCTGGTCCAGTCCTTCTTCCCAGATGATGCGTGCCTGTTCTTCATTACCGGTTACCCACAGGACTTCGCCATAGTGTGCCGCTACTTCCGGGTCCGGGTAGGCTTCCCAGGCGCGGGCCAGAAAGTCGAGGGCCTGATTCGTTTCGCCCTGGCGAAACAGTATCCATCCCATGCTGTCCAGAATGGCTGGGTTCTCCGGATCCAGCGCGAGGGCTTTTTCAATATAGCCGCGGGCTTCATCCAGACGATCAGTGCGCACCGTCAGAATGTAGCCCAGGGCGTTCAGGGCAACGGCATTGTCCGGTTGCAGTTCGAGGATGGTCTTCAAATCCTGCTCTGCGCCAGCCGGTTCTCCCATGGTGTCCTGTAGCATGGCCCGCGCATAGCGAAGTTCAACGTTGTTCGGGTAGCTTTCCAGTGCAGCATCGGCTGCGGCAAGGGCTTGCTCATTCCGCTCCTGATCGATCAGCAGATTCACCTCCAGCAGCCAGAATTTCTCGGCGTGATCAGGGGCTCGCTCGCGCAGGTTCTGGATATGGGCAATGGCCTGGTCCAGTTCGCCGGCCAGGGCTTGCAGTTCACTGGCGCGGGCCAGCGACGGGAAGAAATAGTTTCCCCGCTCCACGCTCTGGTAGTACTCGATCGCCTGGTCGGTATTGCCGGCATCTTCCTCGATGCGTCCCAGGTAGTAGCTGGCTTCGTCTTCATGGTGGCCCTGCTCGATCAGGCGAATCAGTTCCTCCCGGGCCAGTGCGGGTTGCTGGTTTTCCAGGGCGACCAGGGCGTGTGAGAGTCTCAGCCCCGGGGTGTCCGGATAGCGTTTTACCAGCCGTTCGAATTCGTCCTGGGCGGCCTGCAGTTCGCCCTCGTTGATCAACATGCGGCCATAGAGGGTGCCCATCTGGCGGTTGGACGGGAAGCGCTGGGTATTGGTGGTCAGGTAATTCAGGGCCTCACGTTTCTGCCCGGTCTGGTAGAGCAGATCGCCCTTTAGGATGATGGCGGGCTGGAAGTTCGGCTCCTGCTCAAGCAACTGGTTAATCTGCCGGAGGGCGACCGTGGGGGTGCCGGTTATTTTCTGCAGCAGGGCAATGCTGTACTGCAGTTCGGGGTTATCCGGGTGCTTGACTGCCAGTTGACTGTAAAGCGCCAACAGCTCCTGTTGCTGCGCGGGCGGCAGTCCCGCGGCCATGGCAGCGAGGCTGTCAAAATCCGCGTCTTCTCCCTGGTCCATGATCTGCTCCATATGGAACAGGGCGTTTTCCAGTTTCTGGCGCTTGACCGCCTGAATGGCCGATATCCGATGTGCTTCCAGATTGTCGGGGTCCACGTCCAGCCAGAGTGTAGCCAGTTGTTGCTGGGCATTGTCTGCATTCAGAGACTGGGCGATCCGCATGGCCCGCTCAATCACGCCGGTGTCCCGTGAGGTTTTCGCAGCCTGGAGGTAATTGACCAGGGTGACATCGTAACGGCCACGCTGGCCTGCCACTTCAGCCGACAGAAGCTGGTAAAGCACTTCCGGTTCGAATTCGGCATAGTTGATGGGCGTGGCAGGCGGGGTAGCTGCGGGGGTATCGGTCCCGATTACCTCATCGGCGGGTTCCGGGGTACCGGAAAATACGGCGCAGCCCGGAAGTGTGACGAGAGTGAGTCCCAACAGGCAGGTAACCAGATACGGTGCGGATTTTTGCATGCAACTTCCTGTGTGCTATCGGCGATAGGTCAGTGAAAACCGTTTTCTGCCCGGTAATTGAGGCAGATCGGGTTGCGGCCACGGCCAAGGCCCTATAATGGCATAAGCGTCTGAACTTGCCCAACCTGTCCGCACTTGCCGAAGGCGACGGGTTTTCGGGTGGCGACTGAGCAGTTGCCCCGGTAGAATGGCGAGTGATTATCCATAATCTGGGCAGGGTTTTCTGTACTCCAAATGGCACTAGTAACGCTGGGAATCAACCATCGCACCGCACCCGTGGAGATCCGCGAGCGTGTGGCGTTCACGCCGGAGCGAATGGCCGAGGCCTTTTCAGAACTCCGTGCTGCCTCCGGTGCCAGCGAGGCGGCTATCCTGTCCACCTGCAACCGGACGGAACTCTATCTGGCCGGCGATGACGACTGTGCCCCCTCGGTGTTGCGCTGGCTGGCCGGGTTCCACGAGCTGGATGTGGCCGATCTTGAAAACGTTCTCTATGTGCATCGGGATTCCGACGCGGTTCGTCATATGATGCGGGTGGCCGCCGGCCTGGATTCCATGGTGTTGGGCGAACCGCAGATTCTGGGCCAGCTCAAGGATGCCTATGCCCTGGCGCGGGAACACAGCGCCACCGGTTCCTTTCTGTCCCGGTTGTTCGAGCAGACTTTTTCCGTAGCCAAACGTGTACGTACCCAGACAGCTATCGGTGAAAACCCGGTGTCGGTTGCCTATGCCTCGGTCAGCATGGCACACCACATTTTTGCGGACATGTCCCGCAACAAGGCGCTGCTGATTGGTGCCGGGAAAACCATTGAACTGGTCGCCCGACACCTGGCAGAAGCCGGTGTGCGCAGTTTCCTGGTGGCTAACCGTACGCTGGAGAAGGCCCAGGCGCTGGCAGAAGCCCACGGTGGTAAAGGCATTCTGCTCTCGGAAATTCCGGATCATCTTTCCGATGTGGATATCGTGATTTCCTCCACCGCCAGCCCCTTGCCGATTCTGGGCAAAGGCGCGGTGGAAAGGGCGTTGAAGAAGCGCAAACACCGGCCCTATTTCATGGTCGACATTGCCGTGCCCCGGGATATTGAACCGGAAGTGGCGTCACTGGCCGACGTCTACCTCTATACCGTAGACGACCTGCGCCAGGTGATTGAAGAGAATATTCGCTCCCGGGAGGGCGCGGCCCGGGAGGCGGAAAACCTGATCAGCAGTGGCGTTCAGGATTTTCTGGATCAGCTGCGTGCCCTGGATGCGGTTTCCACTCTCAAGGTGTTCCGTCAGCGTGCAGAATTGCTGCGCGATGTCGAAACCGAAAAAGCCTTGCGCGCCCTGCGCAACGGCACCGATCCGGAGACGGCCCTGCGCTCACTGGCACGGGGCCTGACCAACAAACTTCTGCACCAACCCTCGGTTCAGGTACGCAAGGCGATGGCCGAAGGCCGTACCGAAGTGACCGAATGCCTGAGGGAGCTTTACCAGCTGGACGCACTGGAAGCTGACGAGCCCACCACCACGGAAAAACTATGAAACCATCCATCCAGTCCCGCCTCGAACAGCTTGTTGAACGGTTCGAGGAGGTGAACGCGTTGCTGAGTGATGCATCGGTGATTGCCAATCAGGATAAATTCCGGGACCTGTCCCGCGAATTTGCCGAGATTGAACCGGTGGTCAAGTGTTTTCAGGCTTGGCGACAGTCTCTGGAGGACATCGATGCGGCCACGGAGCTGGCCAAAGACGGCGATGCAGACATGCGGGAAATGGCCGAAGAGGAGCTGGCCAGTGCCCGGGCTCGCAGTGAAGAGCTGGACGAAGAATTGCAGCGTTTAATGCTGCCCAAAGACCCCAATGACACCAAGAACGTGTTTCTGGAAATCCGTGCCGGCACCGGGGGCGATGAAGCCGCTATCTTTGCCGGCGACCTGTTTCGCATGTATTCCCGCTATGCCGAGAAACGCCGGTGGCAGGTCGAGGTGCTCAGCGAAAATGAAGGGGAGCACGGCGGTTTCAAGGAAATCATCGCCCGCCTCTCTGGCGATGGCGTTTATGGCACCCTGAAATTTGAATCCGGTGCGCACCGGGTGCAGAGAGTGCCGGAAACCGAATCCCAGGGCCGCATCCACACCTCGGCCTGCACGGTTGCCGTGATGCCGGAGGCCGACGAAGCCGAAGCCGTTGAGATCAACAAGGCCGACCTGCGGGTGGATACCTTCCGCTCCTCCGGTGCCGGTGGTCAGCACGTGAACAAAACTGACTCGGCCATCCGTATCACCCACCTGCCCACGGGCATTGTGGTGGAATGCCAGGAAGAACGTTCCCAGCACAAGAACCGCGCCAAGGCCCTGAGCCTGCTGGCCTCCCGCCTTCAGAATGCCGAGCTGGAAAAGCAGCAGAAGAGCATGGCGGAAACCCGCAAGAGCCTGGTGGGCAGCGGTGATCGTTCCGAACGTATCCGCACCTACAACTTCCCTCAGGGCCGGGTAACGGATCATCGTATCAACCTGACTCTGTACAAGCTCGACGAAGTGATTGCCGGAGATCTGGACGCCGTGGTGGTTCCCTTGCAGCAGGAACACCAGGCGGAACTGCTGGCAGATATGGCCAATGAGCAACAGTGAATGTTCGCTCAGCTGTGAGGCCCTGCTGAGAGAAGCGGCAGGCCGGATTGGTGGTGAATCTCCCAGGCTGGATGCCGAACTCCTGTTGAGCCATATCACCGGCCTGACCCGCACCAGTTTCCGGGCGTGGCCGGAGCGGGACGTGCCGGTGGAGCAGGCAGAGCGGTTCTTCGCGTTGGTGGGCGAGCGTGCCAGCGGCCAACCCGTTGCCTATCTGCTGGGGGAGCAGGAGTTCTGGTCTCTCCCTCTGAAAGTCAGTCCGTCCACCCTGATCCCCCGGCCAGATACGGAGTGCGTGGTAGAGGCCGCGCTGTCGCTGGAATTACCTGCCAGCGCAAGCGTGCTGGACCTCGGCACCGGCACCGGCGCTATCGCGCTGGCTCTGGCCAGTGAACAGCCTGGCTGGCAGATTATGGCCAGTGACCGTGTGGAAGACGCGGTCGAGCTGGCCCGGGAAAACAGCCGGCGCCTGGGATTGCCTGTTACCGTGGTAAAGAGCCACTGGTTCGACCAGATTCCCGCCGGAACTTTCGACCTTCTTATTTCCAATCCACCGTATATACCCGCCAGCGACCGTCATTTAAGGGAAGGTGATGTGCGTTTCGAGCCTGAATCTGCCCTTGTGGCCGGAGACGATGGCCTGGACGATATTCGTCTGCTGGTGACCGAAGGACTGAACTGGCTCAACCCCAATGGCTGGATGCTGCTGGAGCATGGCTACGACCAGGGCAGCGCTGTACGGGATTTGTTTGCCAAAGCCGGATGGCGCAACATGGAAACCCGCAAAGATTACGGCGGCAATGATCGCATGACCCTGGCCCGAAAACCGGCCAGCGACCAATAGCGAGAACAACTATGCTCAGCGACGAAGAACTCCTCCGCTACAGCCGGCAAATCCTGATGCCCCGGTTCGACATCGCCGGCCAGGAAAAACTCAAAGCCGCCCACGTACTGGTTATTGGCGCCGGCGGCCTGGGTTGTCCTGTGGCCCTCTACCTGGGCGCCGCAGGTATTGGCCACCTGACTCTGGTTGACGATGACCAGATCGAGCTGGCAAATCTGCAGCGCCAGATAGCCTTTGAGCAAAGCTGGCTGGGCAATTCAAAAGCCGAGCGTCTGGCCGAGCGGGTGAGGGCGATCAATCCGGAGATTACCGTTAATGCGGTGAATCGCCGGGTGGATGGTGATGATTTGCGCCATCTGGTGAGCGAATCCACACTGGTGCTGGACTGCACGGACAACTTCAATACCCGGTTCGCCCTGAACCGGGCTTCGGTTTCTTCGAAAGTGCCCCTGGTTTCGGGGGCTGCAATAAGAGGTGAAGGCCAGCTTTCCGTTTACGATCCTCGCCAGTCGGAAAGCCCTTGTTACCATTGCCTGTATCCTGAACAGGGCAACGAAGACCTGACCTGCTCGGAAGCTGGTGTCATTGCTCCGCTCGTCGGTATGATCGGCTCGGCTCAGGCCATGGAAGCTGTAAAGGTCATCTCAGAGGTTGGTAAACCATTGGTAGGCCGTCTGCTGATTCTGGACGCCTGGCAGATGGAATGGCGAGAGATGAAGCTGGCAAAAGATCCCGAGTGCCCAGTCTGCGCAAGTTAACTCCAGGATAGGTCAGGGTTGGGGGAGGTCTTTCCAAAACCCTGTGGAGCCATGGATGGCGGAACGGAGCCTACATGGATGTATTTACGGCGTGTTTTGGAAAGACCTCCCCCAACCCTGACCGGCAACGAGACTCCAAAGTCTCAATCCTTCAGCGCCTGAAACCTGGCGATGGCTTCTTTGCGGGACTCTTTCAGGTCCACAATGGGTCTGGGATAGCCTTTTGGGATAACACCACCCCTGGAAGGGTCATGAATCCGCTTGTTGTCGAGCTTTGCCAGCTCCGGCACCCAGTTCCGAATAAACTCCCCCTTAGGATCAAACCGCTCACTCTGGGTCACCGGATTGAACACCCGAAAGTAGGGCGCAGCATCGGTACCCGTTGAGGCACTCCACTGCCAGCCACCGTTGTTAGACGCCAGAAAGCCATCCACCAGATTCTGCATAAACCAGGCTTCACCAAGCCGCCAGTCGATGAACAGGTTCTTGGTCAGGAACATGGCAGTGATCATCCGCAGGCGATTGTGCATCCAGCCGGTGGCTTTCAACTGGCGCATGGCTGCATCCACAATAGGGATACCCGTGCGGCCTTCCTTCCAGGCTTCGAAATGCTCGCCCGGCGTATTCCAGGCCAGAGCCTCGGTTTCCTCCTTGAACGCACGCCCCATACTCACCCGCGGGTAGTGATAAAGGATATGGATGTAGAAATCCCGCCAGGCGATTTCATTGATCCAGGTTTCTACGCCTTCCCCGGAAAGGCCTGATTGCTTTGCCGCAATCAGGCACTGGCGCCCGGAGAGCACGCCATTGGCCAGGTAGGGGGAGAGCTGGCTGGTGCCATCCAGCGCCGGGAAGTCCCGGTTATCTTTGTAGTCCTTGGCGCGCTCCGCCAGAAACGCTTCCAGCTGCTCGTGAGCGGCATCCTCTCCCGTCGGGACCAGGGGCTCCGGTGCCTCTCTGAACGGCGCCGGCAGGGTGTCGGTCTGTTCGGGTTTGACCGCGTTGCCGATCGCGGCGGGCCTGGGGTGCAGAGTGGGCCGTGTTTCCTCTATCCAACTGCGCCAACGACGGGAGAAAGGCGTAAACACCGAATAGGGTTCGTTCTGCTGGGTCAGAATCTGGCCGACCGGGGCGACGGTCTGATCCCGGTACTTGCTCACCCGGATGCCGAAATCCACCAGGCGATCGCGCAGTGCTTTATCCCTGCGGCGTTCGTTAATGCCGTACTCCTCGTTGAAATGGACGTCGGCAATGTCACTGTCCTTGCAGAACTGCAGCAGTGCATCGCTGCCATCCGAAAAACGCTCGGCGTTCAGGAATGTCAGTGGAACGCCAAGCTCAGCCAGTTCCCGGGCCAGAGCGTTGGCGTGTTCAAGAACAAAGCGTACCCGGGCGGCAGACCAGTCGTGTTCCTGCCATTGCTGAGGGGTGACTACAAAACACGCGCGCACCGGTTCTACTGACTGGCACGCGGCCGTCAGGGCAGGATTGTCGGCAAGCCGAAGGTCGTTACGGAACCACACCAGTTGTGTCATCGGGTCATCCAGGTCGTTGACGGGTGCATATAAGGGTAAATACAACCCAAAAAATCATAGGCTTGTATATTCGCTGCAGCTACCGGATTGGATTATAGTTAAAACCAGCCGCCACCGAATCACGCTGACAACAAGGAGCCGTTTCGCAGGCATGACCGAGCAAACCGAAAGCCAGCGCGAAGGTGTCTGGGCGCACCCCTATCAACTGGCATCCGGCCAGACACAGCAACATCAGCTTGGACATACCCGGGTCTGGATTACCCTGCTGGATCTTGAGTGGCAGGTGCGTGAGGAGAAGCTGGATATTCATTCCGATCCCCTGCATTGGCAGGAAACCCTGGGCCATACCGTGCCATCCGCTGATATTCCGGTGCAGCGTTTTGTGCGTATGGATGATCAAGGTATCGTCCGCTTCAACCCCGCTATGGGCTGTCGTCCCACGGTTATACGGCCGTTCCAGCCTTTAACCATTCCTGCCGGTGGGCGCTGTTTGCTTTACGTGGGAACATCCTTGTGGATGAAAGTGTGTGTAGGCGATGGGCAAACAGAGCTGACCGAGATCCCGCTGGCCGTGCCCTCCATGACCTGGCTTGGCCGTAACACCATGGAGGGAGAGCTTTGCTACGCTTCCTCCACGTTTGGTCGTCTGGCACTTGAGGCGGTGCCGAAACGTCCCTGGCGGGCCGTTACTCCGGTGACCATTATCAATCGCCGTGAGCAGGCACTGCTGCTGGAAAGGTTCAGCCTGCCCACGCCATTGCTGGCCCTTTATCGTAACGAGCGTGGACAGCTGTGGACGCCGGGTGTCACGGTAGAGTGTGAAACCGATATGAACTCTGCCAGCCTGAATATTGAACAGTCGGTACCCGCCTGTGCCGGTCAATGCCAACTGGTGGCGCCGCCCCGGGAAAAGCTGGCCAAAGGGCGCCGCCTGGTGCGGGCGTTTGACCGAATGTTTGGCTGACAGAATCAGGAGCAACTCTGTTGATTGAGGCTATTGAGGCTACGTTTATTCAATTGATCAGTGGCATTGCCTGGGGGCAGTGGCTGGCGGCGGGATTTTTGCTGGTGCTGGGTATCTTCCTGGGTACCATGCTGGCCCGGAGCGTCGGGCGGCTGGTCGAAAGCCGCACTTCACGGCACCACCAGGTGCTCATCCGGCGCCTGGTGTTCTATGTGATTTTCGTACTGTTTGCTATCGCAGCGCTGCGGGAAGCCGGGTTTTCACTGGAAGTGGTGCTGGGGGCGGCCGGTATTCTCACGGTAGCCATTGGCTTTGCTTCGCAGACATCGGCTTCCAACATCATCAGTGGCCTGTTTCTGGTGATGGAGCGTCCGTTTGAGATAGGCGATGTCATCGAAGCGGATGCCACCATTGGTGAGGTGGTGGCGATTGATCTGCTCAGTGTAAAGCTGAGAACACCGGACAACCTGTATGTGCGTATCCCCAATGAAACCCTGATCAAAACCCGGGTGGTGAACCGGTCCCGGTTTCCGATCCGGCGGATCGATTTGGTGATCGGTATCGCCTACGCTGAAGATGTGGAGCGGGTGCGGGATCTGTTGCTCGGGCTGGCGGAGACCAATCCGCATTGCCTGGAAGAGCCCCGGCCATTTGTGCTGGTGACCGGTTTCGGGCCTTCGTCTGTGGATCTCCAGTTTTCCTTCTGGGTGGCCCGGGAGGATTTCCTGGAAGGTAAAGGCGGCATGATGGTCGCTATCAAGAAAGCACTGGACGGGGCTGGTATTGAAATACCGTTTCCTCACACCAGTGTCTACGCCGGCAGTCATTCCGAACCTTTCCGCATACAGCTGGTCGGGTCGGAACAACAGCAAGAAAAGGAATTACCGGATGTCGACAATAAAACCTGAAGCCATTAAAACCACTCCCCCGAAAGCCGCGGAGAACAAGGTTAGTCTGGGGTGGCGGGAATGGGTGGCGCTGCCTGATCTTGATATCCAGCGTATCAAGGCCAAGGTGGATACTGGCGCCAGGACATCCTGTCTGCACACGTTCCGAACCGAGCCCTATACCGAAAACGGCGAACGTCGTGTGAAGTTCTGGGTGCACCCGGTTCAGAACGACCTGCACCATGTGGTGGAATGCGATGCCCGGGTGCTGGATGAGCGCACGGTATCGGATTCCGGTGGCCACAAGGAACAACGGCTGGTGATTGAAACCACACTGGTACTCGGCGATCAGAGCTGGCCCATTGAAATGACACTGACCAACCGGGACTCCATGCGGTTCCGGATGTTACTCGGGCGCACCGCCATGGCGGGACGCTCGACGATATACCCTGAAGCTTCTTATCTTGCCGGCGAGCCGGCACCAAGGACCTGACTATGAAAATTGCGGTACTGTCCCGAAACCGTCACCTGTATTCGACCCGGCGTCTGGTGGAGGAAGGCATTAACCGTGGCCACGAAGTGAAGGTCATCGACTGCCTGCACTGCTCCATGAACATCACCTCTGCCGACCCGAAAATCCACTACCACGAAGAGGTGCTGGAAGATTTTGATGTTGTGATTCCCCGCATTGGTGCCTCGGTCACGTTTTACGGCACTGCGGTGCTCAGGCAGTTTGAGATGATGGGCGTGTTTCCGGTGAATGAATCGGTTGCCATTACTCGTTCGCGCGACAAGCTGCGCTCTTTACAATTGCTGGCCCGCAAAGGTGTCGGCATGCCGGTGACCGGTTTTGCCAATAAACCGGACAACGTGCCGGAATTGCTGAAAATGGTGGGGGGGGCTCCGGTGGTGATCAAGCTGCTGCAGGGCACCCAGGGCATCGGCGTGGTGCTGGCGGAAACCCGCAAGGCGGCAGAAAGCGTGATCGAGGCCTTTATGGGCCTGAAAGCCGATATTCTGGTGCAGGAGTTCATCAAGGAAGCTGGTGGCGCCGATATTCGCTGCTTTGTGATCGGCGACAAGGTTATTGCTGCCATGAAACGCCAGGGCGCTGAAGGCGAATTCCGCTCCAATCTGCACCGCGGTGGCACCGCCTCGCTGGTGAGAATTACTCCGGAAGAGCGCCGAACTGCCATTACTGCCGCCAAAGCCATGGGCCTGAACGTCGCCGGCGTGGACCTGCTGCGTTCCAGCCGAGGTCCGTTGGTGATGGAAGTGAATTCCTCGCCTGGCCTGGAGGGTATTGAAAATGCCACCGGAAAGAACGTGGCGGGCATGATCATCAACTGGACCGAAAAGAACTATAAACCCTGGAAAACCAAAACCCGGGGCAGGGGATAAGAAGGCATGGCCAGAGCTCCGTTTGAGATTGCCGGCGTAGAGGTGAAAGCCGGTACCCGGGAGACCGTGGAAGTCCCGGTGGCAAAACTCTACACCCATACCCCGCTGCATATTCCGGTGGAAGTGGTACACGGCCGCCGGGATGGCCCGGTATTGATGGTCTGTGGCGCCATCCACGGCGATGAGATCAACGGTGTTGAAATCGTCCGCCGTGTATTGAAGAACTCCGCGTTGCGGCACCTGAGGGGCACCCTGGTGGCGGTCCCGATTGTCAATATCTTCGGGTTCGTGCAGCGTACGCGCTACCTGCCGGACCGGCGGGATCTGAACCGGTGTTTCCCGGGCTCAGAGAGTGGTTCTCTGGGTGGGCGTATTGCCTATCTGTTGCGCACCCAGATCATGGAAAGCGTCACCCACATTATCGATCTGCATACCGGCGCCATTCACCGGTTCAATCTGCCGCAGATCCGCGCCGAGCTGAAAAATCCGGAAACTTCCCGCATGGCTGAAGCCTTTGGTGCGCCTATCATCATCAATGCCGGTCTGCGCGAAGGCAGTCTGCGGGCCTATGCCGATTCGCTGGATATTCCGGTGATCACCTTTGAAGGCGGGGAAGCCCTGCGTTTTGATGAAGTGGTTATCGCCAGCGGTGTTAAAGGTGTGATCCGGGTAATGCGGGAACTGGAAATGGTGCCCGCCAAGAAAGGCCCCAAGGCGCCGAAAAAGCGCTCGGAAACAGCGGCCAATTCCCAGTGGGTTCGGGCAGATATCGACGGCATCATGCGCCCGGTGGCCCGGCTGGGCCAGAAGGTTCGCAAGGGACAACGACTGGCCATGGTGGCCGATCCGTTTGGCGAGACTGAAGTGGCCATCACCTCGCCCTGTTCCGGGATTGTCATCTGCGTGAACAATCTGCCCTTGGTGAATGAGGGCGAAGCGATCTACCACGTGGCGCGGTTTGATGAGTTGGGTGAGGCCGAAAAGGCCATGGACTACTTCCGCAGTTCCTTCGAGAACGAAGTGTCGGAGGAAGCCGTGGTGCCGGTACACCCCTGGGACGAACTTCAGAAATAACCGAACGTTGGAGTACCTATGATCTGGCACCAGAACATCATTGAGTTAGCACCGTTGCCACGGGGCTTCAATCTCGTCACCAACGAGATCCTGGTCCAGGCGCCGGAGCTGACCAACTGCGAGGTGGGGTTGCTGCACCTGTTCATTCAGCACACCTCCGCTTCCCTGGCCATCAATGAAAACGCCGACCCGGACGTGCGTGGCGATCTGGAGCGTCACTTCAATGTGATGGTGCCGGAGCACGCCGATTATTACGAGCACACCCTGGAAGGCCCGGATGACACCACCTCCCACATAAAAAGCGTGATCATCGGGCCGTCGCTGACCATTCCCATCAGCCACGGCCATCTGGCACTCGGTACCTGGCAGGGGATTTACCTTTGCGAACACCGGAATCATGCCGGTGGTCGTAAGATTGTGGCGACTTTGCAGGGGCGTTGGTGAGCTCTAGATCTGCCCGCCTACGCCTTTGAACTTCTCTACAAACGCCGAAACTTTTTCAAAAACGCTTTGTTTCTTGGTGAGGTATTGCGGATTCAACGGACTCATTTTCGGCAGAATGTTATTGAGCTCCGTACCATTGTCGCTGGCATGCTCTCGTTTCAAAGACGTGGCGATGTAGCGCCTGGCCGCTTCCGCGTTAAGCTTTTCGGCCGTAATCAGTGCCTGCGCTTCTCGCTGTTGCTCAGCTCTTGCATAGGTGAAGAACGCGTCAATGACACTGGCCTTGTCAGGAATATCATCAAGATCTGCCTGGTTAATAAAGTCGACCACCAAACTCTCCTTGGCTCTATTACCCAGGCTGGCCCGAATCAGGCGGCGGACTTCATCAATCAGGTCTGACTTGCTTTTGGTTTTCTTGTTGTGCTCAAAGATCAGCTCCAGAATGTAGTCCAGATTGATTTCCTGTGACTTGAGCAGGTCTACCTCGAAGACCACATCATCCCAGTCGATGCTGGACTGGTTGTTATCGTTGCCGGCCTTTTCTCGGCGAATCCAGTCGCGTATGTCGTTGTAGGTGGAGCGGTAATCCTGAATCTTGCGCTCAGAGGGTAATCGTATGCTCTTCAAAACGGCGAGATCTTCATCGCTCAGGTAATGTTTCGCCTTGAATGCTTCCACTTCCGCAGGGTCACTAGTATCAATCGTTTGCAGGGCTTTCAGGCTGGCAAATTCATCGAAATTCTGCAGTATGTTTTCAACGCGCAGGTACTCGCCGAACAGCTTGGCAAACGCCTTCCTGTCCTTTTCTTTAACAATCTCATCCGGGGCGGGAAAGCGCTGTTCCAATTCTGCTACCACCGTCATGAAGCCACGTCGTGCTTCGCCGGTAACGAGATCGGTGAAGCCTTCCATGTATTCCTTGTAGCTTTTCTCCAGTACTACGTTCTTGGTGTTCTTGTCGCCAAACAGGGTGATGGCGTCAATGGTCGCCTTCTCCAGATCACGGAAGGTTACGATATTGCCAAAGGTTTTGGTGGCGTCATAAATCCGGTTGGTGCGCGAAAAGGCCTGGATCAGGCCATGGTAGCGCAGGTTCTTATCCACGAACAAGGTGTTGAGCACTGGCGCATCAAAGCCGGTCAGGAACATGCCCACTACAATTAACAGGTCGATGTCTCTGGATTTCACGCGCTTGGCCAAATCGCGGTAGTAGTTCTGGAAGCCGTTGCTGTCGACACTGAAGCTGGTTTTGAATAAAGCGTTGTAGTCGGCAATCGCGGCGTTTAAAAACTCCTTGGCGCTACTGTTCATAGCCGAGACTTCAAAACTCTCGTCAGCAATATCGCCAATGGCATCCTGTTCCTCGTTGGCGGCAAAGGAAAAAATGGTGGCAATCCTGAGCGGTTTATCATTCTCGGCTTGAAGTTGGTTCAGAGATTCATAATAGAGCTTTGCGGCGTCCACGCTGCTGACGGCAAACATGGCATTAAAGCCCATGGCGCCCGGTTGCAGGCGATGAGTCTTCTGTCGATAGTGATTCAGAATGTACTGCGACACTTCCCGGATACGTTCGGGGTGCAGCAAGGCCTGCCGATTTTCCGCTGCCGTCAGTTTTGTTTCGTCCTGCTCGGTTTCAATGACTTTGAACTGGGGGCGCACATCGTTGTAGTCCACCTTGAACTTGAGCACCTTTTCATCGCGAATGGCGTCGGTGATCACATAGGAGTGCAATTCACGACCAAACACGCTGGCGGTGGTTTCTGCACCGAGAGCGTTCTGGGGGAAAATGGGGGTACCGGTAAAGCCGAACTGATAGAACCGCTTGAACTTCTTCTTAAGGTTTTTCTGTGCTTCACCAAACTGGCTGCGGTGGCATTCGTCAAAAATAAAAACGACTTGCCTGGTGTATATTGGCAGGTCGTTTTCGCTCTTCATCAGGTTATTGAGCTTTTGAATGGTGGTGACGACGATCTTGTTATCTTCTTTGTCTAGATTGCGCTTCAGCCCTGCGGTGCTGTCCGAGCCGTTGACGCTATCGGGGGAGAACCGCTGGTACTCCTTCATGGTCTGGTAGTCCAGGTCTTTACGGTCCACAACAAAGAATACCTTGTCGATAACGTCCAGCTCGGTGGCCAGCCTTGCTGCTTTGAAGCTGGTCAACGTCTTGCCGGAGCCTGTGGTGTGCCAGACATAGCCGCCGCTTTCCGGCTTGCTCCAGTTCTTGCTCGCATGGGAACTTTTGATCTTCCACAGGATGCGTTCGGTCGCGGCAATCTGGTACGGGCGCATTACCAGAAGGGTGTTGCTGACATCAAACACCGAGTATTTCAACAGCACCTCCAGCAGAGTGTTTCTCTGAAAGAAGGTGGTGGTGAAATCTTTCAAATCTTTGATCAGGCTGTTGTCGGCCTTTGCCCAATGCATGGTGAAGTCAAAGTTGTTCTTGTCCCGCTGAGTGGTGTTGGCAAAGTAGCGTGTATCAGTTCCATTGGAAATCACAAATAGCTGGAGAAACTTGAACAGGGAATGCTCGCTGTTAAAACTCTCTTTGCTGTAGCGGTGCACCTGGTTAAAGGCCTCGCGAATGGCTACACCGCGCCGTTTCAGTTCCACCTGCACCATGGGCAATCCATTGACCAGAATGGTGACATCATAGCGATTGGCATGGCTCCCAGTTTGCTCAAATTGCTTGATGACCTGTAGCTTGTTGCGGGTAACGTTCTTTTTATCCAGTAGGTAAATGTTCTGGATGCGGCCATCATCGAATACAAAGTCGTGAATATAGTCATCGTGAACTTTGCGGGTTTTATCGATGACGGTTTCACTGGGCCGGTCAAGAAAAGTTTCCACAAAGCGCTGCCATTCGCTCTCGGAAAACTGCAGTTTGTTCAGGGTTTGCAGTTGCTGGCGCACATTGGCCAGCAGTGCATCCGGGGAGTTGAGGTCTGGCAGATATTCATACCCCTGGTTTTCAAGGTCGGCTATAAATTCCCGTTCCAGGTCGTATTCACTTTGATAGGTTTCACTGAGCTGAACGCACTTGGTATATCTATCCAGAACGATAAATTGATTGGTTTCGGCAATGGCCTTGTAGTCAATCACGTATCCGCGTCCTTTCTTTGAAGCAGCTTTTTCACTTCGCGATCGAAGTCTGATTCGATATGTTGCTGCTTGTTGAACTTGTCGTATTCGGCATAAGCTTTTTGCTCGGCCTGCTTTCGGCTAACGTTGCCATAGCCTTCCAGAATCCGGTACTCATTGAAGGCAAGAAATTTGTTGACGCTTTCAGCAAAGCTTTCCATCGTGAAACTGTTGCGCCGCTCGATGATGCCTTCGATATAGTCGAAAAAAGCCGAGACTGCCCGTTCGAGTTGTTTGATTTCGGTTTCGCTCAAATAATTCTTCGCGACCACAGAATCTGACTTTAATACCCGGCCAGCCGGTGCGTTTTTGTAAGTGCTCATGCCCATCAAAGGCTTACTGGCATCGGCTTTGAGTGAAATGATTTCTGCAGCGGTGTGGCCAGTAATGGCGTAATGGAACTTGTCCTGAACGTGGGCGTAGAACAACTGGGTGGTTTTCGATCTGGGGTCGTAATCAATGCTGCATTCAGCAAAAATATCGGTAATCTGCTGGTAGATGCGCCGCTCACTGGCTCGAATGGAGCGCACCCGCTCCAGTAATTCGCGGAAGTAATCTTTACCGAAGTAGCGGCCATTTTTCAGGCGCTCATCATCCATGGCAAAGCCCTTGATGATGTACTCTTTGATCAGCTGCGTCGCCCAGATACGGAACTGTGTGGCCTGTGCCGAGTTGACCCGGTAGCCAACCGAAATCACGGCATCCAGGTTGTAGTATTTGACCCTATTCGTCTGGGTTTTCCCGGCCACAGCGCCGTGTTCAGTGGTATGTTCCAAAATGGAACATACCACTGATTCCTCTAACTCTCCGCTTTCAAAAATGTTCTTCAGGTGCTTGGTAATTGCCGGGCGCTGCACACCAAACAGCTCCGCCATTCTTTCCTGAGTCAGCCAGATGGTCTCATTGCTGAGCACCACCTCTACCTTTATCTTGCCGTTGGGTGCGGTGTAGAGCAGAAATTCTGTGGTTTGATCTTCCAGACTTAGATTGGGCACAGGGTTCCTTCCTTATGCTTTAATGTCAGTGAGTTCAGTCATTGGCTTCGACCTGCTTCCAAAAGCCATATTCATTCTTCAAGTGATTAAGCAGTAACTTAACAGTCTGCTTCTCGGGCTCTGTTGGCTCGGTGACCGTGTCATTTGACAAGGTTGAATGACTGGAGAACTGGATGATGCGGTTCAAATACGCCTGCTGGTCACCCGGTAAGAGTTCAGACCATCTCGGATAACCGAGAAAGCTCGCCGTTTTCTCGTACAGGTTACGTAAGAGCGTAAAATGGTACCTTTGTACCTGGTTTTCCGCGACTGCCTGCTCAAGGACCTGTTTTAGATATAGATGGTAGGAAAAGCTCTTGTTGGAATCCCCATATTTGGTGTTCAGAAGGTAGCTGCCATTCTCAAAACGTTCCAGCAGGTAGCAGCCTTCTTTTTTACCATTTTTGTTCAAACCAAGTTCATTGTGGAGCACGTTATAAAAAAGAGGGCTGTGAGTTGTGATAATAAACTTCAGCCCAGACTGACTGGATTTGATCAAGCCCGCCAAGTTGACGGCCAACTCAATCAGATGATTTTCATCCAGTGAGCTGACTGGGTCATCAATAAAGACATATTCCAACTGGTCAAACTGATTTGTCTCACGCTCAGTGGGCTCAGCAACGTTGAGGATTGTAATAACCTGATCCAACAGGGTGTAAAAAATGCTCCAGATAAAGTTGCTCTCTTCACCTTTGGAGATTTTCAGGTTGCCGGAATGTTCGTTATCGCCACGCTCAAGTGAAAAAGTCACCTCTGTAAAATCTGCGCTAAAATGCGGGGTGAGTTTCTGATTAGCATAACGTTGGAAGTTTGTGACGATATTGAGATCCTGCCCCTGATCCTTCAAAACCCAGTCGGTAAAAGAGTTGGGTTGAATTTTCAGCTTAGGTTCTGCATCTGAGTCCAGATCGTTATCCCAATAGAACAAGTCCTCGGTGAACGCATTGTAGTAGAGGATTTTGTTTCTTGAGAATGCACTTTCACCTTCACTATTGGTGACATCTTCATCATCATTCTTTGGCGCAATCAGTTGTTTGAATTCCCGGGATAGGCGGGTTTTCCCCGAGCCATTAAAGGCATAAATCAACTGCACCCTTTTATTGGCGCCTCTGAGCTGTTGGGCTATTTCCGTTAGGGTCTTGCTCATATCAAGCCGCGACCTCTTCCGGTTTTGAGAAGCTCAGCAGAAGATCCCGATAGTATTCATATTGCTTTTGCCGCAGCTCGATCTCTCGGGGTAAGCCTTCGGAAATCGAGTCGGTAAGGGCGTTGAATTTGTCCAGAATCGATACAATACGAGCCTGTTCGTCAAGTGACTTCTCGAGATCATCCGGATAGGGGATAGGGATCGAAACCTTCGAAAAGCCGGTCATTAACAGTGTATTGACCTTGGTTCTGGCCACATGCTTCGCCTTCTCAGCAATAAACGATGCGGTTTGCATGCAGTAAGAAACGTACTTCGGGTTCATTGTATGCCGGAAAGCATAGCAGTGGTCGTGAATAGCGACTTTTCCATCGCCTAGCCATGCCACGGCTTTACCAACGTCCTCTACGGTCTCTCCCACATCCGTTATTACCACGTCACCAGGCAGCGCATAACGAAGTGTCTTCGCCATATCACTTCGGACCTGGGAGTGTGCCCTAGTCGTGAATGCTCCGTACCGGGTGTAAATCTCACCGTAATGGATAGCGCTGATACCGTCATCTACATAATCAGCTTTGGTAAAGCGTTTACCCCGAATAAATTCTCCAATCTCTCCGAGCGGCTTCCACGCTACTTCTCCATCTTCGAAACTCAACAACTTGTCGCGATAGTAGTTGTATTGCTTTTTTCTTGCGGTAAGCTCGGCGGTAAGCTCGGCGGTAAGGGAGGTAAATGCGTCAAGAATTCGGACGATTTCCGCCTGGATCTCAAGGGATTTTTTCGGATTTTCCGGACATGGGATGGGAATCTGGAATCCCTCAAGCATGGGCTTCCTTATAGAGGTTGCAGTTGCTCCAACACTTTTTGCCAGAATGTATTTCTTAAAATTTGATGACATGAAGTGATAGAGAAACTTTGTGTTCAATATGCCTGATATAACGCGAATTCTATATGCTCTCTGATGTAGGGCATATTTCCCTTCCACGTAGTGGAATATCTCACCAATTCCGCCTTCGCCGGGTACGACTATAGCCACTTCATCAAACTGAAAGGTATCTGACTTTAATACGTTCTTTGAACGAACATAGAATGGATAGATTCCATTTTCACTCTTATCTTGGCGATTTGAGCTTCCGGTGCCAATATCTGCTACAGCACCAAGGGATACCCAGTCCATATGAACGCTATCGTCCAGCTTGTCCATAAATCTCACATTGCTCATGCCTACAGCTCCTCACCTTCAATCTCCGCCACAATGGCATCAATCTCGGTGCGCAGTTGGTCGATTCTGGCCACTGTGGTTTTTAGCTGAGCATTGAGCTGGGTAATGTCGATCTGCTCGCGGGTGTCTTTGGCTTCTACGTAGCTGGTGACTGACAAGTTGTAGTCATTGGCGGCGATCTCTTCAAACGGCACGGAGCGCGCAAAATGCTCAATGTTTTCCTTGCGGTCGAACGCGCGCATGATGTCTTCAACATGCTGATCGGTCAGGAGGTTGGTATTGGTTTCTTTTTTGAAATACGCCTCGCCGCTGGCATCAATGAACTGGGTGGTTGTGTCAGTTTTGTGTTTGGACAACACCAGGATGGTGACCGCGATGGTGGTGCCATAAAACAGGTTGGGGGCGAGTGAGATCACCGATTCTACGTAGTTGTTGTCTACCAGATACTGGCGGATTTTCTTTTCGGCACCGCCCCGGTAGAAAATGCCAGGGAAGCAGACGATGGCTGCGCGGCCTTTGGCCGATAGATAGCTGAGCGCGTGCAGAACAAAGGCAAAGTCGGCTTTGGATTTAGGGGCCAGCACCCCGGCCGGGGCAAAGCGGTCATCGTTAATTAGGGTAGGGTCGTCGCTGCCGATCCATTTCACCGAATAGGGCGGATTGGAGACGATGGCGTCAAAGGGTTTTTCATCGCCAAAATGTGGATCGGTCAGGGTGTTACCCAGCTGCACGTTGAACTTGTCATAGTTGATGTTATGCAAAAACATGTTCATGCGGGCCAGGTTATAGGTGGTGTGGTTAATCTCCTGGCCGAAGAAGCCCTCTTCAATAATATGCGCATCGAAATGCTTCTTTGCTTGCAGCAGCAGCGAGCCGGACCCGCACGCGGGGTCGTAAATCTTGTTCACGCTGGTTTGCTTGTGCATGGCGAGCTGGGCAATCAGTTTTGATACATGCTGCGGGGTAAAGAACTCGCCACCAGACTTGCCTGCATTGGCTGCGTAGTTGGAAATCAGGAATTCGTAGGCATCGCCAAACAAATCGATATGGGCACTGTCAAAATTCCCAAAATCCAGGCCGGCTACACCTTTGAGCACAGCCGCCAAGCGGTAGTTCTTTTCCTTAACAGTGTTGCCGAGTCGGTTGCTGGTGGTGTCAAAATCGGCAAAAAGACCCTTGATGTCGCCCTCCGATGGGTAGCCGTTAGCGGAGGCTTCGATGGCAGCAAAGATAGCCGCGAGGTCGGTATTCAGGCTTTCGTTGTTGTTGGCACCCTTGGCAATATTGACGAACAGCTGGCTGGGGTAAATGAAGTACCCCTTGGTTTTGATGGCATCGTCTTTGATGTCTGGGGTGATGACGCTGTCGGGCAGCTCTGCGTAGTTGATGCTGTCGTCATCGGCCTCGATATAACTGGCAAAATTCTCGCTGATAAAGCGGTAAAACAGGGTGCCCAGCACATACTGCTTGAAGTCCCAGCCGTCGACAGAACCACGTACGTCGTTAGCGATCGCCCATATCTGGCGTTGCAGGGCTGCGCGTTGTTGGGTGCTTGTCATTCAGTTTTCCTGTTTAAATCCGGTTAGTAAGTCGCCGTCGGCTCAAATTTGAGGTGGGTAGTATACGAGATAAGGTGCATGAAACTCATCGTTCGTTGCCCAGGAAAGGCTTGAGTATTGTGGAGCATGAGGGGGTGCCGACTTTGTGATCAGTTTCCGAGTGCTTTGATACATCCTTGGTGAAGGATGGCGCTGATACACCTAGCTTCGCTGCAGAGGGAGCAAGGCCTTGAACGGCAAGAAAGCTGTATTGTGGGGAGGGCTGGGTACGGACTACGTTTAGCCTAGAACAGGCTGACCTTTGCCAAACAGCTCACATAGTATGCGCCTTGTCGCTTCTACCCAGGTACCCCCGCAAACTCCCGAACATCCCGCAAAAACCGATCTACCTGCTCCTCCGAGGTCGACCAGGAGCACATCAGCCGGGAACAGCCGCCAATAAAGTTGTAGAACTTCCACCCTTTCGCTCTTAGCGCAGCCTGGGTAGTTTCCGGTAAATCCACAAACACACCATTGGCCTGCCTGGGGTAACGCAGGGATACGCCGTCAATACCGCGCAATCCGTGCTCCAGCCGTTCGGCACAGGCATTGGCGTGTCTGGCATTTTTCAGCCAGGTATCGTCAGTGAGCAGACCGCACCAGGGGGCTGAGATATAGCGCATCTTCGAGGCGAGTTGCCCCGCCTGTTTACAGCGCCATTCAAAGTCTTCGGCAAGTTTACGGTTGAAGAAAATGACCGTTTCACCCAGGGCCAGGCCATTCTTGGTGCCGGAGAAACAGAGCACGTCGACACCCGCTTTCCAGGTGATTTCAGAAGGGTGCACGTCCAGCGCCGCTACCGCGTTGGCAAAGCGTGCGCCATCCATATGAATGTTCAGGCTATGGCGGTCGGCCACTGCGCGCAACGCACGGAGTTCCTCTGGGGAGTAAAGGGTACCCACTTCTGTCGCCTGGGTGATGCTCAGTGCCTTGGGTTTGGGATAGTGAATATCGCTGCGTTTGGTGACAAGGTGTTCCACGCTTTCCGGGGTCAGCTTGCCGTTGGCACCTGTACCCAGCAACAGTTTTGCCCCGTTGGAGGCGTATTCGGGGCCGCCGCATTCATCGGTCTCAATGTGGGCCAGTTCGTGGCAGATCACGCTGTGGAAGGATTGCCCGATGGACGCCAGAGCGAGGGAGTTTGCGGCTGTGCCATTGAACACGAAGTAAACGTCGCAGTCGGTATCAAATACTTCGCGTAGTTGGTCTGCCGCTTTGGCTGTCCAGGTGTCTTCGCCGTAGGCAGGTTCGTCCTTCTGGTTGGCCTGTTCCATGGCGTTCCAGGCCTGGGGGCAGATACCGCTGTAATTATCGCTGGCGAATTGCTCCGAGTCTGACATTGGTTCTCCCGAAAATATCATGGGTGAATATCCACCCATTATTAGCTTTGCTGTGGGTGGTTAGCCACCCAATGTTCTTCGTCTATTTGTCTAATAAGAAATCAATTTATTGTTTTGTAAGTATTTTTACTAACTGGCCTGGCCCTTGCTGATAGCTCCCCCAGCGAGGCCGGGCAGGCCTCATCAGCACCCAACCAACAAGATGAATCGGGAGCATTTCTTATGAAACTTCAAACCATTCTGGCGGCTGCGATCGCCTCCTCCGTTGTTGCTGGCCCTGTGATTGCCCAGGATCGTGCCGGCTGGCCCGAGAGCTTTACCGTTGGCACGGCAAGCCAGGGCGGCACCTACTTTGCCTATGGCTCCGGCTGGGCGAACTTTGTGGCGGAGAATCTGGGGGTGTCTGGTGGTGCTGAAATCACCGGCGGCCCGGTTCAGAACATGGCGCTGGTTCACACCGGAGACCTGAAGTTTGGCCTGACCACCATGGGCCCGGCCCGTGAGTCCATGGAAGGCGAGAGCCCGCTGGCCCCGGGCATGAAGATGGACAACGTGTGTGCCATGTTCCCGATGTATGAAACCCCGTTCTCCATTGCCACGCTTTCCAGCTCCGGTATTACCAGCATCTCCGAGATTCCGGACGGTGCCACCATTGGTTTCGGGCCGGCCGGCTCCACCTCGGATACCTACTTCCCGCGCATGATGGAAACGCTGGGCGTCAAGTTCGAGCGTCGTAACGGCAGCTGGTCAGACCTCGGTGGCCAGCTTCAGGATGGTCTGATTGATGTGGTGGCCTTTGCGGCCGGTATTCCCATTCCGGCGGTCAGCCAGCTGGAAGTCCAGACCGACGTTAACGTGATCGGCATGAACGATGATGAAGCCAAGAAGATCGTCGATAACTTCCCGGTGTCGGAGTTCGTCATTCCGGCCAGCACCTACCAGTCCCTGGACGCTCCATCCCGAGTGGTCTCCATGTGGAACTTCGCCATGGTGAACTGCGATATGCCGGAAAGCTTTGTGTATGAAATCACCAAGCTGACCATGGAGAACAACGACAAGATGGTGTCGATCCACAAGGCAGCGCGCCACTCCGTTCCCGAGAACTACACCAAGAACAAGGTACTGCCCTGGCATCCGGGTGCAGCACGCTGGTTCAACGAGAACGGCTATCCCATCGAAGACGCGGCCATCAAGCAGTAATGAACCAGGCCGAAGGGTCGCCTGACGACCCTTCGGCATCCGGTCGATACCGATTCACCGCCTCTCAGACAGGCAGGACTTATCATGACCAAAGAACAATCCCATGCCGGCGGCGAAACGCAGCTGGCAGAAAACCTGACGGTCAATGAAGACCATGTATTGGCCCACAATGTGGATGAAGAACCGGTAGAGGCGAACCGTCGCCTGTACACCGGTATTTTGCTGAAGTTCGTGGTGTTGCTGGCCATTGCCTATTCGGCGTTTCACCTCTACACCCTGAACGTGTCGCCCATGGAAACCTGGTCGTTCCGTATTGTGCACGTGGCCGGTGCCCTGGTGTTGGGCTTTATCCTGTTTGCCGGTGCCCGCTTCGTTTCCAGTGAAGAAGGTGCTGCGCGGCATCGCTGGACCACCTGGTTTGCAGCAGTCGCACTGATTCCAGCGCTCTATGCGCTGTACCAGACTTACGCCTTTCACCAGATGATTCTGGGTGGTACCCTGCGGATTCCCGCCGAGCTGGAAACCTGGCATTTTGGCTGGCCGCTGCTGGCGGCTTCCGGTGTGGGTATTGTCATGAGCTGGTTCCACCAGCGCGATCGTGCCCGGTTCAGCGTGCCGGATCTGGTTCTCATCATCTGCTCTGTGGCGGCTGCTGCCTACCTGCTGGTGGTGTTCAACACCTCCATGCGGATGACCACCGGCACCGCGTTCGCCCCCGTGGGTATTTCTTTTGCCGCTGTGGCCGGTACCGCGCTGATTATGGAGCTTACCCGCCGGGTAGCCGGTATGGCTCTGGTGGTGATTGCACTGGTCTTTCTGGCCTACGTCTTCGCCGGCCCCTACCTTCCGGGCTTTCTGGGGTATCCCGGGCTGTCGGTGCAGCGCTTCTTCAGCCAGGTCTATACCGATGCGGGTATTCTCGGGCCGACCACGGCGGTGTCTTCGACCTACATTATCCTGTTCATTATCTTTGCCGCGTTTTTGCAGGCGTCGAAGGTAGGTGACTACTTTGTGAATTTCGCTTTTGCGGCGGCTGGCCGGTCCCGGGGTGGTCCCGCCAAAGTCTCCATTTTCGCCTCTGGCCTGATGGGTATGATTAACGGCACCAGTGCCGGGAACGTGGTATCCACCGGTTCCCTGACCATCCCCTTGATGAAGCGGGTTGGCTACAGCAAGGAATCCGCCGGCGCGGTTGAAGCAGCAGCGTCTACGGGCGGGCAGATCATGCCGCCGATCATGGGTGCGGGCGCCTTCATCATGGCGGAGATTACCGGTATTCCCTATACCGAAATTGCCATTGCGGCGATTATTCCGGCGATTCTGTACTTTGCCTCGGTCTACTTCATGGTCGATTTCGAGGCCAAGAAGCTGGGGATGCGCGGCATGCGCGAAGACGAGCTGCCCAATTTGCGCCTGATGCTGCGCCAGGTATACCTGTTTGTGCCCATCATCATTCTGATCGTGGCGTTGTTCCAGGGCTACTCGGTGATTCGTGCCGGTACTCTGGCCACGATTTCCGCGGCGGTGGTCAGCTGGATTTCCCCCAACAAGATGGGCCTGCGGCAGATTCTGCATGCGTTTGAGATAGCGGCCTATATGTCGATTCAGATCATCGTGGTCTGTGCGGCCGCCGGTGTCATTGTGGGTGTGATCTCACTCACCGGCGTTGGCGCTCGGTTCTCAGTGCTGTTGCTGGATGTGGCGGCCCACAGTCATCTGCTGGCTCTGGTGTTTGCCATGTTTATTTCCATTCTGCTGGGCATGGGCATGCCGACCACCGCAGCTTATGCCGTTGCAGCTTCGGTCGTGGCTCCGGGCCTGGTGCAGTTGGGGATTGAGCCGCTGACGGCGCACTTCTTTGTATTCTACTTTGCCGTGGTCTCGGCCATCACGCCGCCTGTGGCACTGGCGTCCTATGCGGCGGCGGGTATTTCCGGTGCCAACGCCATGTCGACATCGGTGGCGTCGTTCCGTATCGGCATTGCGGCGTTCATCGTGCCCTTCATGTTCTTCTACAACAGTGCGCTGTTGATGGAAGGAGGGTGGTTCGAAATCGGACGGGCGCTGATTACCGCTACCTTTGGCGTGTACCTGCTGTCTGCCGGTGTGCTGGGCTGGTTCGCACGGTCGTCCGCCCCGGTTCTGGTACGGTTGTTACTGGTGGCCGCAGCCCTGCTGACCATCGAGGGTGGTTTGTGGACGGATCTGGCCGGTATCGCGCTGGCGGTAATCGCCATGCTCATCCAGCGCAAGCGTGCGCCGGCTCTGGCCGCAGCCTGATCTGGCCAGTACCCGGAGGACAACCTGCCGCTGAGCGGGTTGTCCTGCCGGTCCGGGGGCGCTAGGCTTGGCCGAAGCCCCTCTTTGATGTTTCGGAACTGAATTCCATGCTCCAGCGCTTCAGCGTCGTTGTGATTCTGGTTGTCATCATGCTGCTGTCCTGGCTTCTGGGCGGTTGGTACGGTTATCGCCAGCTGGAGCAGGAGGCCCTGCAAGAGGCTTTCCGGTACCGACAACTGGTTGCGAATGAGCTGAACCGGTATCTGCCGGTACCGGCTCTTATCGCCGAACACCCCCTGTTAGCCGACGCGCTCAAGCAACCGAATGATGCCGTGACCCTGCTTCGCGCCAACGAGCAGATGCAAAGAATGGCCACCATTGTCGGCGGCTCAGATATCTACCTGATGGATTTGTCTGGTTTGACGATTGCGGCCAACAATTTCGGCCAGCCGGACACCTTCGTTGGCAATAATTACGCGTTTCGCCCCTACTTTTCTGAAGCCGTGCAAACCGGAGATTCAGTGGCCTATTTCGCCTTGGGTTTACGGTCCCTGGAGCGTGGTCTGTACTTCACTCATCCGGTGCGCGATCAGCGGGGCAAAATGCTCGGGGTCGTAGCCATCAAGATATTGGTCCATGAGCTGGAGTCGCAGTGGCACCGGCCAGAATCGACCCAGCAGGCGCAAATGGTGGTGCTGGACGGCGACGGCATCAGTTTTCTGTCCAGTCGCAGCCAGTGGTTGTATCGGGACTTTCGGCCAGGTGACAAGGCCGAAAAAACCGCCCGCGTGCGGCAGCGTTACCCCGAGCGGGATTTAGCGCCTGTTGACTTCTCGGTCACTGGCAAGCCGTGGGGGCTGGCGGATTATTCCACACGGATTCAGTTACGGGACAGCAACAGTGTCGGCACGTACCTGACCGTCGAGGTGGACCTGCCCAGGCTGGACTGGAGCCTGATGGTACTGACCGAGACGCGATCAGTACTCTGGACCCGCGCCGGTTTCCTGGTCAGCGGGCTGGCCTTGTTCCTGGCCGGGTTCCTTACCTGGTTGTATCTCCGCGAACGATACCGGCGGGAACGTGAACTGGCCTTGAGGGGAGAGCAGTTGGAGCGTCGCGTTGCTCAGCGGACAGCCGATCTTAAACGTTCCAATGACCAACTGCTGGAAGAGATACAGGAGCGGGAGAGAGCCCAGACGGAGTTGCGTGAAACCCAGCAAGAGCTCATCCAGGCTGCCAAGCTCGCGGTGCTCGGGCAAATGTCGGCGGGTCTGAACCACGAGATCAATCAGCCCCTGACCGCTATCCAGGGTTATGCCCGCAACAGTCGGAAGTTTCTGGAGCGGGGGGCCACCGATATGGTGGATGCCAACCTGGGGGAAATTGTCGCCCTGTGCGACAAGATGGCGGAGCTCATCCGACAGTTTAAGGTGTTCGCGAGAAAATCCGAGGGCCCCCCGTCGGTGGTTGATCTCAGATTGGCGGTGGATGGAGCCCTCAAGATTATTCGTGCCCAGCACAGCAGTAGCGGCATTGGCATCGATTGGCATCGTCCGGAGCAGCCGGTCATGTGCCACGGGGATCTGATCCGGATCGAGCAGGTGATGGTCAATCTGGTGGCGAACGCGGTTCAGGCGGTTGAAGGCCGTGACGAGCCGTTGATCGAGATCATGATTGATGACGAAGAGGGGAACTGGCGTTGCCGGGTTCGAGACAATGGGCATGGCCTTCCCGGTAACACAGAGAAGGTGTTCGAACCGTTTTTTACCACCCGCTCTGTCAAACAGGGGTTGGGCCTGGGGCTTTCCATTTCCCGTCAGATCGTTGAAGCTCTGGGCGGAAACCTGGTCGGCCACAATCGTGACGATGGTCCGGGTGCCGAGTTCGTTCTCAAATTGAAACAGCGTAGGGCAGAGGAATGACAACCGCTTCAGTCATTTTTGTCGATGACGACCCGGATATCCGGCCACTGATGGAACAGACCCTGGAGCTGGAGGATATCCCGGTGGCCTGTTTTGCGGATGGTGCGTCAGCCTTGCAGGAGGTTCATCCGGATTTCGAGGGCATCGTCCTGTGTGATTACAACATGCCGGGCATGGACGGCCTGGATGTGTTGCAGCGCATCCGGCAGATTGATGAAGATATTCCGGTCATTCTGCTGACTGGTCAGGGCGATATCAGCACGGCGGTATCGGCCATGCAGCAGGGTGCCTACGATTTCATCGAGAAACCGTTTGATCACGAGGAGTTGATTGAACTTCTGCGGCATGCCCTTGAGAAACGGCATCTGGCGCTTGAGAACCGGCGGCTGAAAGCTCAGCTCCGACACCTTGCCCGCCCCGGCCCCCGGATGCTGGGCGATTCGCCGGCTATGCAACGGGTGATGGCGACCATTGATCCGGTATTGGATATCTCCGCAAACGTGCTCCTTCATGGTGAGACGGGGTCCGGTAAGGACGCGCTGGCCAGATATATCCATGAAAACAGTCCACGCAGCAGCCACAATTTTGTTGCGATCAATTGCGGCGCTGTACCCGAGAATCTGATCGAAAGCGAGCTGTTCGGGCACGAGGCCGGTGCCTTCACAGGTGCTGACAAACGACGTGTTGGCAAGATAGAACACGCTCATCGGGGAACCCTGTTCCTGGATGAGCTGGAAAGTATGCCCATGCCGTTGCAGATAAAACTGCTCCGGGTTCTTGAGGAGCAACGGGTTGAGCGGCTTGGCAGCAACCAGGTCGTTGACGTGGACGTACGTATTATCGCCGCCACCAAATCCGATCTGAAGGAACTGAGTGACAAGGGAGAATTCCGGTCCGACCTTTATTACCGACTGAATGTGGTGAAAGTGGATATTCCGCCGTTGCGGGAGCGAAAGGAAGACATCCCCAAACTGTTCCATCACTTTGTGCTGATTGCTGCCGCTCGCTATGACCGCGAGAGTGTGCCTTTGGACGCACGTCAGGCTGCCCGGCTGATGCAGCATTCCTGGCCCGGCAACGTTCGGGAACTGCGTAACCTGGCTGAGCGATATGTCTTGCTGGGCCCGGCAGCCCTGGCCGAAGGGGATTCCGCCAGCGGACCGAACATTGCCAGCCGGCAGACGTTGTCGGAAATGATGGATGGCTTTGAACGCTCGGCTATTGTCAGTGCTCTGAACGCCTGCCACGGTAGCATCAAGGACACCATGGTTCAGCTCGGGATTGCCCGCAAGACGCTGTATGACAAAATGAAGAAACACGGGCTGGACAAAGCCGAGTTCAAGGACTGACCGTTACAAAAGATAACGCCCTGGTTGCACTGGTTTTACAAACTACGAGGTTTCCTCGATAAATCTGTCGTGTGTTTTTCTGTAGGATTGCTAATCTTTTTTTAGCGGACTTCTCCGACAGTCATTCCAACCACGGAAAACACACCACATGAAGAATCTGACCATCCAGGCGAGGGTGCTGTTGCTGGCACTGGTGCCGGTTATTGTTCTGACTGCATTGCTGACCACTTACAACCTGAATCAGGCCCGCTCGATCGGAGAGCAGGCGGTTGCAAGCTTCTCGGAAGACATGGAGGCCAGCAAGCGCCAGGAGCTGCGCAACTATCTGGAGCTGGCAAAAACGTCCATCCAGCACCTTTATGAGCAGCCGGGCTCGGCCAATGATCCTGAGGTCCAGCAGCAGGCCTGGGACATCTTGCGGCAACTGCGTTTTGACGACTCCGGCAGTGAGGGCTATCTGTTCGCCTATACCACGGAAGGTGTTTCGGTGATGCATGGTGTCAATTCCGCCCTGGAAGGCCGTAACCTCTGGGGCTTTCAGGACCCGAACGGCACCTACCTGATTCGCGAACTGATCGAGGCTGCGCGCAATGGTGGCGGCTATGTACCCTATGGCTGGAAACACCCGGAAACCGGTAACGTAGCCCCCAAGTTAGGCTATGCCGAAATGCTGCCGAAATGGGGCGTGATGATCGGCACCGGATTCTGGATTGACGGCCTGGAATCTCAGGTTGCTTCCATGGAACAGCGGGTGGGCGATTCCCTGGGTGAGGCGATCATTGGCTCGGTGACCACCTCCCTGATCGCCCTGGCCATTATTGTCTTCCTTGCCCTTGTCGTGGTTCGCGGCATTATCAGTCCGTTGAAGTCGGCGGTGACGGCGATGAATGGCATTGCCAGTGGCGACGGGGATCTTACCCGTCGGCTTGACGTCTCGGGCAGGGATGAGCTGTCCCAGTTGGCCACGGCGTTCAACAGCTTTGCGGATCAGGTGCATGGGCTGGTCCGCCAGGTCCGCCAGTCGGCCGAGACATTGAATGTTACCACCGGCGAGTTGAACGAGGTCATGGTGGAAGCCGAGCAGGGCGTTGAGCGCCAGAAATCGGAAAGTGATCAGGTAGCCACCGCCATGAACGAGATGACCGCCGCAGCCCAGGAAGTGGCCGGTAATGCCAGTGAAGCGTCGGATTCGGCTGGACACGCTACCGCTCAGGTAACCGATGCCCAGGGGCTGGTCTACCAGGCCATCGAGGTGATTGGCGGGCTCTCCAAACAGGTGGAAGAGGGTGTTCAGGTCATAGAAAAACTGGGCACCGACTCCCGCCAGATCGACAGCGTGCTGGAGGTTATTCGGGAGATTGCCGACCAGACCAACCTGTTAGCCCTGAATGCTGCCATCGAGGCGGCTCGCGCCGGAGAAGCCGGCCGTGGCTTTGCCGTGGTTGCCGACGAGGTACGTACGCTGGCAAGCAGGACCCAGAAGAGCACTCAGGAGATCCAGGCGACCATCGAGCGGCTGCAGAAAGGTGCCCAGCAGGCGGTAATGCTGATCGGCGCCATCAGCCAGCGCAGCGAGGAAACCGTGGAGGAAACCCGCCAGGTGAACGAAGCGCTGCAGCGTATTTCCCAGGCCGTGAACACGATTACCGATATGAACACGCAGATTGCCAGTGCCGCGGAAGAGCAGACCAGCGTGTCGGAAACCATCAACCAGAATGTCCACGAAATCGTGGCAATCTCAGAGCAGACTGCCCAGGGTACCCGTCGCGCCGGCGAAGCGACCCAGCGCCTCAAGGCATTGGCCGGTGAGCTGACCGACGAGGTCAGCCGCTACCGGGTCTGAGCAGAATTAGACATGTGGTCAAAGGAAAAGGCGCAGTCATGAAAGTGATCTGCGCCTTTTTTGTCCGGATCAGGGCGCGATTTTCTTTTTCAGGACTTTGGTCAGCGGCCTTGGCAGGCTCGGCAGTGATTTCAGCAGCCAGGGCAGCACCTTTCTTTTCACGCCATTCAGGGATTCCGGCACCACCGCCTCAATCAGGTGCGGGCCGGGGTTGTGTTTGGCGTATTCCATGGCTTTGATCAGCTCTTCCGCGGTGGTTACCCGGGTGCCGTGCACGCCCATGCTCTGGGCCAGTAACGCGTAGTTGGTGACCGGGCCACTGATGTCCAGTTGGGATTTTGCCTTGGCTCCGGCTTCTTCGGCGCCAACCCGTTCCAGTTCTACGTTCAGGATCGAGTAGGAGGCGTTGTTGAAGATAATGGTGGTCACGTTCAGGTTTTCCCGCGCCATGGTCCACAGGGCCTGGTTGGTGTACATGGCGGTGCCGTCACCGATCAGTGCGTAAACCTGGCGATCCGGACAGGCGATGGCTGCGCCGATGGCGTTGGGCATGCCTTGCCCGATGGCCCCGCCGGTGAGGGTGATCAGGTCGTGCCGTGGCGAGCCTGCGGTCATGGCGTTCAGCATCAGGCCGGAGGTGATGGCTTCATCCACGATAATGCTGTTCTCGGGCATCAGTTCGCCCACCGCCCGGCAAACCTTTTCGGCGGTGAGTTTACCTTTGGGCAGGCCGGGGCGGCCGGGCGCCTGCAGCTTGGGTTGGGCATTGCTGGCACCGAGAGTATCGGCCAGCTTTTTCAGGCTGGCGGTGGCATCCTGCTCCGGCGTGCTCAGGGTGTGAGCCGTGCAGTTGTCTGGCACCAGGTAGCTTTGTTTGCCCGGATAGGCGAAGAAGGAGACCGGGGCCTTGGCATCCACCAGAATCAGATGGTCGAACTCGGAGAGCTGCAGGGTAGCGAGTTCTGCCAGGTAGGCAATTCGCTCCACCGGCGGCAGGCCGGCGCCCCGTTCAATGCGGGTCGGGAAGGTTTCAGCAAACAGGGTGACACCGTTGTGGGCGGCAATGCGGGCTGCTTCCAGCAGGGCGGGCTCTCTCAGAGCGCGGCCACCTAACAGCAGGGCGGTTTTCTTGCCGCTGCCAATGGCTTCGGCGGCGGCCCGGATGGCATCGTCATCGGCGGCCGGCGCTTTTGGCTGTGTCGGTGCGGCACAGGGGGTACCGCCGTTGCCCCAGGACACGTCCGCCGGCAGAATCAGAGTGGCTACCTGGCCGGGCAGGCCCCGGGCGGCGGTGATGGCTTCGGCGGCATCCTGGCAAAGGGCTTCTGTGCTTTGTGACGTGCGCACAAAACTGGGGGAGATGTTGCGAGCGACCGTTTCGATGTCAGACTGCAACTGGGCGTCGTATTTCACATGGTAGGTGGCATGGTCGCCAACAATGTTGACCACCGGTACCTTACCCTTGCGTGCATTGTGCAGATTGGCCAGGCCATTACCCAGGCCACAGCCCAAGTGCAGCAGGGTAGCAGCGGGTTTGTCCGCCATCCGGGCGTAGCCGTCGGCGGCACCGGTGACGACGCCTTCAAACAGGGCCAGTACCGCCCGCATTCCGGGTTCGCTGTCCAGGGCGGCGACAAAATGCATTTCGCTGGTGCCCGGGTTGGTAAAACAGACTTCAACACCCGAATCCACCAGGGTTTTCATGAGTGCCTGAGCGCCGTTGGTCATTGTTGTTCTCCAGCTTGGGTCAATTCGTTTGTATTGGTCCGGTCGAGATGAGTTTCGTTGATATCGGCAATTCTGGTGACGCCGGTCAGGGTCATGGCCAGTTTCAGTTCCTGTTGCCAGGTGTTCAGGAGTCGGGTTAATCCGGCCTGACCTTCTGCCGCCAGGGCCCACGCCCAGGGGCGACCAATCATCACGCCGTTGGCCCCCAGGGCGAGGGCGCGGAAAACGTCTACGCCGTTGCGGATGCCGCCATCCACCAGGATCTCGGTGTCGTTGCCGACGGCGGCCACGATATCCGGGAGTTTGCGGGCGGTGGCGGCCACACCATCCAACTGACGACCGCCGTGGTTGGAGACCACGATGCCATCGGCGCCTACGTTGACGGCTGCTTTGGCATCGTCCACTTCCAGAATGCCTTTCAGGATCAGCTTGCCGGGCCAGCGTTCCCGCAGCCATTCGATGGCCTGCCAGGTGACGGAAGCGTCGAACTGGGTATCGACCCATTGCTTGAAGGAATCCAGGTTACTGGCCTCTGGCACCGCGTCGCTCAGATTGCCGAAGGTGAGGGGTTTACCTTTTATCGCTACCTGCCATAGCCACCCGGGCCTGGATAGCAGTTGCTGCGCTTTGAGCGCAACGGAACGGGCGCCGGCGCTGTTCAGGCCGTTGCGGGTATCCCGATGCCGGGGGCCGGGCAGGGGCAGGTCGATGGTAAATATCAGCGTCTGGCAGCCGGCATCCCAGGCTTTTTTCAGCAGGGTGTCTACGTAGTCCCGGTCACGAATCATGTACAACTGGAACCAGAAGGGCGCCGTGGCGGCTGCTTTCACTTCTGCCAACGGGCATATGCCAACGGTGGAGAGGGTGAAAGGCACCTCGGCGGAGTTGGCTGCCTTCACAGCCTGGGCTTCTCCCCGTTGTGCCATCATGCCGGCCAGCCCCAGAGGCGCCAGGGCGACAGGCATGCTGCAGGATTGCCCGGCCAGCTCGGTGCGGGTGTCCACGTTGTCGACATCAATCAACACACGCTGGCGCAGGGCGATATCCTGCCAGCCGCGGACATTGGCCCGCAGGGTGTGTTCTTCGGTAGCGCCGCCGTCCAGGTAATCTGCCAGAAACCGGGGCAGTTTACGGCGGGCGAGTTGCTGGTAATCGGCGGCGGTGGCCGGATAACTCAGGGGCATGGTCTCAGTTTCCCTTGGTGATGGAGCGGGCGGCAGCCCGCGCCGTCAGAATGCAACCGGGCAGGAAGGTGCCTTCGAGTGACCGTTTGCCATTGCTTCCACCGCCGCCAAAACCGGCCGCTTCGCCGACACAGTACAGGCCGCGGATGGGTTGCCCGCTGGCATCCATTACCCGGCTTTGCAGGTCGGTGCGTAGGCCACCCAGGCTCTTGCGGGTAGTCAGTTGCATGTGAATGGCGATAAACGGCCCGGCGCCTGGTTTCTGAAGAGGTGCCGGTTTGCAGGTGCGCAGCCGGTCCGGGCCCCACTGGCGGGCGTGGCGGATCATGCGGATTTGGGCATCGTTGTTCAGTTGATCGCCCTTGCTGAAATTGGCATCGAAAGCATCGGCAGTGGCCTGCAGGGTGGCGGCGTCAATGTCCAGAGAGCAGGTCAGGGCGTTCATTTTCTTCGCCAGCCCTTCCAGGGTGTCATCCACCAGGAAGTGACGGCTTTCGTTCTGCATCTGATTCACCAGCGGTTTGTTGCCCAGCAGCAGTTCTTTCAGGAACAGCGGGAATTGTTTGTCCCGGATGCGGGCGTTGTGTTCAGCGCCGGAGATGGCAAATTCTTTCAGAGCGATGCGCCGGTTCAGCAGGTGCCAGGTCCAGGGTTTTTCCTGATCGGCTACCCGTTGGCACAGCCAGTGAGTATCAAAGCCGGTCACCAGGGGCTCCGGCCCGATACGTTCGCCCCGGTGGTTCAACCAGAGTGCGGATTTACACGGTATGGTAGACAGGCCGTGGCCCGGGAAATGCGGATAGGGGTGGGGAAAGCCCGCGGCATAGTTCCACATTTCGCCGGCGTGAGTGATGCGTGCGCCCAGGTGGTCTTTGGCCCAGTGATGCAGTTTGCCATCGGCAAACGGGTGGGCACCGTTAAGCATGGTGGCCGGTTGCGGCCGATGTCTGGGCCAGTTGGCCCGGCACTCGGCGTGGCTGCCGTTGATACCGCCCATAGCCAGCACCACGTTCGGAGCCTCAAACCGCACTTCTTCGCCGGTTTCCTCGTTGATGGCAACGGCGCCGCAGACCTCACCGGCCTGATGGTCGAGTGCGGTCATTCGGTGCCGGTGATGAATGGCCAGTCTGCCACTGGTGTTGGCTTCGTGCAGGGCATTGACCATGCAGCGCACCAGTTCCCGGGAGGTGCCCCAGGTGATGTGGTACCGGGGCACGCTGTTGCCATCGCCAAACCGGCCTCGCTCCACCCAGTTCACCGCCGGCATGAATTTGATGCCCTCGTTTGCGAGCCAGTCGTGCACCTCGGTACGGGAATGCTCAACGTAATAGCGGGCCCACTGCACAGGCCACTCATCGTTTGGGTCCAGTTCGCCGAAACGCAGCCAGTCGTTCAGCGCCAGTTCCGGCGAATCGGCGATTCTCATGCGCCGCTGCAGCGGCGTGTCAATCAGCATCATGCCGCCAAAGGCCCACAGCGCCAGACCTCCGAAGCGTTCGGGGCTGTCACGATCAACAATGGTTACGGACTTGCCAGCCCGCAGCGCTTCCAGGGCGGTGACAATGCCCGCCAGTCCGCCGCCGGCAATCAAAAGGTCTGAGCTAACAGGTTTCACCATGGTGCGTTTCCGGATTGTATTTTTGATTTTGTTGTTACAGACCATATAACGCTATGATCGGTTCTGAATTGACTTCAGAGGCCATAATAATTGACGTTAGAAGCCACCGTATCGATGGGCTGGGTCAATACCGTGATCGATGCCGCGAAGAATCTGGGCGTTCCTGAGAACCTGTTGCTGGAAACCGCTGGTCTGCCGGCCGGGGCCCTGTCTCTCGAACGATGGCCCATCGACTTCATTACCCGTCTCTGGCACGCCGCGGAGCAGTGCACGCGGGATCCCGGGTTTGGTCTGAAAGTTGGCGCCGGGGTGCGGCCGGCCAGTATTGATGCGGTCAGTTTCGCCATGCAGAGCGCCGCCACGCTGCGCGAAGCCATCACCCTGGTCCAGAAATACCAGCGGCTGATCTCTGATGGCGGTCGCTTCCAGATGATACCGGGTAGCAGGGGCACCTGGATTGTCTACCACCCCCGGCAGGGGCGTCTGGCGTTCAGTCCGCATCAGATTGAAGCCGTGCTGTCGGCCGTGGTCAGCCTGACCGACTGGATTGCCGGTTCTGCGGTTGGGCCTGTGCGAGTGCAATTCAGTCAGGCTCGTCTGGGGCCACTCTCAGGGTACCGGGAGGTGTTTGGTTGCCCGGTGGAGTTCGAGCAGGCGTTCAGTGGTTTGCTGGTGGGTAATGAGGTGCTGGACAGGCCTTTACCACAGGCAGATCCGGCCCTTGCCCGTGTACATGAACAGTACAATGCAGGGCGGCTGGCGGCGCTGGAAAAGGGCGCTGTGTCGGCAGAGGATCTGCGACAATGGCTGGTCGCCCGGATGGGGCCAAACCTTCCACGACGGGCAGAAGCGGCCAGGATGTTGGGCCTTAGTGAACGCACGCTGGCCCGTCGGCTGGAGGCGCAGGGCTATACGTTCAACAGCTTGCTGGACGAGGTGCGCCGGGAGCTTGCCCTGGCGGCGGTGCGGGAATCGGGGTTGTCACTGGCGGAGATCGCGTTGTCGCTCGGGTTTGCAGAGGCCAGTACCTTTTACCGGGCATTCCATCGCTGGACTGGCATGCCCCCGGCTCGCTGGCGCAAACAGGGGGCGCACTGAAACCTACAGATTGGCTTCGGCAAACTCTGCCAGTACCGAACGGGGCACGCCTTGCAGATGGATGTGACCGCCGTGGCGGAAGCCCTTGAAGCGCTCAGTCATGTAGGTCAGGCCGGAACTCAGGGGGCTCAGATAGGGGGTGTCTATCTGCGCCAGGTTGCCCAGGCAGATCACCTTGGAGCCGTTACCGGCCCGGGTGATGATGGTCTTGATCTGGTGCGGGGTCAGGTTCTGTGATTCATCGATGATGATGAGGCTGTGCTGGAAGCTGCGGCCCCGGATGTAGTTCATGGATTTGAAGTGCAGAGGCACTTTGCTGAGGATGTAGTCGACGCTGGCGGTCATGTTCTCATCGTCTTCGTGCAAAGCTTCCAGGTTGTCCACGATCGCACCCAGCCAGGGTTCCATTTTCTCGGCTTCGGTACCGGGCAGGAAACCGATATCCTCATCCAGGCCCTGGGTAGAGCGGGTCGCGATGATGCGTTTGTAGAGTTTGCTGGCCACGGTCATTTCAATACAGGCGGCCAGGGCCAGAATGGTTTTACCGGAACCCGCCGAGCCGGTCAGGTTCACCAGGTGGATGTCGGGGTCCAGTAACAGGTTCAGGGCCATGGCCTGATAGATATCCCTGGGCACCAGGCCCCAGACTTCTTCATTCATCAGGTCATGCTGGTGCAGATCCTTGAGCACCAGTTGGTCCTCGGAGATATCAACTACCTTGCCGATGAAGCCCTGCTCGTCAATCACGAACTCGTTGATGTTCAGTTTCGCCAGTTCCCCTTCGCGTTTGAGCAGGTGCTCGGTCACCCCCTCCCGCTGGATGGTTTCCACCTTGGCGATACCGTCCCAGAATGAGTTGGGGAACTCCTTGTAGCCTTTGGGCAGCAGGTCAATGTCGTCCAGCAACTGGTCGTTGTGATAGTCCTGGGCTTCGACACCAAAGCCGCGGGCCTTTAACCGCATGTTGATGTCTTTACTGACCAGGATGATATCCCGTGACTTGTGGCGTGCCTGCAGGGCGGCGAGGGTGTTGATGATCTTGTTGTCGTTCAGGTGCTCCGGCAGGGAATGATTGCCGGCACCTTCGGTGCTCATGATGATTGAGAGGGTGCCCAGTGGGTCCGCTTTCTTGCCGCGCAGAATCGGCACGCCTTTCTCGATGTCCTTGGGGCTGGCATCACCCAGCAGTTTGTCGATGTTACGAATGGCCTGGCGGCAGTCGGCAGCAACCGTCTGTTTGCCGGATTTCAGGCTGTCGAGCTCTTCGAGGACGGTCATCGGAATGATGACATCATGTTCTTCAAAGTTCAGGAGGGCATTCGGGTCGTGAATCAGGACGTTGGTGTCGAGGACATACATTTTCCGGCGAGCTTGCGGTGCTCTTGGCATAGGGGGCGCTACCTCTCTGGTGGCTCAGTCGGTCTCGGCGCAGCGTTGCGTCAGGTCTCTGTCGGAGATCAGTTTCAGCATGTCATAAGTGGTTATGATACCGGTGATTTTTGAATCCCGGGTGACAAAGATCCGGTGCAGGTGCTCTCGCATCATGATATTGGCAATGTCTCGCACTGGCGTGTCTTCGTCAACCGACAAAACAATGGGCGTCATGATGTCCCGGACCTCAACCGGAACCTTGCCCATCTCTTCGAAGATGACCATACGCAGACGCCGGGCCTCTTCCTGCTCCTCTTCGGTCAGCCTGGGCTGATCGCCGGAACGGGAGGCATTCCAACGGAATTCGGTAATGTCCTTGAGGGTGGCTATGCCGATGATGTCGCCGTTGTCGTCGGTAACCGGGCTGCCGGTGATTTCGTTGTCGGTGAGGAACCTGGCGAGGCGATCCATAGTCCAGTTGTGGGGGACAGCCTTGATGGTCGGGGTCATGATCTCATGGGCGAGAACACTCATGTGCGGGCATCTTCCGTTTGCTGTGCTTTTGATGAAGCTTAGCCGTTCCGTGGCCTGCCGTCACCCCTGCATTGTGGGTCGGGTTAACGGGCTTCCGGGCTTACGCCCTGCAATGTGCCGTCTTCGCCCCATTGCAACTGGTAACCCTGATAGCGATCCTGTTTGGCGACGGCTTCCAGTGCGAGGATGGATTTGACCGGTATATCGACAATCAGGCTATTGACCAGCCATCCGGGCAATGCGCCGTTGGGTTCGGTGTGCTGCACCCAGACCATTCGGGTTCGGTCGCCCTCCGGGGTAAACCGGTAGAGTGTGTCGGAGCGGTCCACCCGCACGCGACTGTTGAACTCGGCCCGCATGTTGGGAGTGGCGTTTAGGTCCATGATAATCTCGCCGGTGGACGCGTCGCCGCGGGTACGGATGCGCAGTACATAATCACGGTCGGCTACCGGCCACGGCATATCGTTGACCGAATAGGCATAGCGATCGTGGAAGTCCCCCTGGCCAAAGGCATGGGATTCGGTGCAGTTGTGTACCCATTCCTCACAGGATTCCGGATTGACCATGACGGCCATCAGGTTCTCGATAGGAACGTCCAGTTCCGCTACTGCCTTGAAAGCCTCGAACCCCGAGCCTTCCCGCGCCATGGTGTATATCCGCACATTGTCCACTTCCTTGCGCAGTGACCAGGCCTCGGCATCTTCCGATGGCAACGGGACGGTTTCACTGGCGGACACAGACAAGGTCATCAACAGGCCCATAATGCCGGAAATCAGGCGGCTAACGCCGTGGGCTCTGGTTGTGGTCATAGGCTAAACTTCCGTTGTAAGAGTGAGCCGAGTCTACCACGGGGCGCAATGGCCCCCGCCTGTGAATGCGGGGGTTTGTGAACCAGGTAGCTTAGTTACACAACGCACACCACGATTGGCCTGATCTGACGAACATTATGACAACACAGAAACTGGTAGATGCCCGCGGACGAATAACGCCAGGGCTGATGGAGCATCCTGTCGACACCATCAACTATCTCGACTACGACCTGCGCACGGTGATGGACAAGCCTCGGACCCGCCTGGCCAGACACTGGCGTTTCAACCAGTTCCAGTTTGTCAGTGCGATGGCACCGGGCTGGGTGTTTGGCCTGGCTATTGTGGATCTGAACCTGGTGGGTAATGGCTTTTTCTATCTGTTCGATTTCGAGAGCGGACAGATGTTCGAGCATTCGTTTTTGCAGCCTCTGGCCAGGAACACGAACATAGAGCCCTATCCTGAACGCGGTCACGCCCGGTTCCGCAAAGGCGACTTGAGCATGGCCATTGAACCGGCCACCGGCGGTCGGAATGTGAGAGTGAGCGGACCCGGTAATATCCGGGTGGATCTTGAGTTGCGGGACACCGAACAACCCTTGCGGCTGGTGTCGCCGGCCGGATACAACGGCTGGGTGTTCACCCGGAAATCGGCCGGGCTGACGGTGGACGGTGAAGTGCGCCTGGGCGATGTGGTCTGGCGTTGCGATGAGTCTACCCGTGGGTCCATCGACTGGAGCTGCGGCTTCATGCGCCGGGAGACTGCCTGGAACTGGGCCAGTCTGGCTGGGGTTGCCGACAATGGTGTTTCAGTGGGGCTGAACCTGGCCGCTGGTGTGAACGAGACCGGGATGACCGAGAACGCGCTCTGGCTCGACGGACGTCGCATTCTGCTGGGGCCGGCCCGATTCGAGTTTGATCGCTATCAGCCCGGGGCAGACTGGCGGGTCACCACCGACGATGGCCGCGTTGACCTCCGTTTCGTGCCCGCTGGCGCGCGCCGGGAAAAGCTCAACGCCTGGGTTATTGCCTCCAATTTCCGTCAGTTTGTGGGCACTTTCCAGGGTACGGTTGCGGATGAAAGCGGCAAAAAAATCCCCGTAAACGGGTTACGGGGATTGATGGAAGATCACTTTGCCCGGTGGTAAACCGGGCGTAGCCATCACTTTTCGGGCAGGGTGACGTTCAATTCCAGCACGGAGCAGTGGTCATTGCGATCCACCTCCACCTGTACCATGTCGTCGCTGATCTGAACGTACTTGCGGATCACCTGCAACAGCTCCTGCTGCAGCTGGGGCAGGTAGTCCGGCTGTTCACGCTGGCCCCGCTCATGGGCCACGATAATCTGCAGTCGCTCCTTGGCGACACTGGCCGTACTGTTTTTCTTGCTTCTGAAGTAATCGAAAAAACTCATCCCTTAGCCCCCTTTGAACATCCGTGAGAAGAAGCCTTTTTTCTGGGACGTCATGAAACGGTGTTCCCGTTCCTCGCCCAGCAGCCTCGCAACGGCATCTTCATAGGCCTGGCCGGCATCGCTTTGCTCCTCCAGAATGACCGGCAGGCCCTGGTTGGAGGCATTCAGTACGATCTGGCTCTCGGGAATCACGCCCAGCAGGGGAATGGCCAGGATTTCCTCAACATCCTGTACCGACAGCATCTCGCCTTTTTCTACCCGGTCCGGGTTGTAGCGGGTCAGTAGCAGGTGTTCCTTGACTGGGTCCTGCCCCATTTCCGCTCGCCGGGATTTGCTCTGCAGTATGCCCAGGATGCGGTCTGAATCCCGTACCGATGAGACTTCCGGGTTGGTTACGACAATCGCCTCGTCGGCATAGTAGAGCGCCATCAGGGCGCCATGTTCGATGCCGGCCGGGGAGTCGCACACGATGTAGTCGAAGGTTTCGGACAGTTCGTTGATGACCTTCTCCACACCATCTTTGGTGAGAGCTTCCTTCTCGCGGGTCTGGGAGGCAGGCAGGATGTAGAGCGTTTCTACCCGCTTGTCCTTGATCAGGGCCTGGTTGAGAGTCGCTTCGCCCTGAATGACGTTAACGAAGTCGTACACCACCCGGCGTTCGCAGTTCATGATCAGGTCCAGGTTGCGCAGACCCACGTCGAAATCAATCACGACGGTCTTGTGGCCACGCTTTGCCAGACCAGTGCTGATGGAGGCGCTGGTGGTGGTTTTGCCCACGCCGCCTTTTCCTGAGGTAACGACAATGATTCTAGCCAAGGTTCAGTTCCTGTTTCTCGGTGGATTCGTCATGGTTTCAACTGTTGTTATCGGTTGTCACAACATCAGGCCTTGTCCAGTGGCGTCACCACCAGCACATCGTCCCTGAGCTGGATCTGCACAGCGCTTTTCCAGCCAATGTCCTGAAGATCTTCGGAGATTTTATAGTGTCCGGCGATGGACACAAGCTCCGCCTCAAGTGACTGGCAGAACACCCGGGCAGACTCGGCACCGTGAATGCCGGCCAGCGCCCGTCCGCGTAACGGGCCGTAAACATGAATATTGCCGGCAGCCAGAACTTCGGCTCCGGCCTGCACCGGCGCAAGGATGATCAGATCGCCTTCCGGCGCGTATACCTGCTGGCCCGATCGAACCGGCTGATTGACGATTTTCGCCGGTGCGGGTTCGTTTGCAGGCTCCGGTGCGGTTGCCGTTTCCGGTTCTGCTTCTGCCGGGGCTTCCGGCGCCGGCCTTTCTTTCAGGCTGCCGCCGGGCAGCAATGCCAGCGAGGCTCCCCGGGCAAGCCGGCGCTGATCGTCGTTGGCGGCACGTACGCCAATCACATGGATGTTGTGGCGGCGGCAGGTCCCGATCATCTTGAAAAAATCGAGTTCGCTGTCCAGGCCTTCATATTTCTCCAGGCTGATAATCAGCGGGATGTCTTTGAAGAAGCCCGGCGCCTGGCTGATCTTGTCCCGAAGATTGGCTTCAAATTCGTCGTTGTCGAAGTAGTAAAGCTCAAGGGCGGTCAGGGAAACACTGGCACTCTTCAGTTGAAAGCTCTGTTTTTTGTCGGTGGCTGCGGAATCGCTCATGGATGGACCTGTTCTCCGGTGTCTGAGGCATGGGCATCTCCGAGGGCGCGCAGCGGAGGGGCATCGAAACGGATGCCGGACCAGCCCGTGCTGATAAACTGGCGAATGTTACCATGGCTGTCCCCGGCCGGGTCGCTGAGCACCTGCTCGTAGTGTTGGGCGAACAGGCGCAGGGTGTCGGTCTCGCTCAGATTACAGTACTGACCCAGGCCGAAGACCCGGCAGGAGCCAGCGTTTTCGCCAGTCTCGTTGCGAAGCGGGCCGTTGCTGAAACCGGTGGGCCGAAATTCGAAATACTGATTGATCAGTTTCAGGGTGTCGTCGAAATCGGCATGACCGGCCTGCACTGAGGCCAGGTGGATACGAACCGCTTCATTAACATTCATTATTTGTGATCCTGCTTGGGGCCGGTCTGGTAGTTGGCTTTCCATTCTTCGTACGGCATGCCGTAGATTTCTTCCCGGGCGTCCGGATCTGAAATGTCGAACCCCCGCTCTCCCGCTTCGGCCCGATACCATTTGGACAGGCAGTTGCGACAGAAACCCGCCAGATTCATCAGGTCGATGTTCTGGACGTCGTTGTTTTCACGCAGGTGCTGCACCAGGCGCCGGAAGGCGGCGGCTTCGATTTCGGTGCGTTCAGACTCGGGAATCGGGTTACTCATGGGGCCTCGCTGTTGCTTGCCGGGACTATCGGGATTTCCTGACATTCTCGGCATGTTACCGTAAGATACAAGGCTGTATAAACGTACAGATTGTTAACGTGAGCCCGCCCCTATGGCCCAGCGCAAGATCATTCATGTGGACTGCGACTGCTTCTATGCCGCCGTCGAGATGCGTGACGACCCAAGCTTGCGGGATGTTCCGCTGGCGGTGGGTGGCGAGGGCGGCCGTGGTGTGGTGACCACCTGCAACTACCGGGCCCGGGCTTTTGGCGTGCGTTCGGCCATGCCCGGCAGCGAAGCCCGGCGGTTGTGCCCCGGCCTGGTCACGGTACCGCCGGACATGGGCCGTTACCGGGCAGTTTCCCACCAGGTGATGGCGATACTGCGGGAGATGACCGATCTGGTTGAGCCCTTGTCCCTGGATGAGGCGTTTCTGGATGTGACCGATGTTGACGCGTTCAAGGGCAGTGCCACCTTGATGGCGCGGCACCTGCGGGAGCGGGTGAGCAGGGAAGTCGGCATTACCATTTCCGCCGGCGTGGCCCCCAACAAGTTCCTTGCCAAAATTGCCAGTGACTGGCGCAAGCCCGATGGTCTGTTTGTGATTACGCCGCCGGAGGTGGCCGACTTTGTAAGCGAGCTGCCGGTGGAAAAGCTCTTCGGTGTAGGGCAGGTGACCGCGGCCCGGCTGCACGCCCTGGGTGTGAAAACCTGTGGCGATATGCAGGCGCTGGGTGCCGACGTGTTGATCGAGAAGTTTGGCAAACAGGGCTATCGTTTGTTTGAAATGGCCCATGGCCGGGACAATCGCCCCGTTGTGGTGTCGCGGGTGGCCAAGTCGGTGAGCGTCGAGCGCACCTTTTCCCAGGACCTCCCTGACCGGAGCGCCTGCGATACCGTGATGCCGGCCCTGGTGGCCGACCTCAATCTTCGCCTCTCGCGCAAGGGGCAGCACAAGCCGATACACAAGCTGTTCGTGAAAATCCGCTACAGCGATTTTTCCACCCACACACTGGAGCGGGTTCGGGAGTCCGTTACCGAGCCGGCCCTGGTGGATTTCCAGCCACTGCTCGAAGAGCTGATGCCCAAAGACCGCCCGGTTCGCCTGCTGGGAGTGGGAGTCCGGTTCCGCAATGACGATGCTCCGGTCACCCAGTTGCGCCTGTTTGACTGACTTCGGTCCCCGCGGGCATATCCGCCATTTTTTTAGTTTAAAACGGTATGGCTGCCGCTTTGACGTGACAGTGTGTCACCTCTAGCTTTTAGGTGACGCTATCCTGCTGTAGGCGTTGCGGGCCACGCCCGCCCCGAAACAACAATCGCAGGAGAACAAGAATGAACAAAGCTGGCTGTTGTGGCCCCTGGCGCTCCGGTGCGCTGGCGGGCTTGTTGTTATTGTTGCTGTCGGCTCCGGTATCGGCGGAGCTGGGGGATTATGGATTCTGGCGAACCCTGGGTAACCTGGCGTCGCCGCCCGGTGCCGATAATCCGGTGACATCGGATCAGCGCCAGGGTGCCTACCCTTTGTTGGCCAATCCCGATGGCTACGAGAATTTCTCGGCGGGGGCCTACTACCAGTGGCAGACCATCGCACTGGCGCCGGAAACCGGCGCTGTATGCGGTAACGGTTCGGAGTACAAGTTCTTCGTGAACCGGGTGCCGAACACTTCCAATACCGTGGTTTATTTTGAAGGTGGCGGTGCCTGCTGGGATTACGAGAGTTGCAGTGGCCAGACCGGGATCCGGGGAGCTCGTAATCCCGATGGTATCCCGGATGATTACATGTCTCTGTTGAATCCCGGCGCCAGCCTGGTGAGCCCGTTTGTGGTTCGTCTGCATCCCTGGACCCGGGTAAAAACCCAGAACTGGAACATGGTCTACGTACCCTACTGTACGGGGGATATCTATTCCGGTGACCGGGTGGCGGTGTATGAAGATCCTGAAGGCGAGGCGGAACCTCTGATCTGGCATCACAACGGCCTGAGGAATACCCGGGCGGTGATCAGCTGGCTCAAGGACAACCTGCAACGCCCCGGGCAGATGCTGGCGACCGGTTGCAGTGCTGGTGGCATTGGTGGCCTGACCAACTATCACCCAACCCGGCGGGACATGGCGCCGACTCGAAGTTTCCTGATCAACGATTCAGGCCCTGCCTTCAGTGCGCCGGTTGGCGCCGACCCTCAGCAGTATCCTTCGGTGCTGCTACAGAGCTTCATCAGGCAATCCTGGGGGCTGGACCAGCCGGGCGGCCCGCTGGATTACCTGAAGTCCGGTTTACCGGCACTGAACCTGAATGACCTCGGCAGCCTGTATCCTGCGCTGGCGACGGCGCTGCCACAGGACCGTATGGGGCATACGCATTTCTGGCGGGACCTGAACTACTCCTCCTATTCCTATGAGCGCTTCTTCCCGGAGATCGAGAATGCGCCGGATCAGGCCACCAAGGAGGCTTTGCTGCATCAGAAGTGGGCCGTGGATACCGAACGGTTGACGCAGACGCTGGCCGGGCTGGATAACTTCGGCTATTACCTGCCCATGTTTCGGGACGTGAATGAAAGTCACTGCACGTCCATTATCGAGTTCGCCAATTCGGATATTCAGGAGTTGGGCCTGGAACTGGGGGATTTCGTCAATAACGTGATGAATGGCAGCGGTGCGGTGATGCAGGCCTCGGAGACCGATACGGTGGCCGATTACAACAAACCGTTCAACCTGTTGTACTGGTCGCTGGATCAGTTGCTCTGATTATTGCCGGCGGACCGGCCCATGGCCTCTACCCGAGCTTCCTGAAGGCGCTCACGCAGGTATTGGTCCCGGGTCAGTCCGCCGGGAATATCATCCATGGCCATCACTTCTTCCACAATTGCCTTTTCCCGGGCCTTGTAGCGTTCGAAGTCCGGCCTGGGTTCCTCCAGCCAGGCCTGCAGTCTGGCTCCGGATTCAGCCCGGTACCGGTCCATGAGTTGCTGTGCGGCGGCTTTTGCTGCCTCCTCATCCGGCTCCAGAATCTGGATCATCGCCAGTTGAATCAACGCGGCTTCCGGAGCACTCATCTGCGCAGATCCTTCGTATTCGTTCATACGCTCTTGCAGGGCATCGGCCTGGGCCCGGCGCTTCTGTTCGGGGAGAGATGGGGCGTTGGCAAAGAAATCGTGCAGGTCATCTTCAAATTCAAGCCGCTGGGCGTAGGCCTTGACCTTGGGGTTGTCCAGCAGCGCCTGTTGTTCTGGTGACAGGGCATCGGAAGAGGGCGGGGGGGGCTCGGCCGGATCTGAAGCGGTATCCGGAGCGTTTCCGGCTGGTGGTAACTCGGGTGGCGGGGTATTGGTCGGCCACAGGAGCGCCAGCGCCAGAATAATTGCGGCCCCGGTGACCAGCAGGATCTTTGTGTTCATGACTCACTCCGGCAGGATTCTCCGGAATCAGTGTAGACCAGAATGCGGCAACTGCCTGGGTTGGGCTCAGCCGGCCAGCCACTGCATAGAGGCCCAGCCCATGGTGCCACCAATCAAGGCGCCGGCCAGGACATCGCTGGGGTAGTGGAGCCCGAGAATGACCCGGGATGCCGCCACTGACAAGGTGAATGGAAGCACACACCAGGCCAGGGCCGGGAGCGCAACGAACAGCATGGCCTGAAAACACACCGCGTGCAGGGTGTGGCCGGAGGGAAAGCTGTACCGGTCCAGTGGCGGCGTTGCACAGTTAATAACCGGAAACGAAATAAAAGGCCGCTCGCGGATCAGCCAGCGTTTGAGGGCCTTGTAGGTCAGCGTGCAGGTGAGCCCGGTAAGCGCCATTTGAAGTGCCAGGGCCGGGCCAGAGTCCCCGGCGTAGAAAGGCAGTAAGAGAATCAGCGCGTACCAGAACCAACCGTCGCCAAGTCGGCTGACGACTCGGAAATACCCCAGAATCGGCCGGAACCGTACGCTGCGATTAATGGCCTGGCAGACCGCGAATTCTCGCTGGTCTGCCAACTCAAAGAAGCGAGATGCCTTGCTTGTTAATGCCATGGTATCGGGCCTGTGCAGTTTGGTTTAAAACCAGCTGTTCAAACTGGTCGATCTGGCTGCTCCAATTCAATTCAAGAGCGTCCAGGCGAGCCTGGGCGCGGACTCGGTTCAACAGTGAGGGCTGGTCGGCCAGTCTCAGGGCGTGATTGACGAAGGCTTCGTCGTCTGTCAGTTCAGCCTTCATGCCGTTTTCGTCATGTCGGATATGTTCTGCGGCTGCAGCATCGTCGAAGGCGACGATGCCCAGTCCGCTGGCCATGGCTTCCAGCACCACGTTGCCGAAGGTGTCGGTTTTACTGGGAAACAGGAACAGGTCACCGGAGGCATAGTGCCGGGCCAGATCTTCGCCCCGTCGTGTGCCACAGAATATGTAGTCCGGGTGCCGGTCTTCCAGGGAGCGGCGCATGGGGCCATCCCCTACCAGCACGAAGCGGGCATTAGGATGCAGGCCGCGGATACGCTCGAAGCAGGCAACAGCCATGCGCAGGTTTTTTTCCGCAGCCAGGCGCCCGACATAGAGTACGGCACGTTCGTTGTCGTGCAGCCCCCATTGCCGACGCAGGGATTGGTCGCGTTTGTGGGGGGTGAAGCGCTGGCAATCCACGCCCCGGCTCCAGAGGCCGGTGCAGGTGATCCCCATGTCCCGGGTCACCCGCTGCATGCGACCGGTAGGCACCAGGGTGATGGCTGTTCTGTTATGGAACCAGCGACCGTAGGCACACAGTAACCGTTCGAGCAGGCCCGCTCCGTAATAGCGAGAATACTGATGGAAGTTGGTATGGAACCCGGAACTGACAGGCAGGGCGAGGCTGCGAGCCGCGTTCACGGCCGCCACGCCGAGAGGCCCCTGGGTTGCCACATAGATGCCGTCGGGCCGCTGTTTCTGCCAGAGCTTTTTCAGGCTCGAGGGGCGGGCGGTACCGAAGCGCAGATCTGCGTAGCCGGGAAGAGGCAAGCCATTAACCACCAGTTCGGTGGAAAACAACCCGCTCCCGGTACTCTCAAACAGTCCTTTCTGTTCGTGGGGCTGCCGGGGGCGCACCACGGTTACATGGTGGCCCCGTTGCATCAGCCCCTGACACAGGTGCCGCATGGTGTTGGCAACACCATTGATTTCCGGCGGAAACGTCTCGGAAACAATGGTAATGTGTTGCGGTCGCCGTTCGGTCAACTGGGCTTCGGTCACGGGGGTTCCTGAAGGTTCTGCTGTCATGCCTTTACTATGGAAAGACGCCATGACAGAAATGCGACAACTCCGTGACATTCCGTTTACGTGTTTATACCCCGTCTCTTATCGACCTATTGCAAGGAGATTCCATGCAAACGCGAAAACTTGGCTTTACAGATATCGAGGTCAGCCTGATCTGCCTGGGAACCATGACCTGGGGCGAGCAGAACAGCGAGCAGGAAGCCTTTCAGCAGCTCGACTATGCCATGGAGCAGGGCATCAATTTCATCGACGCCGCTGAAATGTATCCAGTGCCACCCAGGGCAGAAACCCAAGGCCTGACCGAGCAGTATCTGGGCAACTGGCTGGCCCGCCGTGGCCAGCGTGATGACCTGGTGATCGCCAGCAAGGTGGCCGGGCCGGGTAATGGCCTCGGGTATTTGCGCGGTGGCCCGAGGCTGACCCGGGAGCATATCCGCTCTGCCTGTGAGGGCAGCCTTAAGCGCCTGCAGACGGATTACATCGATCTTTATCAGGTGCACTGGCCGGACCGGAGCGCCAATTTTTTTGGCAAGCTCGGTTATGACCGCAATCCCGATGAGCAGATGACGCCCATTGAGGAAACACTGGAAGCGCTGGATGAACTGGTGCGTGAAGGAAAGGTCAGACACATCGGGCTTTCCAACGAGACACCGTGGGGCACGATGCAGTACCTGCGCCTGGCGGAGCAGCGTGGCTGGCCCCGGGTGGTCTCTATCCAGAACCCCTACAACCTGTTGAACCGTTCCTTTGAAGCAGGCCTGGCGGAGTTCGCCCATCGTGAAGGCACCGGCCTGCTGGCCTATTCACCACTGGCCTTTGGCATGCTGACCGGCAAATACCTGGGGGGAAAATGGCCGGAAAAGGCCCGGCTGACTCTGTACGAGCGGTTCAGTCGCTATACCAATGACCGGGCGGCGGACGCCACGAGGGCCTATGTTGAGCTGGCTCACCAGCATGGTCTCACGCCGGCCCAACTGGCACTGGCCTGGGTGAACAGTCGGGAGTTCGTAACCAGTAACATCATTGGTGCAACCACCATGGAGCAGCTCAGGGAGAACATCGGGGCAGCCAGTGTGACTCTGAGCCCCGACCTCGTGTCCGCCATCGAGGCGATCCATGCCGAGTTCACCTATCCCTGCCCTTGAAGACTGTATGCATAAGGGCTTGCAGTAGCCAGGTGCGATCCTGCCGCTCCGACCAGCGGCAGAATCGTTACATACTGCAATATAAGTGATCATTTATTGACAAAAAAGCTGGTGCCAGGCGACGGAACGCTGGCGAAATTGTGTGCAAAATCACACCAATCTTCGTCGCAATCATTAGACTTTGGTACTGTGAATTAAATAAAGCCAATGTCGATACCGGATTTCCTGTTGCCATGATTCTTCGCCTGTTCGTCGTCCTTCTAGCCCTGAATAGCGTCGCCTTTGCGATGCGGGCTGACGCTGCGCAGCCCATGTTGTCGGAACCGATGCTTTCCGAGCGCATGATGGCCGAGCGCGACGAAATGACGACAGCGGAGGAGGTATATGAACTTCAGGAATGGATGTCCGGCGATTATGAAGACGACCGCAGCGATGCACTTACCGCTATCGGCTCCCGTCTGCTCAGCCTGAGCCTCAGCCGCTCCCGCACTGCTGAAAAGACCTATGCTTCCGATCCGGCTCAGCCTGACCACGGCATCGCCCTGTTGAACGAAGGTGCCTGCCTGAACCTGCGCTGGAAGTTCTGACCGCTGTTCCCTGGCGTGCCCGCCATCTTTCTCCCGACCTTCCGCTTTGTCAAAATGTCATGACCTGACGCATTGTCAGCTTGAATCTGCCGTGTGATCATCCACCTTAATTGAGATTCTCAAGCGACGAGGAGCCGGTAATGGCAGCAGAGAACGGAGTCTATTGCGACGACGCAGAACGGTGTGTTGATCGGGTGATTGAACGGGTTGGCAAGCGCATTACCCTGGGCTTGCCGCTTGGTCTTGGCAAGCCGGTGAGGTTTGTGAATGCGCTCTATCAGCGTGCCAAGGATGATCCGGACATTGAGCTGCATATTGTGACCGCGCTCTCCCTGTTAGCGCCTGAGGGCAGTTCTTCACTGGAAAAACGTTTCATGGGGCCCTTCGCCAAGCGCCTGTTTGGCGATATTCCGGAACTGGCCTATGCCCGTGATGTCGCCAATAACCGCTTGCCAAGCAATGTCCAGGTGTCTGAATTTTTCTTCAAAGCTGGCAGCTACCTGAACAATCGCAACCAGCAGCGAAACTACGTATGCACCAATTACACCCATGCCGTTCGCGACCTGATGGCGCAGGGTGTGAATGTGGTGGGGCAGATGGTTTCCCCAGGCGAGCCCAATGGCTTTCCGGGCCAGGTGAGCTTTAGCTGTAACCCGGACCTGTCACTCGATATCCTGCCGCTGCTGCGGGAGCGTGAACAGCAGGGCGTACCGGTGGCCATGGTGGCTGAAATCAATCAGTACCTGCCCTGGTTTGGCCATCATGCAGCCGTCGAGGAACAGCAGTTTGATCTTCTCTTCAGTCATCCATCGACAGACTATCCGTTATTCTCGGCTCCTCAGATGGCCATCAGTCCGTCTGATCACCTCATCGGATTCTACGCCAGCTGCCTGTTGAAGGACGGCGGAACCCTTCAGGTTGGCATCGGTTCACTGGGAGCCTCGCTGGTTCACAACGCCATTCTGCGCCACAAACACAATGATGCCTGGCGCGCAGTTTATGACCACCTGGATGTGGGATCCAGGTTCCCTGTGGTTGACAGCTGCGGCGGTACCGGTACGTTCGAGACCGGCCTGTATGGCTGTAGTGAAATGATGGTGGATGGCTTCCTGTATCTGATGCAGGAGGGCATCCTGAAGCGGGAAGTATTTGATCATGCCGGTTTGCAGACTCTGATCAACCGGGGCGAGATTACCCTGACGCCGTCGCTCGACATGCTGGATGTGCTGGTCCGGGAAGGGCTGATCGACTCGCCATTGCGGGCGCGGGATGTCAACTGGCTGATTCAGTACGGCATTCTGCGGGACACAGTGGAATTCCGTGGCGGACGCCTGCGCCTGAGTGAAGATCACGCTGTAGAAGCAGACCTCAGCCAGGATCAGACCCGTGAGGCGCTGGCGGCCCTGGGTCTTGGTTCAAGGCTCACCGGTGGTATTGCCATGCACGGTGGCTTCTACGTGGGGCCGGAGGCCTTCTACCAGGCTCTGAGAGATCTGTCGCCAGAGCAGCGTGACAAGATCTGCATGACCAGTGTCAATTTCATCAACCATCTTTACGATCACCGGTTCGGAGATCAGAAGCTCAAAGCCGCCCAGCGTTTGCACGGTCGGTTTATCAACTCTGCGATGATGTACACCCTCAATGGCGCGGCAGTGTCAGATGGGCTGGATGATGGTCGCGTGGTCAGTGGTGTGGGGGGGCAGTACAACTTTGTTTCGATGGCCCATGAGTTGCCCGGGGCGCGCTCCATCCTGGCTCTCAGAGCCACCCGCATGTCGGGTGGGCAGGTAGTGTCCAACATTGTCTTCAACTATGCCCATTGCACCATTCCAAGGCATCTCAGGGACATTGTGATCACGGAGTACGGCATTGCCGATTTGCGGGGGCGGTCCGACGAAGATGTGTTCCTGGCGCTGATCCGTATTGCCGATTCCCGTTTCCAGGCGGATTTGCTGAAACATGCCCAGAAGGCGGGCAAGGTCCGTGACGATTTCCGCTTGCCTGCGGACTGGCAGAACAATACGCCGGCGTCGGTTCGCCAGGCTTTGGCTGCACCCGGTAAGGGCGACTGGTTCCCGGCGTTCCCGTTCGGCCGGGATTTTACCGATGAGGAGCTGACCCTGGGGAAAGCCCTTAAAGGACTGAAAGCCGCAACCGCCACTCCCCGTGGTAAACTGGCGACCCTTTGGCAGGCCATCCGGGCTGAAGACGATACTGGCCAGTACGCGGTGCTGCTCGAACGCATGGGGTTGAACAACCCCTCAGGCATTCGGGAGAAGCTGGATCGCAAACTGGTGATACATGGCCTGCAGCAACTTGAACCCGCGACAAAGACAGGAAGCGAAAACAGCTGATGCAAGCCGATAACCCGAACACCCGGCCGGATGTTTTTACCGTCCATTACGTGCTCAAGAACCGCATCGGTGAGCTGGTGGATACGTCTGAAGGCAGCGAGCCTCTGCACTTTATCTACGGCAGCCCCGATATCATTGCCGGCATTCAGGAGGCGGTGAAAGACCGAAACGTAGGTGATTGCCTGGAAGTGACCGTGCCACCGGAGATGGCCTACGGCGAATACCGCGAGGACCTGGTGCGCAAGGTGCCCCGTTCCCTCTTTGAGGGCGTTGAAAACCTGGATGTGGGCATGAAATTCCAGACTAACTCCGGTGATCAGGCCCAGGTGGTACAGGTGGTGGCGATCGACGGCAACCTGGTCAAAGTGGATGCCAATCACCCTCTGGCCGGTTTCACTCTCTATTTTGATCTGGAAATCGTGGGTCGTCGCGAGGCTACTGAAGACGAGGTAGCTCAGGGTCGCCCGCTGTTCTGAGAGGGCGTTCGGGTACCTGGTCGAACTCGCCCGAGTGAATGCGGGCGAGGCCCTGGCTGATCTGCTGGTGTATGCACCCGGTCAGCTCATTCAGGGATAGATCCGGATCCGGTCCAAGGGGCGGATGCAGTATTACGATGATCTGCCCCGTTGGCTGCCGCAGCAGCCTGAACAGATGACAGTGGAAACTGTCATCGCCCACAAAGGGCGCCAGTGAGTCAGGGCGCCGTTCTCGCCGATAACCGATGGACACTGGCTGTATGGCCGTGTTGCTGTCCCGGGCGGCGCTCATCAACAGTCCGTGCATGGGTAATACGGCTACCCCGGTGCTGGTGGTTCCCTCGGGATAGACCATCACCGATTCTCCAGCCTGCAGGCATTGCGCGATACTGGCTTTGATAGCTCTGGCCTGACCGCCGCCACGTTTGATAAACAGCGTGCCGGCCTGCCGGGCCAGCCAGCCGATCACCGGCCATTGACCTACTTCCGCTTTTGACAGAAACCGCATGGGCGTGATGCTGCCAAGAACCGGGATGTCTGACCAGCTGATGTGGTTGGCGACAAACAGGGCGTTTTCCGGGCAGGGCTGGCCATAAACCTGAACCTGCCAGCCCAGGCACTGACATGCCTTCCGAAAACAGATTGTTGCCCATGGATTCCTGTCCACCGGTCTGGTCCTGGCCAGATCGGAGATCCGGAGCAAAGCCGCCAGCGCGCAGGCTCCGACAAGGAAGCCTGCAAACATTGCTAAGCGAAAGCTCAGTCGAAGCCAGCTCATCGGCAATCCTCCGAATCAGGCGGGGCGACGCAGAAAGTGCCGGCTGTAGCGGCCGGCCAGGTTACTGACCTCCAGCAGCACCAGCATGTCGGCACATCGGAATTCAGGATCCCAGCAAGGCTCGCCACAGACCCTTGCGCCCAGGCGCATGTACGCCTTGATCAGGGGCGGTATGTCCACAGAGCGTTCTGATTCCGGATGGGCAAGATGTGGCAGTTGGCGCTTTGGCGTTACCCGGCAATGCGGCTCAGACAGATGCTGTTGTTGCAGAAGCCGGGCCACATGCCAGGCTTTCGCCCCGCCGTCGGCCATGCTGATACTGGCGCAGCCGATCAGATGGGTAACGTTGCGCTGCACCAGGTACTCCGCCACCGCTGACCACAGTAGCGTGATGGTGCCGCCATTGCGGTAGTCCGGGTGCACGCAGGTTCGGCCGAGTTCAGCCAGTGTTCCGGGCAGGGCTTCCAGAGCCGCGAGATCAAACTCGCCCCGGGAGTAGAAGCCGCCAACGGAAGCCGTATCGTTCTGGTGAAGTATGCGGGTGGTGGCCACCAGTTCACCGGTGTCTGCGTCGGTGACGATCAGGTGATCGCATGCCGCATCGTAGGCATCGGCATCAATGCCCGGGATTGTGGCGCCGAGATCGCTGCCATACTCCTCGGAGAATACCCGGTAACGCAGGCGCTGCGCCGCTTCTATGAGCTCCGGGTCACGGGTCAGTTCGGTGCTCAGGTTACGGCCCCGGCGGGGTTGAAGGCTCGCGGTGGTTGCAGTCATGGCTTGGCCTCTGTGTTTCTGTTTCAGGTCAAGGCTATGAAGCGGGTATGACAGATGGGTGACGCCGGGGTGACGTCTCTGTGACAGTGCGAGACCGTTTTCAGGAAAACGGATATGTGTCACAGGCTGTAACCCTTTGGCGGTTCCATGTATATTTCTGAATAGCATGTATAATTGCTGTAACTGAACGTTGCCTGTATCGTCGGGTGTACAACCCTGAAACCGGAATAAAATAATCAGAGATGGATGGCGTGGAACAAACAAACGAGAGTTGGCGAATCCTGATCGTAGAGGACGATGAGCGGCTTGCGGATCTGACCCGCGAGTACCTTGAGAACAATGGCCTGACAGTGTCGTTGGAAACCCACGGGGGAGCCGCTGTTGAGCGGATCCGCAACGAGCAGCCTGATCTTGTGGTTCTGGATCTGATGCTGCCTGGCGAAGATGGTCTGTCCATCTGCCGGCGGGTACGGCCGTTCTTTAATGGCCCCATTATTATGCTCACCGCCCGGACAGACGACCTGGACCAGGTCCTGGGCCTGGAAATGGGCGCGGATGACTACATTGGCAAACCGGTCCAACCGCGCGTTCTGCTCGCCCGCATCCGTGCCATGCTGCGCCGGGTAGAAACCTCGCCCGTTAGCGGGCAGGAGACGTCCGGGGAGGAGCCGGTACGTTTGCAGTTCAACGACCTTGTGGTCGATCGTTCCATGCGTGAAGCCTGGTTAAGTGACGAGAGTATCGACCTCACCAGTGCTGAGTTCGACCTGCTCTGGCTGCTGGCCAGTAATGCCGGGCGGGTGCTGAGCAGGGAAGAGATTTTCACCGCACTCCGGGGCATCGAGTACGATGGGCAGGATCGTTCCATTGATGTTCGCGTGTCCAGGATCCGCCCGAAAATCGGTGATGATCCCATCCACCCGCGCCGTATCAAAACCGTTCGCAGCAAGGGCTACCTGTTCGTCAAGGAAGCCTGATCGCGCCTGAGGCGTTGCCGCCCCGAAGGTGGCAACGCCGGTTACCAGGGTTGGCCCGATGTCCCTGAAATTTTTCCTGAAAGCCTACGCTCGTATTGCGGCCATTGCGGCGGCGGTCGTGCTGGTGTGCGTCCTGCTCTTTAATGGCATCAACTCCGTTCGCGAACAATACTGGCATGAGCAGGCCATGACACCGGTTATGCGTTGGCTGGCGGCGGCCCCGGATCCGCTCAGTAAGTATCACTGGATGGCCCCGATGTTTGGTCTGCACAGTGGCGTTGCGGCCGACTTCGGGCTTTCCCAGGTTGCGCTTGAGCGCCTGGGCTATGGCCAAGTGGTGGCGCAGTCAACCGATAGCGGGTATGGCTATTATGTCCTTGGTCTCGGGGGCGAGGTGCTCGGTATACATCTGGAGCAACCCTACCGGGATCTGGCCCGGGCAATCTCGTTGATGGTGCGTTGGCATCTGGATACCAGCCCTGCGGCTCAGCGTGCGGATGTGGCGCAGCAATTGGCAGAGTCTCTGAATCTCGATATCCGTCTGGTTCAGAAGGCCGAGGATCTGCCGGATCAGCAGGCGCTTGAGCGGCTTGGTGACACCGGGCTGGCGATTTTTGAACACGGTGATAACCGTGCCAGGGCGCTGGTTCGTTTGTCGGAAGGCGCGTTGGTTGTGGTGACATTGCCTCCCCCCTTCAATCCCTGGGGCTGGCCGATTATCTTGCTGCTGACCGCTGTTGTCGGTGGCGTGCTGGCAGTGGCCCTGTTTCTTGCGTTGCGTTTTGTAGAGAGTCATCTGCGCAAGGTTGAGTCGGTAGCGATTCGTATTGCCCGGGGTGAGATGGGAGCCCGGGTGGAATCCGAGCAGGGCACGCTCGTGTCCCGGCTGGGGGCTTCGTTCAATGGAATGGCGGAACATATCCAGCGCCTGGTGCAGGTGCAGCGGGAAATGATTCACGCGGTTTCCCACGAACTGAGAACGCCGGTGGCCCGTATCCGGTTCGGCGTTCAGATGATTGAATCCGGTAGTACCCAGGAAGTGCTCGAAAAGCAGCTCGAGGGCATTGATGGCGACATCCAGGAGCTCGACGAACTGATTGACGAGATCCTGACCTATGCCCGGCTGGAGCAGGGCGGGCCGGTGTTCAGTCTCCGGGAGGGCTCGGTCACGGATATAGTCAGGCAGGTTGTCTCCGAACAGCGGCTGATCCGGGAGGGAGTCGACATTGAGTGTCAGATTGACGAAGCCTCGGAGCGCTGGGCACAGGCCGATATGGAGCCCCGTTACATTCACCGGGCGGTTCAGAACCTGGTCGGCAATGCCGCGCGCTATGCCGCAGGCCGTGTGCGGGTGAGCTGCCATCTGGATGAAGATAATTGCCGGATTGATGTGGAAGACGATGGCCCGGGCATTCCGGAACAGGATTGGGAGAAGGTGTTCACCGCCTTTGCCCGGCTTGATGACAGTCGTACCCGCACCTCAGGCGGCTACGGGTTGGGCCTGTCCATTGTTCGCAGGATTCTGTACTGGCACGGTGGGCAGGCTTTTGTGGGCCGCAGTGATGTCTTGGGCGGAGCCCGGTTCAGCCTGGTCTGGCCGCGCCTGAAGCCCGCAGACGCGGATTTGTGAACCAGTGCTCGGTACCTCACCTGATGTAACAAAGCTCTACACAACCACAACTGAACCCTCCGCAGCCCTGGGTAATACTTCAAAGCGTAAGGGATGACTTTTGAGGTTGTAGTTCTTACGAACTTTCCTTGTTTCATTCGTCATTTGAGGGCCGGTTTTTCCGGCCCTTTTTTTATTTCCGCGCCGCGTCACACCGCTCGATCCCCGTCCTGTTAGAATCTCCTGAAAACAACAGGAGGTTTTGATGTCCCGATATCTGCTTGCCATAGACCAGGGTACCACCAGTTCCCGCGCCATCGTGTTTGATGACAAAGGCGCTCAGGTGGCCGTTGCCCAGCAGGAGTTTCACCAGTACTTCCCCAAAGATGGCTGGGTTGAGCATGATGCCATGGAAATATGGGACAGTACGCTGGCGGTCTGTCGTTCAGCCCTGAGCAACGGCAAGATTAAGGCATCTGACCTCGCAGGCATCGGCATTACCAACCAGCGGGAAACCACTGTGATCTGGGACAGGGCGACGGGGCAGCCGATTCATCACGCCATTGTCTGGCAGGATCGCCGTACCGCGTCCTGGTGTACCAAGTTGCGCCAGGATGGCCATGAGTCCCTGGTGGTTGACCGCACCGGATTATTGATTGATCCCTACTTCTCTGCCACCAAGATAGCGTGGATTCTGGACAACGTTGACGGTGCCCGCCAGCGCGCGGAAGCCGGTGAGTTGGCCTTTGGCACCATTGATACCTGGTTGCTCTGGAATCTGACCGGCGGCAAGCACCATCGTACCGATGCCACCAATGCGTCCCGCACTGCACTGTTCAATATCCATACACAGCAATGGGACCCGCAGCTGCTCAAGCTGTTTCGGGTGCCTGCTGCTCTGTTGCCGGAGGTATTCGACAGTGCAGCTGAGTACGGGTTGACGGAACCCGAATGTCTGGGCGCTTCGGTGATGATTGCCGGTATTGCCGGTGATCAGCATGCCGCTTTGATCGGCCAGGCCTGTTTTGAGCCGGGAATGGCCAAGAGTACCTATGGCACAGGCTGTTTCCTGATGCTCAACACCGGCCAGCAGGCCCTGCGCTCTGAAAACCGGTTATTGACGACGGTAGCTTACCGCCTCAACGGCAAACCCTGCTATGCCATTGAAGGCAGTATTTTTGTTGCCGGTGCCGCCATGCAGTGGCTCAGGGATGGGCTTCGGTTGATTTCCCATGCCCGGGAATCGGCGGAGCATGCGGCGACGGTCGGTGTGAATAATCCGGTGTATCTGGTGCCCGCGTTCACCGGCCTGGGAGCCCCGCACTGGGACCCGAACGCCCGGGGTGCAATCCTGGGGCTGACCCGGGATACTGGCATTGCCGAGATTGTCACGGCGGGTTTGCAATCGGTGTGCTATCAGACCAAAGACCTGGTGCGCGCCATTCGCAACGATGGCGCCCGACTGGAATCGCTGCGAGTCGACGGAGGCATGGCTGTGAACGACTGGGTGATGCAGTTTTTATCGGACATTCTCAATGTGCCGGTTGACCGGCCGAGCGTGACCGAAACCACGGCGCTGGGGGCCGCATATCTTGCGGGTTTGCAGACCGGGGTTTTCGATAGCCTGGAGCAGATTACGTCGCTTTGGGACTGCGAGCACCAGTTCCGGCCGGATATGGCGCCGGGGCTGCGGGAATCACTCTATGCCGGCTGGCTGGATGCTGTTGAGCGAGTCTGTAATCACTGAGGTTCAGTGGCCGGTGCGTTCGAAGGCGATCAGGTGATCAGCCTCCACCCGGACCGGTACCTGCTCACCCAGGTTAAAGTCCAGGTGGCTCCGGAACAGGGCCTCAAATTCAGTGTCTTCTGAACACCGGAAACGATAGAGCGTGGAGGTTCCGGCAAAGGTTTTTTCCACCACCTTTGGCTTCAGCTCTGAGTCTTCATCGAAAACAATGTCGTCCGGCCGGATCAGGACGTCCAGCAGGGTGCCTGGTTGCCATTTGTAGGCCCGGTTGCCATGGATGACGCCCAGTTCCGATTCTATGGTGTCAGGGCCCAGGGCCTTGCCGGGAATAAACCCACCTTGCCCGACAAAACTGGCCACGAACCGGTTCGCCGGCTCATGGTAGAGGTTGTAGGGCACATCCCACTGTTGAATCTGCCCGTCCCGGAGAACCGCCACCTGATCACACATGGCAAAGGCTTCCTGCTGATCGTGGGTAACCAGGATGGCGCTGATGCCGAGAGTCTTGAGGATTTCCCGCACATCCAGGCTCAGCCGGCGGCGCAGATCCGTGTCCAGGTTGGAGAAAGGCTCATCCAGCAGGATCAGTGTTGGCTCTGGTGCCAGTGCCCGGGCCAGGGCCACCCGTTGTTGCTGGCCGCCGGACAGCTCGTGGGGATAGTTGTCTGCAAGGTCCTGGAGGTGCACCAGGTTCAGCAACTCCATGACCTTTTGTCGACGTTCCGCTTTGCTTAATGACTTGAGACCGAAGCCGACGTTATCGGCAATGCTCAGGTGCGGAAAAAGGGCATAGTCCTGGAACACCATGCCAATCTTGCGCTTTTCCGGTTGCAGTGCCCGCCCGGGCAGGCTGATGGCCTGTGACTGCAGGCGGATTTCACCTCGGGAAATCGGCAGAAAGCCAGCCAGCGCCCGAAGGATGGTGCTCTTGCCACAGCCGCTGGGGCCCAGCAGGCAGCCAATATCGCCGTGGCTGAGGGCAAAACTGACGTCCTTGACGACGGAATCACCGCCGTAGCCACAGGACAGATTGTTTACTTCCAGCAGCCAGTCTGCGGGGGGCACCAGGGCTTCGGGCATGGATCAGTCCAGACGATTGAGAATCAGGAATTCCAGCAAGGCTTTCTGGGCATGCAGCCGGTTTTCCGCCTCATGCCAGACTGCCGAGCTTTCGTGGTCCATCATGTCTGCCGAAATCTCTTCACCCCGGTGGGCGGGCAGGCAGTGCATGAAGAGGGCGTCTTTGTCGGCCTGAGCCATCAGAGCCGGGTTGATCTGATAGCTGCGGAAGGCTTTTTCCCGGGCTTTCTGCTCGTCTTCCTGGCCCATGGAAGCCCAGACATCGGTGACCAACAGTTGGGCGCCTCGTGCTGCCTCTTCTGGCGCGCGCACAACGGTCACCCTGTCAGCATGCTGTTCGATCAGTTGTTGATCCGGTTCGTAACCCTCTGGGCAGGCAACGTTCAGGTGGAAATCGAAACGCTCTGCAGCGTTTATGTACGAGTGGCACATATTGTTGCCGTCACCAATCCAGGCCACGGTGGCACCACGGATGCTGCCGCGAAGCTCCCGATAGGTCTGCATGTCGGCCAGCAGCTGGCAGGGGTGGAATTCGTCGGTGAGAGCGTTGATCACGGGCTTGCTGGAGGCAGTGGCAAAGCGCTCGACCGTTTCGTGGGCAAAGGTACGGATCATCACCGCGTCGACCATGCTGGAGATCACGATGGCAGAATCCTCGATCGGTTCGCCGCGGCCAAGCTGTGTATCCTTGGGCGAGAGGAACATGGCGCTACCCCCGAGCTGGGTCATGCCGGCTTCGAAGGAAACCCGGGTCCGGGTGGACGATTTTTCGAAGATCATTGCCAGCACCCGGTTTTTAAGGGTGTCCCTCGTCTGGCCTGAACGCCACTCTTTGCGTAATTTGGAAGCATGATCGAGCAGATCTTCCAGTTCCGCCGTGGTCATGTCGTTCAGTGTCAGAAAATGTCTTGCTGCCATGAAAGGCCCCTGTTTCAAGCAAACTGCCCGTTCGGAAAAGCCAACAAGTCTAGCCCGTCGCTACCCTGAAAACAACGCCGGGCGCGGTGCTGTTGTTCTGGGTCAAAACGTACGGTTTGTTGAGGCCTGAGGCACCCGTGTACAATAAGCGCAAAGGCCGTTTGGCGGCAAAGCTGACTCCCAACCAGAGGAATGAGTTCATGGACATCAATGAAACCATCAAGAGCCAACTTGAAGAGAACCCGGTTATTCTTTACATGAAGGGCACCCCGCAAGCTCCGCAGTGCGGTTTCTCGGCACGTACTGTTCAGGCTCTGATGGCGTGCGGTGAGCGCTTTGCGTTTGTGAATATTCTCGACAATCAGGAACTGCGTGAGGCCCTGAAAGTCTATTCCAGCTGGCCAACCTATCCGCAGCTCTACATCAACGGTGAGCTGGTGGGTGGTTGCGACATCGTTCTGGAAATGTCAGAAAGTGGCGAGCTGGCCAAGATGGTCAAGGATGCTGCAGGTCAGGCCGAGGCCTGATCATTCTGCTACTCGTAACGGTATTTAAGCTTTATCGTAAAACGACCTCCTTTCCCGCTCTCTGGAGCGGGATAGGGGCTTGCCTCTAAAGCCGCCCGGTATATTGCGGCGTCTACATCCTTTAGGTCCGTTGATTTAACGATTTTCGCGCCCGTCACCGCGCCATTTCCCATTAATCTGAGTTCTATTTCTGCTATCCATGTCTTTGATCTCTCCGAGTCTACAGGCACCCTAATCGTCTCTCGGAAGAGATATTCCGACAAATGACTTGAGAGTTTTGCGACAAAAGGGTCTCTTTCATCGGGAGTCTCAGTCTTTTGCTTTACTGGCTCCGGCGTTTCTACGGCCTCGCTTGCACGTGCAGTCAATGCAGGTGTAGCAACTGATGCAGGGGATTCGAAGGATGTTGCCCGGGTTTGGGTGCTTTCGGTTGTCCGCTTCGGGGAATCTGGCTGTGTCGCAGTGACGGTTTGCGATTCGGGCGGAGCACTGAAGGTAGATTCTGTCGAGGTTACCACCGGCTCGGCCGGCGGGATCTCGAACTCGGAGTGCCTGGGCTTTGGCGGTTCCGGGCTTGCCACGCTCTCTGGTGTCGGGACGGCCGCCGGGGTTGTCAGCGTAAAAACCAGTCGGTGAGTCAGTTCCCGGGCCTCCTTCAGAGGCGATGGAAGCCCGGCCAGTACCAGAGTGTGAGCCAGTATGGCCAGGGAAACCGCCAGCAGGAGCCGATAGGATGCCGGCATTGAGGGTGAACGAAAACCCGTGTCCGGCATCTATATCAGGCGGTTTTTGTGCGCAGGTTGCCCACGACGGCATTCAGGGCCCGGTCAATCAAGGCACCCTGTTCGAGCAGCGTCAGGCGGCCACGACGCATCTCATGAGCCAGCTCAACACGGGTTTTCTCAATGACTTTCAGGCCCATACGGTTGACGAACACAAAGCAGTCCGCTTCATCAATAATGGCTGAGAGCTTGCAGCGGAAGCTGGTGCCGTTGACCAGGCGGAACTCCACCCAGTTGCCAATTTCGATAGTGTCGAGCTTGGCCACATATTCGGCAATCGCAGCATCTTCCAGTTCCTGTTGCCGTTCAACGGCGGTCTGGTGCACGGTCGGGGCTTCGTCTTCGGCATCCGACGGTGCATCCTGACGGGCTTCGATGGCGGCGTTGGTCCGGAAGGCCTCAGCTAGCTCATGCTTCAGGTGCCCCATCATCTGATCAAGCCGGGTGGCGTTGTAGGAGACTTCCTCAAGTCCTGCCCGCAGTGATTTCAACAGACCGGGCACAACCCGAACCCACTGGTCACGCTCTTCATCTTCTTCATGGGGGTGCAGGCACCAGATCAGGTCATCCACGACCCGTGCTGTTTCGTGCCAGCGATGTTCGGTGTCGTCCTTCAGGTAGGCCAGGAACATAACCCGGCTCCAGCCATTCATCAGAATATCGCTGACCGAGTCCGGAAGCCGGTAACGGGATACTTTTTCCCGTAACAGCCGGTCCACCTCTTCCTGGGCCTTCTGGGATTTGATGCGACCACGTTCCGATTCTCGTGTTCTCTGTTCCACCAGGGAGGCCTTACGGTTTTCTCGCTCCAGGAATTGCTCAAATTCTTCGTTCAGGGTTTCGAACAACTGAATGTTGCCATCGAATTCATTGAGGATTCGTTGCACCACGTTGTGTATCTGACCGTACAGCTTGTCTCGGGTTTTCTCATCGCTACTGCTCCAGCCAATGCCCGCGCGGGCGAGGGAGTTGAGCAGCTTGCGGGCCGGGTGGGTTGCCTTGCTGAAGAAACTCTTGTCCTTGATCACAACCTTCAGAATCGGAATCTGCAGGCGACTGATCAGCACCTGAACCGGGGCGGACAGGTTGTAGTCATCAAGGATGAACTCGAACAGCATGGAGACCAGATTGATCAGATCTTCATCCACTTCATTCAGTGCGGGCTGGCGACCATCTTGAGCGTCGGCCTTGGCCAGCAGTTGCTGAACGACCTGGCGCAGGTCGACGGTTACGGGCTCACCCGTGCTAAGGTCGTCGGTTTCCGGCCAGTTTTGCTGAAGCGGAATGGCATTGAGCATATCGGCCAGTTCCCGGCCTCCGACCACTCTCAGAGAGGGATCGGCGCTGCGTGGGGGCATGCCGGCATTGGATCTTTGCAGAGCCAGCATCTGACGGATCTGGTCAAACAGTACGGTGTCTTCCGGGCGTTGATCGTAGCCGGCAGTCGCCTCGCTGGGGCTTTCGGCAGAGCTGTCTGCCGTTGCAGATGGCTTCTGGCTCTGGTTCTTCTTGCCGTGATAACGGAAGTTCGGGATAACGCCGGCCTGGATCAGAATGCGATTGGCTTCATCCAGGAGCATGCCCAGGTTGGAGATCACGTAACGGTCAAATTGCTTGAGCAGGATGAGACGTTCGCGAATCTGGATATCGAGGGCCTGGATCGCTTCGGTAAAAGCGCTGCACAGGTGCTCCGGTGCCATCGGGTTGACTGGCTCCTGCTCGGTGGCGTCCGGATAGATCTCGGTAAAACGGGCCTGCAATTGCAGTAAAGGGCCTTGGAAGTGCGCCTTGGCCTTGGTGGTCATGGCGTTGAAGGCAACCTGTTCTTCCAGATCGTCATTGCCAACCAGCGAAAGAGTGTCGGCACTGGCCTGCGGGCTGGCTTCGGTTGACGGAAGCTGGCCGGCATGGGGCGGGTTGGCAAAGAACTGGGCAACCGTATTCTGAAAATGACGCTCTACGCCCTTGCGCTTGATGCGAATCTCGCGCATGGCTTCGAAGTAGCGGTTTTGTTCATTGTTGCTGCGGGCATTGTTGGCCAGTTCGAAGAGTGAATCATCGACGGCATCGAAAGCCCCCTGCAACAAATCACCCAGCCCCGCAACAACGGTGTCGCGGATGCGGGCTACCTCCGCAGGAACCGGTCGGGTGCTTGCCGCTTCCCTGTGCTCGCGGAGGTAATGTATGCCGGACTGCTTGTTCATGGCCGACTCCTGTTTACGCCTCAACCGGATACATGACCGAGCCTGATTCTTGTCTGTTCTGATTATTGGATAAATTTAGCGCATTTTGATCTGCATTAACATGAATAAACGCTAACCTGCGATCAGGTTCATAAACTCCGGCCACGCTTTTTCTTGCGTTTGGGGTGGACAATGGCGGCTTTAACCACGTTGTCCTTGATTTGCAGGACTTCAATACGATGACCGCCAACTTTCAGACACACGTTGGTGTCCGGAATATTTTCCAGAGTTTCGGTGATCAGTCCGTTCAGGGTTTTCGGGCCATCGGTTGGCAGATGCCAGCCCAGGGTCTTGTTGATCGTCCGCACGGCGGCACTGCCGTCGATGATAAAAGTGCCGTTGTCCTGTGGAATGATGTCGGGCGAGGTGGCGGCATAATCGGTGGTGAATTCCCCGACGATCTCCTCAAGAATATCCTCAAGCGTAGCCAGGCCCAGTACATCGCCGTATTCATCCACCACAATGCCGAACCGGCGTTTGCCTTTCTGGAAGTTCAGTAGTTGGGTATTGAGCGCAGTGCTCTCCGGAATGAAGTAGGGTTCCTGGCACAGCTGCATGATCATCGCCTTGTTGATGTCTGCCTCCTGCAGCAGTCTGGCCGCGCTGCGAAGGTGCAGAATGCCCTGAATGTTGTTGATGTCACCCTTGAAGATAGGCAGCCGCGTGTGTTGGCTGCTTCTGAGCTGGCGCAGGATGGTGTCTGTGTCGTCTTCCAGGTCGATGCCGACGACTTCGTTTCGGGGCACCATGATGTCATTGACGGTGACGTTCTCCAGATCCAGGATGCTGACCAGCATGTCTTTGTGCCGGGCCGGAATCAGTGCGCCGGCCTCGTTCACCACGGTTCTGAGTTCTTCACGGCTGAGATGATCTTCCGAGGCCTGGGCCGAGGAGACGCCGAGAACGCGAAGAATGCCGGTGGTAAACAGGTTGACCGTCCATACCAGCGGGTACAGAAGTTTGAGCAACGGCCCAAGAATATGACTGGCCGGGAAGGCAATTTTTTCAGGGAACAGGGCTGCGAGAGTTTTCGGGGTGACCTCGGCAAAAATGAGGATAACGATCGTCAGCAGTAAGGTGGCGATTGCGATACCGGCGTCGCCCCAGAGGCGAATCGCGATGACCGTGGCGATCGATGACGCAAGAATGTTCACGAAGTTATTGCCGATCAGGATAACGCCGATCAGCTGGTCGGTTCGGTTAAGCAGGCCTTGCGCTCGCTGGGCCCCTTTGTGGCCGGTGTTCGCCATGTGTTTCAGGCGGTAGCGGTTCAGGGACATCATGCCGGTTTCAGAGCTGGAGAAAAACGCAGAAAGGATGATCAGTCCGACAAGTAGAATAAACAGCGCGGTGAGCGATGTTTCGTTCAAGAGAGCAGCCCTTATATTGAGGATAAGTTGCGAAAATAGGTTTTGAAGGTGACAGGTGTCAAGCGGGTTAGGTCAGTAAGGGGGGCGGGTCTCAGACGCCCCGGTGGAAAACCAGCTCGAGAACAAACTTGCTGCCGTAGAAGGCCAGCATCAGCAGTGCGCAGCCTGCCAGTGTCCAGCGACTGGCGGTGATGCCGCGCCAGCCTTTGGTGTAGCGGCCTACCAACAGTCCGACAAAAACCAGCAGGGACAGCAGGGAAAAAATGGTTTTGTGGGCCAGATCCTGAGCAAAAAGGTCTTCAATGAAAACAGCGCCAGTGACAATGGCGAGTACCAGCAGCACAACGCCCGCCCAGACCATTTCAAACAACAATGACTCCATGGTTTGCAGCGGTGGCAGGTTCCTTACCAGCAAGCTGTTGTAGTTGCGCTTGAGCTGCCGGTTCTGTACGTACAGTAAAACCGCCTGTATGGCTGCCAGGGTAAACAGGCTGTATGCCGTGACTGACAGGGCAATGTGAGACAGCATGCCGTAGCTTTCTTCGGACACCAGACGAGACGGTGTGTGGGTAATCAGCGCCATGACAATGGTCAGTGCTGCAATCGGATAGGCCGCAATGAACAGGCTTTGTACGGGTTTGCTCAGATTTAGTCCCAGAAGCAGAAAGACAATGAGCCAGGAGATCAGAACGGAGCTCTTGAAGAAACTGAAGTCGAAGCCGCCGTCCAGGTGTACGGTCTGGGCAATGAGCAGGCCATGGCCGATCAGGGCAAGCACGCCAATCAGTGTCGTAACCGCCAGGTTGCTGTGGACCTTGCCACGTAAATGGAGGGCCTGAAGCGCGGTTCCAACGCTATAGAGGAAAAGTGCGGTAACCGCGAGAATCAGCGTTCCCATGACATCCTTAATCGTGTTGCCTGATGAAGTGAAATCGGCGCGGAGTTGTTCAGAGGCTCCGTAGTCTGGGTATAATGTCGCGATTATGCAACAGGAATCAAGCAGGCCGACCTGGCTTCTTGATCTGTGTGAACAAATTCTCCGGGGTACGGAAGAGCAACATGTTTGAGAATCTCCAGGACCGGCTATCCGGTAGCTTGCGCAAGATCTCGGGCCAGGCGCGCCTGACTGACGACAATATCAAGGACACGCTCCGTGAAGTGAGGATGGCCCTGCTGGAGGCTGATGTCGCCCTGCCGGTGGTCAAGGCCTTTATTGAAGGGGTTCGTGAGCGTGCGATTGGCCAGGAAGTTCAGCGCAGCCTGACCCCGGGCCAGGTCTTCGTTAAGGTTGTCCAGCAGGAGCTGGAACGGGTCATGGGGGAAGGCAATGAATCCCTGAACCTCGCCACGCGTCCGCCCGCGGTTATTATGATGGCGGGCCTCCAGGGTGCGGGTAAAACCACGACGGTGGCCAAGCTGTCCCGTTTCCTGAAAGAGCGTGAGAAAAAGTCCGTGCTGGTGGTCAGTGCCGATATTTATCGGCCGGCGGCCATCCGTCAGCTGGAAACGCTTGCCGGTGAGGTGGGCGTTGAGTTCTTCCCCAGCACCACCGAGCAGGACCCGGTGGATATTGCCAATGGTGCCATCGAGGCTGCCCGCCGCAAGCACATTGATGTGGTTATCCTGGATACCGCGGGTCGTCTGCACGTGGATGAGCAGATGATGGGTGAAATCGGTCGCCTGCATAAGGCGGTGAACCCGGTTGAAACCCTGTTTGTGGTTGATGCCATGACGGGCCAGGACGCGGCCAATACCGCCAAGGCATTTAACGATGCGTTACCGCTGACCGGCGTGGTGCTGACCAAGACCGACGGCGATGCCCGTGGCGGCGCGGCGTTGTCCGTGCGTCATATCACCGGCAAGCCCATCAAGTTCCTGGGTATTGGTGAAAAGTCAGACGCCCTGGAGCCTTTCTATCCGGATCGTGTTGCCTCCCGCATCCTTGGTATGGGGGATGTGCTCTCCCTGATTGAGGAAGCTGAGCGCAAGCTGGACCGAAAGAAAGCCGAGAAGCTCACCAAGAAGATCAAGAAGGGTAAAGGTTTTGATCTGGAAGACTTCCGCGACCAGCTCCAGCAAATGAAGAATATGGGCGGTATCGGCGGACTGTTGGACAAGTTGCCGGGCATGGGGCAGATGGCCCAGATGGCACAGGCTCAGGTTAACGACAAGTCGGTTGGTCAGATGGAAGCCATTATCTGCTCCATGACGCCCAAAGAGCGCCGTTATCCGGATGTCATCAATAACTCTCGCAAGCGTCGGATTGCCGCCGGTTCGGGTACCCAGATCCAGGACGTGAACCGTCTGCTCAAGCAGCACAAGCAGATGCAGAAGATGATGAAAAAGTTTGGCAAGAAGGGCGGGGTGGCTAACCTGATGCGCGGTATGGGTGGTATGATGCCGCCCGGCGGCGGTGGTGGCATGCCCCCGTTTGGCCGTATGTAAAAAGCCTTACATATAAAATGGGGAAACCGGTGGTTTCCCTGTTTTCATTGGCGCTTTTTTCGCATAGAATAGCGCCCCTTTCGAGTATGGGTCTTCCCGTCAGCCGTGAAACGGTGTGTCGGGAATCGTACAAAGTTCGTACAACAGAACAGGATATTGGTCGAAATGGTAACAATCCGTTTGGCTCGTGGCGGCTCCAAGAAGCGCCCGTTCTACCATCTGACAGTCACTGACAGCCGTAACTCCCGTGACGGCCGTTTCATTGAGCGTGTTGGTTTCTTTAACCCGATTGCCCGTGGTCAGGAAGAGCGTCTGCGTGTTAATCGTGAGCGCGTTGATTTCTGGCTGGGCCAGGGTGCACAGGCCAGTGAGCGTGTTGCTCAGCTGCTGAAGGCTGCTCAGTAATAGCATTGTTGGTACCGGGGTTGTAAAGGCATGACGCAGAATTCGCAGGAAACTGTGATCGGCCGGATCACCTCGGTGTTCGGGGTAAAGGGTTGGCTTAAGGTCTTCTCTTACACAGACCCGAAAGACGGAATACTGAACTACCGTGACTGGACTCTGCTCCTGGACGGCAAGCGTATTCCGATCAGGCTTGAGGAAGGTCGCCGCCAGGGGCAGGGGATCGTCGTCAGGCTTAAAGGTATTGATGATCGTGAAGTAGCCCGCACCTATTGCGGAGCGGAGATCCGGGTTCCCACCGAGCAACTGCCGGAACTGCCCGAAGGGGAGTTCTACTGGCATCAGCTGGAAGGTCTGGATGTCTTCACGGTAGAAGGTGAGTGCCTGGGTAAGGTGCATCACCTTCTGGAGACAGGCTCCAATGATGTCCTGGTGGTGCACGCTACGGCGGGCTCTATTGACCAGCGCGAGCGTCTGATTCCCTATCTGCCGGATCAAGTGGTTCAGCAGGTAGATCTCAAAGGCTCTCGCATGGTGGTTGACTGGGATCCGGAGTTCTGACGGGTGTGGATTGGCGCAGTCAGTCTGTTCCCGGATATGTTTTCTGCGGTGACGGATTACGGGATTACCGGGAGGGCAGTGCGTGAAGGTCTGTTGACCTTTCAGAGCTGGAATCCTCGGGATTACACCCACGATCGTCATCGCACGGTGGATGACCGGCCTTATGGTGGTGGCCCGGGGATGCTGATGAAAATTCAGCCTCTGCGGGACGCAATCCAGGCGGCCAGGGCATCGGCACCCGGCAAGGCCTGTGTGGTCTATCTTTCGCCGCAGGGTGAAAGGCTGGATCAGTCGGTGGTGGAGTCACTCGCCGCCGAGCAGCAGCTGATTCTCGTTGCCGGTCGTTATGAAGGTGTGGATGAGCGCCTGATTGCGGCAGAAGTCGACCGGGAGGTATCCCTTGGGGATTTCGTTCTCTCGGGTGGCGAGCTGGCAGCGATGGCTGTAATTGATGCGGTAACACGCCTCATCCCCGGAGCGCTGGGTCATGCGCAGTCGGCAGAGCAGGATTCCTTTGCCGACGGATTGCTGGATTGTCCGCACTACACCCGGCCCGAGGTATACGAAGGTCAGGCGGTGCCGGAAGTTCTGTTGGGCGGTCACCATGAACAGATCCGGCGTTGGCGATTGAAAGAATCGTTGAGGCGAACCAGTGAGCGGCGCCCCGACCTGCTGGAAAAGCGGGAACTTACGGAAGAAGAGCGTCAGTTACTGGAAGAAATTTTGAACGAACCGGGTGCCTCTGAGTCATCAGGGCATTGAAAGATTGGGTATCAGGAGCATTACGATGAGCGGCAAGAGCAACATCATCAGTCAACTTGAAGCAGAACAGATGACCAAGGAAATCCCTGCGTTCGCGCCGGGCGATACCGTGGTTGTACAGGTTCGCGTAACTGAAGGTAACCGTGAGCGTCTGCAGGCGTTTGAAGGCGTGGTTATCGGCAAGCGTAACCGTGGCATGAACTCTTCCTTCACTGTTCGTAAGATCTCTTACGGCGTGGGCGTTGAGCGTACTTTCCAGACCTACTCCAAGCTGATCGACAGCGTCAGTGTGAAGCGTCGTGGTGACGTGCGTCAGGCCAAGCTTTACTACCTGCGCGACCTGTCTGGTAAGGCAGCTCGTATCAAGGAAAAGCTTAACTGATTCAGATTCGTCTGTTCAGTACCAAAAAGCAGCCTCAAGGGGCTGCTTTTTTTATGGTTTAATGCCTGCGATGTCTCCGGAATCGAAGAGGGTGCTGTGCCAAGGCCAGAAGATGAGCAGTTGATAGAGCGTTTCAGTGACGCGGTCTGGCTTGAGGATGGCCTTGGCGAGAAAACCCGGCAGGCCTATGCCAGTGATCTGTACCGTTTGTCCGGGTGGCTGGAGCAGCAAGCTGGGGCGCCAACCCTGCGCAGCGCACGACGCACAGATCTTCTGGCCTGGATGTCGCGGGGCTTGTCCGACGGCCTGAAAACCAGCACGGCGGCCCGCCGCCTGTCTGGTGTAAGGCGCTTCTATCGTTTTCTTTTGCGTGAAGGCATTATTGCCGAAGACCCAACGTTGCGGATTGACAGCCCTAGGTTGCCCCGGCGCTTGCCGGATACCCTGACCGAGGCCGACGTGGAGTCGCTGCTGACTGAGCCGGACCCGGAGCTGCCGGTAGAATTGCGGGATCGGGCCATGCTGGAGATTCTCTATGGCTGCGGACTTCGGGTTTCGGAGTTGACGGGGCTGACGGTGGACCAGGTCAACCTGAGGCAGGGCGTGGTTCGCATACAGGGCAAGGGCGGCAAGGAGCGTTTGGTGCCGCTGGGTGAAGAAGCTGTGGACTGGTTATTACAGTATATGCGGCAGGCCCGGGGCGAGCTGCTGCGAGGCAAAACCAGTGATGCCCTGTTTCCGGGCAATCGTGGCACCGCCATGACCCGGCAGGCCTTCTGGTATCGAATCCGGCATTATGCGATCCGCTGCGGAATCACCAAGCACCTTTCTCCTCATACGCTCAGGCATGCATTTGCCACCCATTTGCTCAATCACGGGGCGGATCTTCGGGTGGTGCAGATGCTGTTGGGGCATTCAGATCTGTCGACCACCCAGATCTACACTCATGTTGCGCGGCAAAGATTGCAGGATCTTCATCAGGCCCACCACCCCAGGGGTTGACTGCGGCCGCTCCGGAGGCTGAACTAATCCGATTTTCCGGTGTCGCAGACACCACACAAACCGACAGAGGTAGTTTCAAGCTCATGAACATCAAATCAGTAGCAGTGTCCATTGGACTGGCGCTGACCCTGGTCGGGGCACCAGCCTCCCAGGCAGGCGAAGCCGAAGACCGCATTGCCCAGCGGCTGACCGAGGCGGTTCCCGGTCTAAAGGTAAACTCTGTTCGCGAATCTGAGGCAAAAGGGTTGTACGAAGTTCAGAGCAACAACGGCGACACCATCTATACCACGGAAGACGGCACCTATCTGCTGACGGGCGATCTGCTGAAAATCACCAAAAACGGCATTGCCAACGTTACTGAAGAATCCCGTGCGGGTTCCCGTAAGGACCTGATGGCGGATTATGGTGGCAAGGGCGTGATTTCGTATCCGGCCAAGGGTAAAGAGAAGGCGGTCGTTAATGTGTTTACCGATATCGATTGCCCCTATTGCCGGAAGTTGCACGATGAAGTGCCCCAGTTGAATGAGTACGGTATTACCGTCAATTACTACGCGTTTCCCCGTTCCGGGCCAGGTACGGCCTCCTTCAATAAATATATCTCGGTCTGGTGCGCTGACGATCAGCAGGCCGCTATGGATGCCGCCAAAGCGGGGCGTTCGGTAGAGCAGAAGAGTTGTGAGAACCCGGTGGCAGAGCAGTATCGTCTCGGCGGTCAGGTGGGTGTGACCGGCACGCCGGCTATTTTGCTGGAAGACGGCAATATGGTTCGGGGTTATGTGCCGGCCCGAAATCTGGCTGAGGGTCTCGGTATTCTGTGACCCTGTCGGTGTTCGTCGCCAGTCGTCATCTTTGTTGAAAGCGTGACCGATTCAGGGCTTATTCAGCCGGCCCTGAATCGGTATACTATGCCCCCTTATTGCAATCCATCAGCACCCCATCGGGATCAGAGGTGAGAGCTTGAAAGACGTCAATGTCGGAATTTGCGGACTGGGAACCGTAGGCGGCGGTACATTCAATGTCCTGACTCGCAACGCCGCAATTATTGCGGGTCGTGCCGGCTGCAACATTCGGATTGCCTGGGTGGCAAGCCGCCATAGCCGCGATGACCTTGATCTGGGCAATGTCCCGTTCAGTACCGACATTTATGATGTGGTGAACGATCCCTCCATTGATATCGTGGTAGAGCTGATTGGTGGCTATGACGCAGCCAAGGAGCTGGTACTGGCGGCCATTGCCAACGGCAAGCATGTGGTGACCGCCAACAAGGCCCTGATTGCCGTGCACGGTAATGAGATTTTCGACGCAGCGGAGAAGGCTGGCGTCGTAGTTGCCTACGAAGCTGGCGTGGCCGGCGGCATTCCGGTGATCAAGTCTGTGCGTGAAGGCCTGGCCGCCAACCGCATTGACACCATTGCCGGCATTATCAATGGCACCGGTAACTACATCCTGACCGAAATGCGTGCCGGACGGCCCTTTGAAGAGGTGCTGAAAGAAGCGCAGGCGCTGGGTTACGCGGAAGCTGATCCGACCTTTGATGTGGAAGGCATCGACGCCGCCCACAAACTGACCATCCTGGCTGCGTCCGGTTTTGGTGTGCCCCTGCAGTTCGACAAGGCTTACACCGAAGGCATTTCCGCGCTGACCCCGAACGATATTGCCCACGCTGAACTGCTGGGTTACCGGGTAAAGCACCTGGGTATTGCCCGCCGCCGTGAAGACGGCATCGAGCTGCGTGTGCATCCGACCCTGGTGCCCAAGAGCCACCTGATTGCCCAGGTAGACGGTGTTCTGAACGCTGTTCTGGTGGATGGCGATGCAGTCGGCCAGACCATGTATTACGGCCCCGGTGCCGGTGACGAAGCCACGGCCTCTGCGGTGATTGCCGATGTGGTCGACGTTGCCCGTGCGGTGGCCAGCAACAGCCAGCAGCGCATTCCCTACCTCGGATTTACGCCGGACGCCCTGGAAGACCTGCCGGTGCTGCCAATGGAAGATGTCCAGTCGGCTTACTACCTGCGAATCCAGGCTTTTGACCATCCGGGTGTGTTGGCCAAGATTGCTGCCATTCTGAGTGAGCATGGCATCAACATCGAGTCAATCATGCAGAAAGAATCCGAATTCAAGGATGGCCGGATTCCGGTCATCATCCTGACCCACACGGTTCAGGAGCGCCAGATGAACCTGGCCATTGACGAGATGGAATCCCTCGCCGACATCGATGGCAAGGTTGTCCGTATTCGCGCAGAAAACTTTAACTGACAGGTACGCACGTGAGATACATCAGTACACGGGGTGAAGCTCCCGCTCTGGGCTTTGAAGACGTTCTTCTGACCGGGCTGGCCACCGATGGTGGCCTCTATGTGCCGGAATCGTTGCCGCACTTCAGCCTGGAAGAAATTCGTAGCTGGCGCGGGCTTCCCTATGCGGAGCTGGCCTATAAAGTGATGTATCCGTTCGTAGAGGATGCCATCCCGGCGGACGACTTCCGCAAGATGCTGGATGAAACCTACAGCGTGTTCAGCCACCAGGCGGTGGCACCGCTGGTGCAGCTGGACACTAATGAGTGGGTGATGGAACTGTTCCGTGGCCCGACGCTGGCGTTCAAGGACTTTGCCCTGCAGCTGCTGGGCCGCTTGCTGGACTACGTTCTGGAGAAGCGCAACCAGCACGTTGTGATCATGGGGGCCACCTCCGGTGATACCGGTTCTGCCGCCATCGAGGGCTGCCGCCGGTGCGAGCACGTGGATATCTTTATCCTGCATCCGCATCAGCGAGTGTCTGAAGTCCAGCGCCGCCAGATGACTACGGTGCAGGGCGACAACATCCATAACATCGCAGTCAAAGGCAACTTCGACGACTGCCAGCGCATGGTGAAGGAGAGCTTCGGCAACCAGTCCTTCCTGGGCGGTAAAACCCAGCTGGCGGCGGTGAATTCCATTAACTGGGCCCGGATCATGGCCCAGATTGTCTACTACTTCCAGGCGTCCCTGGCCCTGGGTGGCCCGGACCGCAGCATGGCGTTCTCGGTACCCACAGGCAACTTTGGTGACATTTTTGCCGGCTACCTGGCCAAGAAGATGGGTCTGCCCATCAGCCAACTGGTGATTGCCACCAACCGTAACGATATCCTGCATCGCTTCATGAGCGGCAACAAGTATGAGCAGCACCAGCTGGAGCATACCCTGTCGCCGAGCATGGACATCATGGTATCCAGCAACTTCGAACGCCTGCTGTTTGATCTGCACGGCCGTGACGGAGCGGCGGTCAAAACCTTGCTGGAAAATGCAGCCAAGGGCCCGGTCAGCATTGAAGACTACCGCTGGAAGCACGCCCGCAAGCTGTTCGACAGCGATGCGGTGGACGATAAAACTACCTGCGACACCATTCGTGACGTCTACGAGCAGAACGAATATCTGCTGGACCCGCACACCGCCATTGGCGTACGCGCTGCCCGCAACTGCCGCCGCGACTCTGCCGTGCCCATGATCACCCTGGGTACCGCGCACCCGGCCAAGTTCCCGGATGCGATTGCCGAATCCGGCCTGAGCGTGAAGCCGCAATTGCCGGCCCACATGGCTGATCTGTTCGAGCGGGAAGAGCGCTACACCGTGCTGGATAACAATGTGTCCGAGGTGCAGGGCTTTATCGCCAAGCATTGGAAGAACGCCTGATCCGGCATGACTCCTAAAAAGATCCTGCGTCGCCCCCAGTCGTCCGATGTGACGGGGTGGGGGCAAAATCTGCCCCCCATCCTTCGCCGTCTGTACGCCGCCCGCGGTGTGCAATCCGACGACCAGCTCCAGTACACCCTGAAACACCTGGCTTCGCCGATGCAGCTTCGCGGTATTGATCGCGCAGTTGAACTGCTGGCCGAGGCCATAGTGCAGAAACAGCGGGTAATGGTGCTGGGGGACTTCGACGCCGATGGCGCCACCAGTACTTCGGTGGCAATGCTGGGTTTGTCTATGCTCGGTGTGGCGGCGATTGATTTCCGGGTGCCCAGCCGATTCTCTGATGGCTACGGCCTGACACCCGGCATCATCCACCGGTTGCAGGAAGACGGGGATTTGCCGGATCTTCTGGTGACCGTCGACAACGGCATCTCCGCCATCGAAGGCGTGCGTGCTGCCCGGGAGTTGGGCATCAAAGTGGTTATCACCGACCACCATCTGGCCGGAGAAGAGTTGCCAGATGCCGATGCCATTGTGAACCCCAATCAACCCGGTTGCCCGTTCCTGAGCAAAAATGCGGCGGGAGTGGGCGTGATGTTCTACGTGCTCATGGCGCTGCGTAAGTACCTGCGAGACAACAACCGGCTGCCGGACCCGGAGCCTAACCTGGGTAGCCTGCTGGACCTGGTGGCCTTGGGTACCGTGGCCGACGTGGTGCCGCTGGACCATAACAACCGCATCTTTGTGGAGCAGGGCATCCGCCGCATCCGCAAAGGCGAAGCCCGACCGGGCATCCTGGCCCTGCTGGAAGTAGCCGGCCGCGACTACACCGAAATCAGCGCCACCGATCTGGGCTTTGTGGTTGGCCCGCGCCTGAACGCTGCCGGCAGGCTGGACGACATGAGTATCGGCATCGCCTGCCTGCTCGCCGACAGTCGCGACGAAGCGCTGCGTCTGGCCCGGGAACTGGACAACTTCAACCGCGAACGCCGCAGCATCGAAAAGGACATGAAAACCCAGGCTCAGGACCTGCTGGCCTCCATGTCCCTCGACATCGACGGCCTGCCCTGGGGGCTGGCCCTGTTCGACCAGGACTGGCACCAGGGCGTGATCGGCATCCTGGCCGCCAGAATCCGCGAACAGACCCACCGCCCCACCATCGCCTTCGCCCCCGACGACGACGGCGAACACATCAAAGGCTCCGCCCGCTCCATCCCCGGCCTGCATATCCGAGATGCCCTGGCTGTGGTAGACGCGAAGAATCCGGGCCTGATGAAAAAATACGGCGGCCACGCCATGGCCGCCGGCATGACCATCGCCCGGGACGATCTGGAACGATTCAGCAACGCCTTCGACCAGGCCGTGCGCGATACCCTGAAACCGGAAGACCTCGAGGCGGCCATCACCACCGACGGCCCCCTGGCCCCGGAAGAGCTGAACCTGGACACCGCCTACCTGCTCAAGCGGGCCGGCCCCTGGGGGCAGCATTTCCCCGAGCCGGTGTTTGATGGCGAATTCCGGGTAGTGAGCCAGCGCATTGTCGGCGAGAACCATCTGAAGCTGGTGCTGCAGCCGGTGGATGGCGGTGGCATCATTGATGGCATCGCCTTCAATACCGGGCCTGAAGTGCCGGACTTTACCCGGAGTGGGGCGCGGGTGGTTTATAAGCCAGATGCGAATACGTTCCGGGGGCGGACAAATTTGCAGCTTCTGGTGGATTATCTGGAGCCGTTAGGCTGAATTTGTCGACTCTCCGAACCAAGCCTGGGCGCCGTGTGGGGTAGGGCTTTCCGAGAGTGTCGAAAACAAGGATGTTTTCGTCAAGCGTACAGGGACGTATTTACAGCGTCTCTCGGAAAGCCCTACCCCATGCGGTGCGTGCTCCAGAGCATGAACAGCTGATTTACCCCGCAAATTCCGGTAGAATCCGCCCTCTGTTTTTATCGCACCATTTTCCAAAGCGAGACAAGGTTTCATGGAAATTAATCCCATAGTGACGAAGATCAAAGAGCTTCGCGAGCGCACTGAAGCGCTGAGGGGGTATCTTTGACTACGATCAGCGCAGTGAACGCCTGACCGAAGTCGAACGCGAACTCGAACAACCCACCGTCTGGGACGATCCCGAGCGTGCCCAGAACCTGGGTAAAGAACGCTCAGACCTTGAACTGATCGTCAAAACCATCGACAACCTCACCAACGGCCTGGCAGATGCAGAAAGCCTGCTGGATATGGCCGTGGAAGAGGATGACGAAGGTACCGTCCAGGAAATCGAAGCCGATCTCGAAGGTCTCGATAAAGAACTCGAGAAACTCGAATTCCGCCGCATGTTCTCCGGCGAAATGGATGCCAACAACGCCTACCTGGATATCCAGGCCGGCTCCGGCGGCACTGAAGCCCAGGACTGGGGCAACATGCTGCTGCGCATGTACCTGCGCTGGGCCGAGCGTCGTGGCTTCAAGGCCGAAATCGTTGAACTGCAGGAAGGTGAAGTGGCCGGCATCAAGAGTGCCACCATCCACATCCAGGGCGACTACGCCTACGGCTGGCTACGCACAGAAACCGGCGTACACCGCCTGGTGCGGAAATCCCCGTTTGATTCCGGCAACCGTCGCCATACCTCCTTCTCTTCCGTGTTTGTATCACCGGAAGTGGACGACAGCTTCGAAATCGAGATCAACCCGGCGGATCTGCGGGTCGATGTGTATCGCGCTTCCGGCGCCGGTGGTCAGCACGTAAACCGGACCGAATCCGCAGTGCGACTGACCCACAACCCCACGGGCATAGTGGTGGCCTGTCAGGCCGGCCGAAGCCAGCACCAGAACAAAGACCAGGCCATGAAGCAGCTCAAGGCCAAGCTCTTTGAACTGGAAATGCAGAAGCGTAACGAAGAGAAACAGAAAGCCGAAGACTCCAAGTCTGACATCGGCTGGGGTAGCCAGATCCGTTCCTACGTGCTGGACGACAGCCGTATCAAAGACCTGCGCACCAAGGTGGAAACCAGCAACACCCAGTCGGTGTTGGATGGTGACATCGACAAGTTTATTGAAGCCAGTCTGAAGATGGCGCTGTAGACGGCGCCATCCAAACCAAACCGGACCATTCCGACTTCTTTAGTGAGCCAAGATGACTGAACAGACCCAGAACGCCGCACAGCATGAGGATAACAAGCTGATTGCCGAGCGCCGCGCCAAACTGGCTGCGCTGCGCGAGCAGGGCAATCCGTTCCCGAATGACTTCCGTCGCGATGCCACCGCCGCCGAACTGCAGGCGAAATACGGTGATAAATCCAAGGAAGAGCTGGAAGGTCTGGGCATCAAGGTGGCCATTGCCGGCCGCATGATGCTCGACCGCAAGGCGTTCAAAGTGGTTCAGGACATGACCGGCCGCATCCAGATCTATGCCTCCAAGGACGTCCAGAAAGACACCAAGCACTGGGATATGGGCGACATCGTGGGCGTGCGTGGCACCCTGTCGAAATCCGGCAAGGGCGACCTGTATGTGACCATGGACGAATACGTACTGCTGACCAAGTCACTGCGCCCGCTACCGGAGAAGCACAAGGGGCTGACTGACACCGAAGCCCGCTATCGGCACCGGTACGTGGACCTGATGGTGAACGAGGACAGTCGCCGCGTGTTCCATGCCCGGTCGAAGATCATCAACGCCATGCGCCAGTACTTCGCCGAGCGTGATTTCATGGAGGTGGAAACCCCCATGCTGCAGGTGATTCCGGGTGGCGCCACCGCCCGTCCGTTCGTGACCCATCACAACGCTCTGGGCATCGATATGTATCTGCGCATTGCTCCGGAACTGTTCCTCAAGCGCCTGGTGGTCGGTGGCTTTGAGCGAGTGTTCGAAATCAACCGTAACTTCCGCAACGAAGGGCTGTCTACCCGGCACAACCCCGAGTTCACCATGGTCGAGTTCTACCAGGCCTACGCCGATTACAACGACCTGATGGACCTGACCGAAGACATGCTGCGTACCATCACCCAGAAGGTGCTGGGTACCACCACTGTAATCAACACACGGGTACTGAAAGACGGTAGCGAAGAGACCATCGAATACGATTTCGGCAAGCCGTTCGAGCGCCTCACTGTGGTCGACGCCATCCTGCGCTACAACCCGGACATCACCCGTGAGCAACTGGCTGACGACGCACAGGCCCGAGAAGTGGCCAAGAACCTGGGTATCCACGTGAAAGACATCTGGGGCCTGGGCAAGGTGCAGATCGAAATCTTCGAAGCCACCGCCGAGCATCGCCTCACCCAGCCGACGTTCATCACCGAGTACCCGAAAGAAGTGTCGCCTCTGGCTCGCTGCAAAGACAGCGATCCGTTTGTGACCGAGCGCTTTGAGTTCTTCGTGGGCGGTCGCGAGATTGCCAATGGCTTCTCTGAGCTGAACGATGCCGAAGACCAGGCCGAACGCTTCCAGGCCCAGGTGGCTGAGAAAGATGCCGGCGACGACGAAGCCATGTTCTACGATGACGACTATGTCATGGCCCTCGAATACGGTTTGCCGCCGACCGCTGGTGAAGGTATCGGCATCGACCGCCTGGCCATGCTGCTGACCAACTCGCCATCCATCCGCGACGTCATCCTGTTCCCGGCCATGCGCCCGGAACACAAGGCCGAACAGAAACCGGAAAGCGAGTAAGCCCATGCACCCTGCCGAGGCACTGGCTCAACAACTGAAGCCCGGCCGCGGCTGGGACCAGTGGCTGGCGGACGAGTTCCGCCAGCCCTACATGCGGCAACTGGCCGAATTCCTCGCCGCCGAGGAACAGGCCGGCAAGGTTCTGTATCCCCCCAGCTCCCACTGCTTCAATGCCCTCAACAGCACACCGCTGGCCAACGTAAACGTAGTGATCCTTGGCCAGGACCCCTACCACGGCCCCGGCCAGGCCCATGGTTTGTGCTTCTCTGTGCGCCCTCAGGTTCCGCCACCACCGTCCCTGGTCAATATCTTCAAGGAAATCGAAACCGACCTGGGCATCGCGCCACCGGATCACGGCTGTCTGCAGCCGTGGGCAGAGCAGGGCGTGCTTCTGCTCAACAGTGTCCTCACGGTCGAGCAGAGCAATGCCGGAGCCCATCAAGGCAAGGGTTGGGAGAGGTTTACCGACAAGGTGATCGAAGTTATCAACCGGGAGCGCGACAACGTGGTCTTCCTGTTGTGGGGCAGCTACGCCAAGAAAAAGGGCCAGCACATTGACCGGAACCGCCACCTGGTTCTGGATGGCCCACACCCGTCACCGCTCAGTGCCTACCGTGGATTCTTTGGTTGCCGGCATTTCTCGAAGGCTAACGAATGGCTGAGGGAGCAGGGCAGGCCCTCCGTTGATTGGGCATTGCCAAGCAAAGCCGCGTTGATGGCCAAGTATAAACAGTGACGCGCTGACGAAGGCGGTCGGCAGACTCCCGAAGAAAGCCGGAACCTATTGAAGCAGCGCCATAGCTGCTTCCATCTGCGCATTCAGATCCTCTTCCTCGCTCATATCGATATTCGGATCCAGTCCCAGCCGATCGAACGCAGAAATCTTCGTCCAGTCCATCTCGTTCCAGGGGTGATCACTCCCGGCAACCAGCTGCAGGTTGGCCACCATCACCAGATCGGCATAATCTGCTGCCGGCACCTCACGCTGGAAGTTGGCATATTCCAGAGGCACATTCTGCAGTTCCTTCGGAAAATCCCATTTTTTCAGAATCATAGAGCCAATACGCGGGTGCAGCTCATCAATCACATTGTCCAGCATGATGCTGCTGATCTGGATATCCTGATCCTCCACATAACGCAGAATCGGCAGAATACCGATCAGGTGCACCAGGCCAGCCAGCGTTGCCTGATCCGCCTTCAGGCGGGTGTAATGTTGCGCCAGAACATGGCACACGCCCGCCACTTCGGTGCTGGTCTGCCAGGTGGCACGCAGGCGCTTGTCGATCATGTCTGACGTGGCCTGGAACATCTGTTCCATCGCCAGCCCCATGGCCAGATTACTGGTGTAAGCCATACCCAGCCGGCTGACCGCCATGTTCAGGTTTTCGATGGCGCGACTGCCGCGAAACAGCGGGCTGTTGCACACCCTGATGATGCGCGCCGAGAGCGCCGTATCGTTGCTGATGACCTTCACCAGATCGGCAATGGCAGAGTCTTCGGACTCGGCAATCTCCCGCACCTGAAGCGCTACCTCAGGCAGGGTTGGAAGTACCAGCTTGTCGTTTTCAATGGCAGCCGTCAGGTCAGACTTGATGGTTTCAACAATATTGGCCATGGTCAGTTAGGTTCCACTTGTCTGGAGGCATCCCACGTACGGGGATAAAACCGGTATGTGTTTTAATTTATAGCAAATTTTTCCGGTATTTCCTGTCAACTTATGTATCCGGCTGTTCGGCTTTCTCTCGTTCAGGGACCGGATAGGGTATCGGCCGCACCTCAAGTTGCAGGCCCTCATGACCGTCTACGCCCAGATGCTTGCTGGCCGCGTCATGTCGGATCACCGCCAGCATTTCCCCCTGCTGCTCGCCAGTCAGTACTGAGTTAACCACCTCGCCCACGGCACTGCCATCGGCGATCAGGCGGGTACCGGGTGCCGGGGCGGCATCAGTGCCGGAGAAAGCGACCCGGAACAGGCTTTTCTTTAACTGGCCGAGGAAATGCATCCGCGCAATCACTTCCTGTCCGGTGTAACAGCCTTTCTTGAAGTGAATGCCTTGCAGATGCTGAAGGTTGAGCATCTGGGGAACATAGGCTTCCCGGGTTGCCTCGGTCAGCCAGGGTACGCCGGCGCTGATCTCCGAGGCCTGCCAGGTCGGCATGGAAAGTTCGGAGGTGGGCGGCAACGAAGGCTGGGCATCGGTTTGCCAGAGTTCGAAGCGAGCGAGGTGGTTGCTGTCATCTTCGACACGAATCAGGTACCCGTTATCGGTACTTAACACCTGACCGGGGCGGGTCAGTTCGTCTGTGGCCGCGCCGGCAACCTGTCGGGCGGTCTCGATCCCCAGCAGACCGGTGATCCGGCCTGCGTCAAGAACGGCAAGCGATGTGCCCCGGAACAGCATCAGGTACTTGTTCAGGTGCTGAACGGTGTCTTCTGCGGTCTCCCGCTCGAGGCTGAGCAGCAAGTCTTCGCCATCCCGGACCAGTCGGGTAATGCAGTAGGCCCTGCCCTTCGGGGTGCAGGCTGCTGCCCTGAGCGACTGTCCGGCAGTGACTTCGTCCACACTCTGGCTGAACTGGCCCTGGACAAACTTGTCGGTACCCGGCCCGCTGATTCTGGCCAGAACCCGGTCGGTCAGATGAGCCCAACCCTCGTAAGTGGGATTGGCTGGCGTTTCGGTATTGGCGTTAGTCATCGAAAACTCCGGATGGAATCGGGGGTTCACCGTGAAATAGCTGCTGGCCCTGCAAGGAGCCACATGCGCAGCCGACGGAATGCCTGTTCGGAAACATTGCCACGACATAGCCGGGATGGACTGAGCAGGATCGCGGTCATGGTGTCTGATCTGGTGACAACGGACTCTACTTTCAAGATCAGAAAGAATGCACCGAGCGAGCTGCAGCCGCAAACTCGGGCGGTAACTTCCTGGCCATTGGCCAGCTGGCATCGAAGATGCCGGTCGTCAGTGGTCAGGCTGATAATGGCATTGGCTCCACGGAGCCGGCCACAACGACGGAATTCCTGCCAGCCCAGAAGCAGGGAAACCGGTAACAACACCAGTGCCAGCGGGGTGATGGACAGGCCGATTGCCAGTAGTACAGCAGACAGCGCCAGCCAGGGCAGGCTGGCGCAAATACCCGCGGCCCTGGAGGGCGACAGGTTCAGTTCAATCGGGTTGGACACGGTTCAGGATCATGTCAACGATGTGACGAAGATCCGGGTCCTCCGGCTTGCTGCGCTGCATGAACCACTCGAACATGTCCGTATCCTCGCAACTTAACAGCTTGCGGTAACGGGCCTGGTCTTCCGCTGAAAGATCCCGGTATACCTCTTCAAGGAACGGGAGCAGCAGAACGTCCAGTTCCAGCATGCCGCGGCGGCTGTGCCACCACAGGCGATGAAATTCGGTGTGATCCTGAGAAGTATTGGTTTCGGACATAACGGATTCTGCCTTTGGAAACGGAGTAAGGCCCGGTCTCAGGGAGACAGGGTGCGGTAAGTCGTCGGCACCAGCACGGTATCCTGGGCGTCATTCAGCAGGCCCGGATAATCCAGTGTGTAATGCAGGCCACGGCTTTCCTTGCGTTGCAGTGCCGAGCAGATGATGAGGTCGGAGACTGTGACCAGGTTGCGCAGTTCGATCAGGTCATTGGAGACCCGGTAGTTACTGTAAAACTCGCCGATTTCACGGGACAGCAGGTCAACCCGGTGTTTCGCCCGCTGCAGGCGTTTGGTGGTTCGGACGATGCCGACATAGTCCCACATAAAGTGCCGAAGTTCGTCCCAGTTATGGGAGATGATGACGTCTTCGTCGGAGTCCCGCACCTGGCTTTCGTCCCAGTCCGGGGCTGACGGTGGTGGTGGAATGTCAGCCTCCCTGCGGGTGATGTCCTGAGCCGCGGCCCGGCCATAGACCAGACATTCCAGCAACGAGTTGCTGGCCATGCGGTTGGCGCCGTGCAGGCCGGTGAAGGCGGCTTCGCCAACGACATAGAGTTGGTTGATGTCGGTACGCGCCCGTTCATCACTGACAATTCCGCCGCAGGTATAATGGGCAGCAGGCACCACGGGAATCGGTTCGCGGGTAATGTCGATCCCGAAGCTCAGGCACTTTTCGTAAATGGTCGGGAAGTGCTGTTTGATGAAGTCGGCCGGCTTATGGCTGATATCCAGGAACAGGTGGTCTGCGCCCAGGCGCTTCATCTCATGGTCAATGGCCCTGGCAACAATGTCCCGGGGAGCCAGTTCCGCCCGTTCATCAAACCGGTCCATGAACCGACTGCCGTCCGGCAGCCGGAGCACGCCACCTTCGCCCCGAACCGCCTCGGTAATCAGGAAGGACTTGGCGTGCGGGTGGTACAGGCAGGTGGGGTGGAACTGATTGAACTCCATGTTGGCAACACGGCAACCGGCTCGCCAGGCCATGGCAATTCCATCTCCGGAAGCGCCGTCCGGATTGGTCGTGTAGCGATACGCCTTGGAGGCGCCGCCGGTGGCGATGACGGTGAACCTGGCTCGAAACAGTTCCACATGATTGTCTTCGAGATTCAGGATGTAGGCGCCGACGCAGCGGTTGCCGGGAAGCGCAAGCTTGCGGTTGGTAATCAGGTCCACAGCCACCCGGCCGGCTTTCAGGTCAATATTCGGCCTGGCCTGGGCCTGGCTCGCCAGGGTGGTGGAAACCGCGTGGCCGGTGGCATCGGCGGCGTGGATAATCCGGCGATGGCTATGGCCGCCTTCGCGGGTGAGGTGGTAGTCCTCGCCATCGTCCTGCCTGGTGAACTTCACGCCGGAGTCGATCAGCCACTTGATGCTTTCCTTGCTGTGTTCCACGGTAAAGCGGACCGCATCCTCGTGGCACAGACCGCCGCCCGCGTTGAGGGTGTCCTGTATGTGATTCTCTACGGAATCGGTATCGTCCAGAACCGCAGCGATGCCTCCCTGGGCCCAGAGGGTGGCGCCAGAGCTGATATCGGCTTTGCTGATGACGCAAACCCGCAAGTGCTCCGGAAGATTCAGCGCAACGGTAAGGCCGGCAGCGCCGCTGCCGATGATCAGAACATCGTATTCGTAGGACTGTGGCATTGAGTCGTGGTCGCGGGCCATAATGTGGACGTGTATTGAACTAAACTTTACGCTTGCTGTCTATTTGGGCTAACGGATAACCCTGTCAGCCGGGTGCGGTCTGCATCAAGGGTTAGTGAACGAACGCTGGAACAGCCCAATGACACAAGCCACTCGTATCGAGGCCAGACCACTGGCTCCCAAAACAGGACTTTCTGTTGCTTCGTCCATGACGCCTGAAAATGACTGGAAACCCGGTGAGCAGTCCGATAGCCAGACGGATCTGCAGTTGGTTCGCAAGGTCCGGAACGGAGATCGTGCGGCCTTCGATCTGCTGGTGGTGAAATACCAGTCCAGGGTCGCGTCTATTATCAGCCGTTATGTCTACGACAGCCAGGAAGTCATGGATCTGACTCAGGAAACCTTTGTCAAAGCCTTCCGCGCGATCGATCGCTTTCGCGGCGACAGCGCGTTTTACACCTGGTTGTACCGGATTGCCGTAAACACCGCCAAGAATTTCCTTGAGGCCCGCGGCAGGCGGCCTCAGGGATCGGCGGATGTCACCGATGCGGAAAACTTTGACGATGGCGGCCGACTGCGTGACCCGGCGTCGCCGGAGCGGTTGCTGCAGAGGGAGCAGTTGCAGAAAGCTCTTGCGGAAGCCATTGCCAGCCTGCCGGAGGAACTGCGGTCGGCGTTCCTGCTCAGGGAATACGATGGCCTGAGTTATGAAGATATTGCCCGGATACTGGAGTGCCCCATAGGTACCGTGCGCTCAAGAATTTTCCGGGCGCGGGACTCGGTGGATCGCCACCTTGGCCCGCTCCTTGATCAGTCAGTAACGTGAATGAGGTTGCATCCTATGGATGAGCGTCTCAGAGAAACACTGTCTTCGATGATGGATGACGAGGCCGATGAGCTATCGGTTCGTCGGTTGTTGTCACATGGCAACCAGGAGGACGTGCGCGGCCAGTGGCAGCGATGGCAGCAGATACGTGATCTGATGCACGAGCAGCACGGTCCTGCCGATGGTATTGATGTTGCCGGCGCGGTGAGGGAAGCGCTCGATGGCCATGCTCGCTCAGAACAGGCCCGGTCGCCGGTGGAGGTGCCCAGGGTGTCGGTCTGGCGCTGGCCGGTGGCCGCCATGGTGTTCATGGCGCTGATTGTGGGCTTCGGTGCCGGAGCCGGCTGGGATACCCGCACCGGAGTATCTGTTCAGGCACTGGCCGGCGGCAGTGCCGAGCCTTCAGCCTCTGCGGTAACGCTGTCGGCGGCGGTTGAGGAAGTGGCACTGCAGCGGTTGGACGAAGACCAGTTGCGCCAGATGCGTCAGTACCTGCTTGAGCATGCCCAGCACAACAGCGTGGGTGCAGGTCGTGGCTCGGTGGGTTACGCCCGCCTGGTCAGCGCCAGTGGTAACTATTGAGCCGGGAGCATGGGTTTATGAATAACCGGGTATCCAGCAGGTCGGTATTCGGAGCGGTTGTCGCTCTTGTGGCTCTGCTGTGCCTGTTGATCAATCCGGTGAGGGCCGAGTTGGCCAGCGAGACAACGAAAAGCGGTGAAGCTCCGGCGGCCATGGCCTGGCTGGAGCGGCTTGGCCCTGCACTCAACATGACTTCGTACCGCGGGGTCTTTGTTTATGCCCGGGGCGATCAGGTACATTCCATGCGCATTGCCCACCGTTACCGGAACGGGCGTGTTGAGGAACGCCTGGTGATGCAGGACGGCGGCAGTGGTGAAATCGTCCGTAAAGGCATGAACGTGGTCTGTGTATTGCCTGACAGGGGCAGGGTTCGGCTGGACGAGGTGATACCTTCGGGCCCGTTCGCAGAAGCGTTTACCAGTCAATTGATGCCGTTTGGCCGCTGGTATCTGCCTGAACTGGCGGGTGAAGACCGGGTCGCCGGCTACGATGTGGTGATCGTGGCGCTCGGGGCCCGGGATGATGATCGCTACAGCCACCGCCTCTGGCTGGAAAAAGAGACGGGACTACTGGTCAAGAGCCAGGTGCGGGATGTAAACGGTGAGGTACTGGAGCATTTTCAGTTCACCGATCTTGAGATCACTGACGATATTTCCGACGAGGAACTCGAGGTTCAGACCCGTGGTCGTGAGATTAGCCGTACCCTGGACGATGGCCGGAAACAGGAGTCATCTGTTGGCCGGATGAATGGCTGGACTCTGTCCTGGCAGCCGGAGGGCTTTGTGCCGGCGGCTGCACCACGTTCGGGCAGTGGCAAGGCCGTGGCGTTCTCCGATGGCCTGGCTGCGTTTTCCGTATTTGTTGAGCCTGTCGGGCGGCTGAAAATGCCGACAGGCGCTTCCCGTATAGGGGCAACCACCATCTACATTCGCGAAGTCATGGTCTCTGATCGCCCCTTCCTGATAGCGGTGGTTGGTGAAATTCCGCCGGGCACTGCACGAAAGGTGGCAGATGCCGTGGAAGTGGATGATGATTTCGTAGCTGAGCTCTCCGGGTCATGATCACGGAAACCGGTAAAGTCGTGGCCCTGGTGGGTGATCAGGTCTGGGTTCAGACGATAAGAACCAGTGCCTGTCAGAGTTGCTCGGCCCGCTCGGGCTGCGGGCAGCGAGCCCTGGCTGCGGTCTCCGGTGGCCGGGCGAACCAGGTACTGGTAGATAATTCCGTGGGCGCCCGGGTGGGGGATGAAGTGGTCATCGGTCTGGATGAACAGTCGCTGCTGAATGCCTCGCTGATTATTTATGGTTTGCCGTTGGTGCTGATGGTGCTTGCCAGTGTGATGGCGCACACCTGGGCCGCGGGGTCAGACCTGGGCGCCATAGCCGGAGCGGTGGCAGGCCTGGGCGTCGGGTTCTGGCTGGTGCAGCGTTGGCAGGCCGGGGCCGGTGATCGCTACCAGCCGCGGTTGTTGAGGATAAAGACAATTCCATCCTCGACATGTCCATGATCCCTACCGTTTTTTAAGTTGAAAATTCACGCCCCAGCCCCAGAATAGCTCTATAAACGCAAGTAAAATCAGGGGGTTCTACATGCCAGAAAAAAATATAGAAGCTGCCCGTATGCCTTCCCTGGCCAGGCCCGGGGCCATGCTGGGCGTTCTGCTGATGCTGGCTGCCATGGTGTCGGTATTCTGGAGCCAGGGCGTCGCAGCCAGAGGCCTGCCGGATTTCACTGAGCTGGTGGAAGATAACTCCAGTGCGGTGGTGAATATCAGCACTACGACGGATCCGGGCAGCCAGAGCTCTGGCTTCCATGGGCTCCCTTTTGATGAAAGGCAACTGGAGCAGTTGCCGCCTTTCCTTCAGGATTTCTTCCGCGGCCCGCAGTCTCCTTTTGGTGGTTCCCCTCGGCCGCAGCAGCCGCGCAGGAGCATGGGCTCCGGCTTTATTGTGTCAGCGGATGGTTACGTACTGACCAACAATCACGTGGTTGAGGGTGCCGATGAAGTGATTGTGCGCCTGAATGACCGCCGCGAATTTTCCGCCACTATCGTGGGTACCGATCCCCGCTCGGATATGGCGGTTCTCAAAATCGAGAATGGTGAAGACCTGCCGGTGGTCAGCGTTGGACGTTCCCGGGATCTGAAAGTCGGCGAATGGGTTTTCGCGATCGGCTCGCCATTCGGGTTTGACTACACGGTGACGGCGGGCATTGTCAGTGCTCTGGGCCGCTCGCTGCCATCCGAGAACTACGTGCCGTTTATCCAGACCGACGTTGCCATTAACCCCGGTAACTCCGGTGGCCCGCTGTTCAACCTGGAAGGCGAAGTGGTGGGCATAAACTCCCAGATTTACACCCGCTCTGGCGGCTTCATGGGGGTGTCGTTCGCCATTCCGATTGACGATGCCATGAACGTATTCCGCCAGCTCCGTGACAAAGGCACCGTCGCCCGGGGTTGGTTGGGCGTGCTTATTCAGGAAGTGAACCGGGATCTGGCCGAGAGTTTCGGGCTGCGCCGTCCCCGCGGCGCGTTGATTGCCGAAGTGATGCCGGATTCACCGGCGGAAAAGGGTGGCCTTGAGGCCGGTGATATTGTGCTGGAATACAATGGCGAGGATGTTCAGTTGTCCTCTGACCTGCCGCCCATGGTTGGCCGTACACCGGTAGGTGAATCGGCGCGCCTGACCGTGTTGCGCGGTGGTGATGAAATCACCCTCGACGTGGAAATTGGCAAGTTGCCGGAAGACGGCGATGACGCTGCCCAGCCCTCAACCGGTAGCCGCGACAATAGCGCGGGCGCACCTCTTGGGTTGTCCGTTGAGCCACTGGCCCCCGAGACTGCTCGCTCCATCGGCGTGGAAGGCGGTGTTGTAGTCACTGGGGTGGATCGTGGCCCGGCTTTTGAGGCTGGTATTCGTGCCAGGGACATCATTACCGAGATCAACCGCCAGCAGATTCGCTCGGTGGAGGACTTCCGGTCGGTGGTCCGCGACTTGCCGGAAAACCGGGCGGTTTCGGTCCGGATTGTAAGGCAGGGTCGGGCAATCTATCTGGTCATGAAGCCCTGAGTCGATAACCACATTTCAAGTAAAATTGGGCCCCCGGCGTGTCAGGACACGTTCGGGGGCTTTTGGTTTTCAAGCCTTAGTTTGTCCGTTTTGGGCGAGCACTATAAAAGCCATTCGATGCTTTGTGCCCGCCAAGTCGACCCGGAATTTCTGTCATTAACGATTAAGCCGCTTTTTAAACAAAAGCGAACATTCGGATGGCCTCAGAGATCCCCGGCTCTTTCTGCCTTGGTTGGGCGCTTGGTCATTTCTCAAGAACCCGGCAAACGATCAAATGGACTAACTGTTCCAGCTCTTCGATCGCCAATAATGTGGGTGTAGATTTCAGTCGTCCGAATATCGCTGTGGCCGAGGATTTCCTGGACCGTTCGGATATCACTTCCCGATCTCAGTAGCTCGGTGGCAAAAGCGTGGCGAAAAGTATGCGCCGAGGAGTCTTCGACATCTTGTAGTGCAGGTTTTCGATCTCCCTTTTCAGCACATTCTTGTAAAGGAAAATTATGGCGCAGAGTGCCTGGTTTTGGGTGGCGGGGCTGACCCCTCGATTTACGGCGAGATGATTCAGGAAACGCTCAATTTCGCGATTACCCATCACCTCAGGGTGCTTCTTGTCATTGAACAGAATGAACTGGCGGACCCAGTAGAGATAGGTTTTCTCTGTTCGATAGCTGTACTGCTTCGTCCTGATTTCTGTGCGAACCGATTGCAGAAACGGTGATTTTGACACAGTCGCCCCTCCGTGGCTGAGCGCTGTATATGTATACAGTTATAATGAAAAAGCCTCGGGAATGCCAAAATTTCTGCGGTTTGATTTGCATAAGGCCGCACACTGTTCACAGAGCACCCTAGTAGCCCATTGTTTTAGAGACGGAAATTTTTGGCCTTTTGGATTTCACTTGCAGAAACGTGCAACAATAACTTGCTTGCAAACTTTTCACAGAAGCAAGACAGGAAAAGCGCTTGGGAGCCGGATGGTAAAGATTTGAAAAGTCGAGATTATCCGGGCCGTGACTCAGTTTTGGACGGGGTGGTGGCGTTGCGGTTTAATAAGAATTCAAACCAATAATCTGTTATGCAAAAAGGAGAACATTTAGTGATATCTGATTGGACTGCCTTAACTGCCCTAGTGGTTTCCTTTATTGCCTATTTAGAGGCAAAGAAGATGAATAAAACAGGCGAAGCTGTGCAGGCTCTTTGCTCAGTGATTGATGCTTCGGAGAAAACCCAGACGTACCTTCAAAGAAGAGCCGAGGGTGCTGGACGAGACAGAGAGACGGAATACGAGCTAGCGCAAGAATGGTCAAGGGCAGCATTTATAATCTCTCGGATCAATAAGGACTTATCTGTCCGGCTGGACCAGAAAAGTCAATTTTGGAGGAATCCTGAAACTTGGGATGCCGGCAAAGGCAAGAAGGTGGACATATCCCTCGAGTCTGTAAAACAGGACGCAAAGCGGCTAATGGATTCGTACGCATAATCAGCGTCATTCAGTAGGGAGACCGTAATGGCAATGGTGGACGGCCGAATCTGGCCACCTTATGAAGCGTTTTATATCAACGGTATGTTATTTAATGCCCAGTCCGCCTTTCGCTCGATTGCACGGATTTCTCATGCTTTTGAAAATCTGCCAGAACGCGCAGTGGAAGAGGGGCTCGATAGGGCCTCGACACATAATATTCTCAATGAATTACAGAATATCATTGTCCATGGAGCAGCGTTATCTCGCTATTTCTGGCCGGTTCGGAAAGGGCATGCAGAGCGTGGCACTCACCTACGTGAGTCGCTCAATATTGATGAGAGCAATCCTCTTGTTTCGCGTGAGCTTAGGAATGCCATTGAACATTTTGATGAACGGCTAGATCACTATCTGTCAGGCGGTATCGTAGGTGTTGTCATCCCTGAGTATGTGGGGCCAAAGCCAAGCGATGATGGTGTTCCTGGTCACCTTTTTCGTGCTTTTTTCACAGACGTTGGGATTTTCCGCCTCCTCGATAGTGACCATGAAATGGACCCCATCGTTTCTGAAATCATCAGGATTAAAGAGCTTTTGGAGACAGCTGATGAAAATGGCGGCAGACTCCCGACTGCATAACCATGCAAGCCACGGCGACGGCTACTACATTGCAGCTTCGCCTCCATTTCGTAGCCGCGCGTGCTTCGCGGCGTTATGTTTGAGGGAAATTCAAACGTATGACGAAGCTTTACGTTGTAGGAAACGGATTTGATCTATGGCATGGGCTTCCAACTGGTTACGACCAATTTTACGCATTCGCCAAAGAAATGCTCGATGAACTTGAATGGTTTTATTCGCTTAATGTCAATGATACCGGGCCTTGGTGTGATTTTGAAAATGCGCTCGGTTGCTTTGAATGGTCTCAATTTTATGAATTCCATAATCATATAGATGTTACATCTGACAGCTTCAAACCAAGCCTAGTGTACGGTTTGGAGGATGACATCACCGAACAAGCTGATCATCTTGTCGAGGGGATAAGAGAGACTTTTAGAGACTGGATTGCGGGAATTGATATCTCAGTTGCAAATCAAAAATTGGAATTTCCTCACGGTGCCAATTTTATCACTTTCAATTACACTTCCACTCTTCAAACAGTATATGGAATAAGTGACGAAAGGGTGCTTCACATCCATGGTCGTGCTGACGTATTCGATGAACTGGTTTTTGGGCACGGCGAATCTATGTATGAGGAGCCCGAACTCGATGAGAGAGGCGAGAGTAACCGCACTATGTTTTCAGATGCGGAAGGTGCCGCAAAATACCCTTTTTATGCTCTTCAGAAACCGGTCAAAGAAGTGCTGGAGAAAAACGGATATTGGTTCGACTCCCTAGCCAACATCAGCGAAATCGTCGTAATTGGCCATTCACTGAACAAAATTGATTTACCTTATTTCAAGAGGTTGGCTGAGAGCATGCCGAAGGCTATGTGGCTAGCCCGGATTTCTCAT
>NZ_AXCC01000031.1:0-2430 GCF_000475315.1 Marinobacter sp. EN3
TGTTAATGGCCAATTAAAATGACCCACTACTGGCCATTAATTTTGACCCACCTCCGAGTGGCCGTCAGGCCACAGAACCAGCTACTGTCCCCAGCTTTTATCGATGGCCGGGGGCATGTCAGTGAAGGAGTGGGTTGTGATACACAAGATCAAGGCACTGCACGATAACGGCAAAGGGTTGTCGATCCGCGCCATCAGTCAGGAACTGGGGTTGTCCCGCAATACCGTTCGCAAGTATCTGCGGATGGATGAGAACGCGATTTCGGAACAGATAGAAGATCCCTCACGCACCAAGCGCCTCGATGATCACCGGGATTATCTGATTCATCTTCTCAAAGAATTCCCCAAGCTCAGCGCCGTCAAAATTGCCCGCAAGCTGCAAGCGAAGGTTGGTGAGTTGCCAGCTTCGGATCGTTCCATTCGCCGCTATGTGCGAACGCTCAAGGGGGAAGTGGCCTCAGCCCAGATGCGCTATTACGAACCCATTCTGGACGATGTGCCGGGTGTTCAGTGTCAGGTGGACCCGGGTGAGTTGCGCGGCGTGCTGATTGGTGGCGAAGAGCGCACGCTGCACTTCGTGGTGTTCGTGCTGTCCTACTCGCGGTTGATGTACGTGGGTCTGGCCTTCCGCCCACTGGATACCCAGACCTTTATCCAACTCCATAACGAAGCCCTGCGTTACTTCGGTGGCCTGCCGGAGGAATGCGTCTACGATCAGACCAAGCTGGTGGTCATCAACGAACAGTACCGGGAGCTGACCCTCAACCAACGGTTCCACGAGTATGCCACCACGGCCGGGTTCCGGATCCATGCCTGCGAAGGTTATGACCCGGAGAGCAAGGGCAAGGTGGAAGCTGGCGTGAAGTACGTCAAGCAGGATTGCCTTTACGGTGAGGTCTTCCGGGACCAGGAGCACGTGCGCCAGCACGTGCAGGACTGGCTTGAGAGCGTAGCCAATGTCCGCATCCACGGCACCACCGGAGAGCCACCCCGGGAACGCTTCGAACGGGATGAGCGAGAACACCTGGAGGCTTACCTGTCACCAGCTTGCGTGCAATCTGTGGCCCACGAGACACGTCGAGCCGACAAGACCGGCCTGATCGCCTGGAAGGCCAACAAGTACTCTGTGCCCATGGCCTGGCAACAGGCCCGGGTGGGCGTTCTGGAGTCCGGCGGCCAACTCCACATCAGCGACCTGAACACAGGGGAAGTCATTGCCAGCCATGCTCTGTGTGCCGATAAAGGCAAGGTGATCAAGAACACCCACCACTACCGGGATCATGCCCAGCGGGTGGCCGCCCTTGAGGGTAAGATCAACGACCTGATCGGCAGTGACATCGGGCCACGGTTGTGCCAACAGCTCAAGCGTTCCGAGCCCAAGATCTACAAGGACCAGCTGGTGGCTGCCCGTGACCTGCTCAAGCGCCATGCGCCCGTGGATCCGGCATTAATTACGACGCTGGCAGAGCGTCCCGGCATGACCGCGACACGGCTGCAAAGTTATCTGGAAGCAGCCCAGGCCGCCGTTCTCCGGGAGCGACAGCCGGAACCGCTATCGGAACCAAAAGAAACACTGGATCTGAGCGCTTACCGCCATATTGGCCGCTCCAGTGGCCAGGGGGTGACCCATGAGCCAGCTTGAACAGACCGAGGCCCGTTACCGCAGCCTGCGCCTGAGCGCGGCCGCCGACGAACTGACCAACCTGCTGGCCGAGGCTGAAGCCAACGAGATGTCCTATCTCAGCTTCGCGGACCGGCTTGCCGAGCACGAACTGACCCAGCGCCAGGACAAACGCATCCGCCGGAACCGGAAAATGGCTGCGTTCCCAGCGGAGAAGCGCCTGGAGGGCTTCGACTACCGGCACCAGACCACCATTACCAAACGCCAGGTCAATGCCTTGCTGGACTTCCAGTTCATCGACGAGCGAAACAACCTGGTGTTCATCGGCCCGCCCGGTGTAGGCAAGACCCACCTGGCCATCGGCATTGGCCACAAAGCTGTGGAGGCCGGCTACCGGGTACTGTTCCGCAACGCTCTCGATCTGGTGGAAGAACTAGAGCTGGCCGAGATGAAGGGTGAGTTGAAAAAGCGGGTCAGCCAACTGGCCAAGTACGACCTGCTGATCATTGATGAACTGGGCTATCTACCGATGACCCGGCAGGCCCGATACAACCTGTTCCAGTTGATCAACAGCCTATACGAATACCGTTCAATCATCCTGACCACCAATAAGGACTTCACCAGCTGGGGCGAGTTCTTCCACGACGACAACGTGGCGGTGCCGATCATTGACCGGGTTATCCACCATTCACACATCTTTATGTTGGGAGGAGAAAGCTATCGGCTAAAGCAGAAGACAACAAGCTAGACTATGAAAGGTGGGTCAATTTTATTGGCCAAAGGTGGGTCAAAATAAATGGCCATTGACA
>NZ_AXCC01000032.1:0-5501 GCF_000475315.1 Marinobacter sp. EN3
CATGATGGGCCGGAATATGCAGGCGGTCTGCCGGAGGAGTGTGTTTACGATCTGACCAAGCTGGTGGTGATCAACGAGCAGTACCGGGAACTGACTCTCAACCAACGGTTCCATGAGTATGCCACCACCGCCGGGTTCCGGATCCATGCCTGCGAAGGCTATGACCCGGAGAGCAAGGGCAAGGTGGAAGCCGGCGTGAAGTACGTCAAGCAGGATTGCCTTTACGGTGAGGTCTTCCGAGATTCTGAGCACGTGCGCCAGCACGTGCAGGACTGGGTTGAGAGCGTGGCCACCACGGCACCACCGGTGAACCGCCCCGGGAGCGCTTCGAACGGGATGAGCGAGAACACTTGGAAGCTTACCTGTCACCAGCTTGCGTGCAGTCTGTGGCCCACGAGACACGTCGAGCCGACAAGACCGACCTGATCGCCTGGAAGGCCAACAAGTACTCCGTGCCCATGGCCTGGCAACAGGCCCGGGTGGGCGTTCTGGAGTCCGGCGGCCAACTCCACATCAGCGACCTGAGCACAGGCGACGTCATCGCCAGTCATGCTCTGTGTACCGACAAGGGCAAGGTGATCAAGAACACCCATCACTACCGCGATCATGCCCAACGGGTGACCACCCTTGAGAGCAAGATCAATGAGATGATCGGTAGCGAAATCGGGCAACGGTTGTGCCAGCAGCTCAAGCGTTCCGAGCCCAAGATCTACAAGGATCAGTTGGTGGCTACCCGTGATCTGCTCAAGCGCCATGCGCCCGTGGATCCGGCATTAATCACGACTCTGGCAGAACGCCCCGGCATGACCGCCACACGCCTGCAAAGCTACCTTGAAGCGGCCCAGACCGCCGTCCTCCGGGAACGGCAGCCAGAACCTCTGCCAGAACCAAAGCAAGCACTGGACCTAAGTGCTTATCGCCGTATTGGCCACTCCAGTGGCCAGGGGGTGACCCATGAGCCAGCTTGAACAGACCGTGTCCCGTTACCGCAGCCTGCGCCTGAGCGCAGCAGCCGATGAGCTGACCAACTTACTAGCGGAGGCAGAAGCCAACGAGATGTCCTATCTCAGCTTCGCGGACCGGCTTGCCGAACACGAATTGATCCAGCGCCAGGACAAGCGCATCCGCCGGAACCGGAAGATGGCCGCGTTCCCTGCCGAGAAGCGCCTGGAGGGCTTCGACTACCGGCACCAGACCACCATTACCAAACGTCAGGTCAATGCCTTGCTGGACTTCCAGTTCATCGACGAGCGGAACAACCTGGTGTTCATCGGCCCACCCGGTGTAGGCAAGACCCACCTGGCCATCGGCATTGGCTACAAAGCCGTGGAGGCTGGCTATCGAGTCCTGTTCCGCAACGCCCTGGATCTGGTGGAAGAGCTGGAACTGGCCGAGATGAAGGGTGAGCTGAAAAAGCGGGTCAGCGCATTGGCCAAATACGACCTGCTGATCATTGATGAACTGGGCTATCTACCGATGACCCGGCAGGCCCGATACAACCTGTTCCAGCTGATCAACAGCCTGTACGAATACCGCTCCATCATCCTGACCACCAACAAGGACTTCACCAGCTGGGGCGAGTTCTTCCACGACGACAACGTGGCGGTGCCAATCATTGACCGGGTTATCCACCATTCACACATCTTCATGTTGGGAGGAGAAAGCTATCGGCTGAAGCAGAAAACCACGAACTAGACTATGAAAGGTGGGTCAATTTTATTGGCCAAAGGTGGGTCAAAATAAATGGCCATTGACACGAACTTTACCGAGAGATTGGCCGACTGACGGTGGAACGCGATTTTTTGTCGCGCAAGCTCGATCAGTAAGCCGTCAACAGCGGTTGGCGATGATCGAGCGTGGTCATCCCCAAGTCAGTCTTTCGCGCCAGTGTGAGCTGCTCAAGCTGAGCCGCTCATCGGTGTACTACGTCCCTCGTGAGCAGTGTCAGGAGGATCTGGATCTGATGTACCTGATTGATCAACAGCACCTGGAAACGCCGTACTATGGCTCTCGCAAGATGCGGGTCCACTTGCAGCACCAGGGCTATCGGGTCAACCGGAAGCGGGTGCAGCGGCTGATGCGCACCATGGGCATTCAGGCGGTGTATCCGCGCCCCAGAACCAGCATTCCGGGCGATGGGCACAAGGTGTACCCGTACCTGCTCACAGGGCTGAAAATCGACCGCCCCAACCAGGTGTGGGCAACAGATATTTCATATATCCCGCTGGCCCGGGGCTTCATGTATCTGGTTGCCATCATCGACTGGTACAGCCGCAAGGTGTTGTCCTGGCGAGTCTCCAACACCATGGACACAGACTTCTGCGTCGATGCACTGGAGGAGGCTCTACAGCGCCACGGAACACCGGAGGTCTTCAACACCGATCAGGGCGTCCAGTTCACCAGCGAGGCCTTCACAAGCGTTCTCAAAGAGCATGGCATCCGGATCAGCATGGACGGCAAAGGCTGCTACCATGACAACATCTTTGTGGAACGGCTCTGGCGCAGCGTCAAACACGAGTGCGTCTACCTCACTGCCTTCGAGGATGGCCGACACTTGAAGCAGGCGCTCCACCGGTACTTCCGGCATTACAATCAGACCCGGTACCACCAAACCCTTGATTACCAAACGCCCGATGAGGTGTACTACGGGCAACCCATATCTCTGGCAGCCTGAGCCAGCGAAACAACCGGATCATAGCTTAGGGACACCATCAGGTTGTCCAACTGACTGGGTCCACCTCAGAATTCAGGCCCCTGATCGGTCCTAACAGCTTTCGGGTAGCCTCGGAAGGCAGCGATACTATCCAGGGTGCGGGCGACCTGTTCACCTGATATTCCCATGGCCACGGGAATGTCGAGACACTCCTTGGTGAAGTCATCCACGATCGTTAGGCATTTGATCCTGCGGCCGTTAGCCAAGGAATCCATCACGAAATCCATGGACCAGGTTTGGTTTGGCGCATCAGGCAACACCAAGGGCTGCCGTTCCACCATCACGCCTTTACGGCGCTTGCGTTTACGGACGGCCAGGCCTGCCTCCCGATAAAGCCGATAAACCTTCTTGTGATTCACCTCAGCACCCTCACGACGCAGCAACTGGTGAACACGCCGGTACCCGAACCGGCGGCGTTCGAACGCAATGGCTTTGATGCGCTCTGTCAGCTCACGCTCTTCTGGAGAACGCTGAGACTGATACCGCATCGTTGCGCGGGATAACCCGACGAGTGAACAGGCTTTGCGCTCGGATATCGTCGTCTCCGACAGCATGATGCGCACAGCCTCGCGCTTGTTCCCGACGGTCAGTACTTTCGGTTGAGAGCCGCCTTCAGAGCTTCTGTGCCCAGCATGGACTCGGCTAGCAATTTCTTGAGCCGGGCGTTCTCTTCCTCCAGGGCCTTCAAACGACGGGCTTCAGAGACTTCCAGGCCGCCATACTTCTTGCGCCAGGTGTAGAAGGTTGCGTCTGAGATGTTGTACTTGCGGCACAGCTCTTTGACCGGCAGGCCAGCCTCGGCTTCCTTCAGAATGGGAATGATCTGTTCTTCGGTGAATCGCTTCTTCATGTTCATCGTCCTCTCTGGTGATGAACATTACTAAGATCAGAATGGATTAGAAAGTTGGGTGCAGGTCAGGCCGAGTACGTGGCAGGAACCGATTGCACTCACCGACTATTAACACGGCTTTCGAGATCCCGGATTGAGTCGACGATTTCCTCAAAGTCCAGAGGTGTCGAGTACATCATCCCCGCACCCACCATTTTCTCGTAGTCACCCCGCAACCCCTCCAGAGTATCGGTCTCCGGCAATAGCTTCAGCCGTCCATCCAGACACTCGTCATAGTTCGCGTAGCCCGTATGGAAGAAAACTTTCTTGTGACGAACTACATCCTCTAAAAGCTCCCGGTTTTTGACCGCTGATCGGCCGGCAGGATGCTCTGCAAGCATCACCAAGTCGTACCAATGTCGGGACAACCTTTCAGCACTGTCCCTGAGCTTACCCCTACTACATTCAACATGTATGAGCGTCGCTTTCTCCCAGAATGTCCGTTCCGGCGAGAGCACCACGACCTCACTGCTCGGATAGACTAGGTCTTGCGTCAGCTCAGAGATGTATGGGCAGACCGTATGCGTTTCGTTGGGATCGATGACATTTCTGCCACCTAGCTCAATAAGTACCTGCGAACGGATGTATTCATCCGAATCCTCTATAACCGATGGGTAAGTGACCCAGATTTTTTCACCTCCATCGTCTAGCTCAACGGTGTGATGCTCAGACGCTGGCAATTTAGCCAATTCTCTTTCTAGGTATGGAACGACCACTTCATTCGCATAGGCAAAAACATAACCTTTCAGTCGTTCACTAAACTGCTTGGTTTTGGTACGACTTACGCCCCCTGCGAATGGGTCAAAGCCGTCCTCGAAGGCCCTGTAATCCAACGTGATATCGACATCCTCAGAAAAGCGATCAATCACATCGTAAACTTTGGAGAGCGATGTACCACCTTTAAAAGCCATCGGGTGCGCACCAGGCATGGAGAACAGCGCCTGCAGAGTCCAGCATACCCATACATCCTTTTCCAAAACAGATGCACTGCGAGCCAGTTGAGGTGCAACAGTTTGAAGGATATCGCGTTGTTCCTCCGCGGAAAGTTCGAGAAATACCTGCTCAGCCATGGACAAGGCCAGTCTCATATTGCCTGAACACCTCGCTCATCCAGGCCGGCATACGGGAGGAAAGCAACGTCTCGAACTCTTCTTCGCTCAACCCCTCTTTGATCCGCTTCACTACCTCGGTACTGATGTTGTTTTTACCCAGATACCAAAGAGCAGAGAGGGCCAAGCCAGGTCTTTTGCCCGCATGCTGAAGCTTTCTCTGACTGCTGGTGTGCACAAGCCTCACTTTAAGTTTACCGATGCAAATTTCTCGGGTGGGGCCACTAGTGTAGTAAACCGGTGTCGTTGGCATTTGCGTACTGAGCTTGAAGCGGCGAGCCGCTTCTGCCCCGTGAACCTGAATGGTTTCTCCATGCTCTTTCGCGATCACCTCAACCACACGCGACACGTCGGGCATCACCACCCCGACAAACCTGCTTTGCTTTGGCCGGACAAACACGCCCCTTGCAACCCGCTGAATCACACCCGCCTCTACTAGCCTAGACATAGCCTTATCCACAGCTGCGCGTGACCCGAGCCGAAGAAACCTTGTATTTGTAAAGGGCTCACCTTGCGGGAGCTTGACTATTTGACGCTCAATGGACTCTTTCACGGACATGACACACCTCCAAGCATTGTCAGAAAAACTACTACTTTTTCGGACACTATTCAAGCTTGATCGACGTGACAACATCGAGTTTTGCTGACGTATTGGCGGAGCTAAGCCTCATCAACATCCTGAATTATCACCTAGCAACTCAGAAATGACCTCAAAGACATAGGGGTAAATGCCAGCGCATTGCGAAGTTCTCGGACCTGCAACATTTAACTGCGTATTCCAGACCAAGGT
>NZ_AXCC01000033.1:0-600 GCF_000475315.1 Marinobacter sp. EN3
CTTCAGCGGTTTACGCATTCAGCTCCAACTCCCGATAAATGCGATACACGCGCTTGTGATTCCAGGTGTAGCCCTTCACATTGCGCAGATACAGGAAACACAGGCCAAAGCCCCAGCGTTTATGAGTCTGGGTGAGTCGTAATAGCCAGTCAGCCACCAGAGCGTTCTCGCCACTGAGCTTTGCCTGGTACCGATAGCAGGTCTCGCTGATGCCATACACCACGCAGGCCAAACGGATACTGATGCCATGTTTGGCCACGCCCTTTCTGGCCATCTCCCGGCGTTGAGATGGCCTTACAACTTTCCCTCCAGCGCTTCCTGACGGAGCTCGGCCTTAAGCCGCTCTTCGGCGTACATCTTCTTCAGGCGGGCATTCTCGGCTTCCAGTTCCTTCAGGCGTTTCATCATTGATGCATCCATGCCGCCAAACTTCGAGCGCCATTGATAGATCAGCGCCGTGCTGACATTGTGCTCCCGCGCCAGTTCAGCAATCGGGACGCCAGCTTCGTGTTGCTTCAGGATTGCCATGATCTGGCTGTCGGTGAATCGAGACTTCTTCATCTGTCGCTCCTTTTGCGATTGTCAATGGCCATTTATTTT
>NZ_AXCC01000034.1:0-6315 GCF_000475315.1 Marinobacter sp. EN3
GTCATGAGAAATCCGGGCTAGAGCTGCCACTAAGCAGCAAAGTATTTGAGGACGTCCCGAATTTACTAGCTACAGCGTCGAATAGCTTTTTCGCGTCTTCAATCACCAAATATCAACCTTTACTGGAGGCATTTCTAGACCAGGTTGTGGGCGATATATCAGTTCCCCCTGAAGCCCGAAGATCTGGTCATCATCCTCATAAACCTTTCTATATGTTGCTGTGGCTACGGCATTATGAACTCTTGTCCCTTCATGAAGGGTGAAATCAGCGCCAGTCCAAGTCACAGGTGTCCGATTTGGCTGAAGTACCTGCTCTCTTTCCTCCGCATCAAATACAGATCGCAATTGCTGCTCTACCCGCGCCAGAGGTCGTAAATAACGCTTTCCCTCAACTTTAAAAGACCGACATTGTTGATAAAAAATCACCTTGGCAGAGTTTTACGCATCCGTTCGTGAAGCTCATCCAGCTCTTGCTGTTTTTGTACCATGTAGTCTTCTTCGATATCGATCAGGCGGGTTGTTGGGCCGTTTGGATCTAAGCGCTCTTGCACAACTTCCGGCCAACGATGTCGGGCTTTTTTTCTATCAATCTTCTGTATACATTCCATTCCGAATGCTGGCAGAAAGAGCATGTAAGAAGTCAACCAAGAAAGAAAGGCGGTTCCAGAAACACCATGGCCCTCTTTACGTTCTTGCCCCAGTGTTCTTCTTGACTCAAGTACAAGGTCAAAAAAGGAAAGTTCGCCAGACTTCAAGCTTTTGTCTATGAATAAACTCTTAAACTCGGTCCTATTGCCATTCTCGTCAAACCACGGGCCAATCGTCATATAACATCTTAGATATTCCCAGATACCGACCACGGTTCGCAGGCGCTTGCCCGCTGGAACCCCTGATAAGTTCAGCGCTATCCGGTCGTCAGGGGCACCAAATTTCTTAAGAATGATTTCCAAATTTCCATGAACAATGGAACCTGAATACTGATTGATCACTTGGTATTCGTAGGCAACAGCCTCTATGTCGCTCCATTCTGCATGGTAGAGTTCACCCTTAAGGTCGTAATAAATCTCCTGAGTACGCCGATTAAAAACTATCGGCAGTGATGGTGGGCGGTTTATCTCCCATATTGCAGGACCGAAAATAACTAAAACTGAGAGTAAGAAAACCCACCAATCTAGATTGGAGCTATAAGGCGCTCCAAACAGATTGGGCAGCAAAACAAGAAGTATCCCAACTGCACCCACGAAAAAACCCACGCCAGTTAGAATGCCTTTGCTTTCTGCACTGCCTGTTCGTAAAGAAAGAAACACGCAATCCTGTGACTCTACAAGACCTGGCTGCGACGGTGCGTAGCCACTACTTGATTTGCCATTCAGTAACAGTACATTCGATGATGTCCCGAATTTACTAGCTACCGCGTCAAATAGCTTTTTCGCGTTTTCAATCACCAGATATCAACCTTTACCGGAGGCATTTCCAGACCGGGTTGGGGACGATATATCAGCTCACCCTGAAGCCCAAAGATCTGGTCATCATCGTCATAAATCTTTCTGTATGTTGCTGTGGCTGCGGCATTATGAATTCTTGTCCCTTCATGACGAGTGAAATCAGAGCCAGACCAAGTCACAGGTGTTCGCTTTGGCTGAAGTATCTGCTCTCTTTCCTCCGCATCAAATACCGATCGCAATTGCTGCTCTACCCACGCCAAAGACCGGTAACCAACGCCGTTCCTCAACTCATCTCCTGAAAAGTAAATCGTTTCAGGGCCCAAGGCGCTTTGCCCCGGAAGCTCAAGAATCAACCAACAATCCTGCATATGGATTCCCGTATGCGGATTAAACCTCCGAACCCTCTCCAACCTGAGTTTGATAGGAAAAATAGCCGTGTACAATCGCTCCATCTCATCTCGATAGTTCCCGGCCCACCCAGCGGGCTTCACGCCAAATCGGGTATTTGCAAGCCAGCGCTCGAGCGGAGTATTCTGCAAGTAGTGACGGGCTACTAACCCTCCAATTAAAGATGCAGTTAAGCCTACTGACAACGCTGTGTAGTAGCCACCCAATCTGGACAAACCTCGAATTGAAGATGCAACTTGCAATCCCAGTGCCGCCGCCCTTGCCTCACGATATGCCCTGAAGGCTCTGACACTCAGCGCCAGTTGTCCTGATGACACTCCCATCAAACTGACTTCAACTGCAGCCGTATCAAAATCCCCCGCACGGTATGACTCGATCGCTTGAGTGCCAAAAACAACTATATCAAAAGCCGCAGTGACCGCAGTGAACGCGGCAGCAAACGCCCCCACCCCGTGGCTATACGCGTCTGGGTTAGCTGAACGGGATAATCCTTCTTTCCAATTAAGCTCAGACATCTTGTGCTCTAGAGATAAAGCCGCTGCTACGAACCCTGTGACACTACCAGCAGCCTTTGCAAAACCTCCGACATCTTTATCAGGATCAGTATAAAAATCTGAGATTGCAGACACCATGTTCATTCCAGTCAAAACAACCAGAACCGAACGCAACGGTGCCTTTTCTAAAGCGTCCGCCAGTCCATAAGGATTCCCTTTGAAATACTGTCCAGCATTTGCAGATACTGCCCTGATCACGGGCACTTTACGCGCATCGGCAACCGGAGGGCTGAGAGGCGACACTGAGTTTCCGCCATTTTTTGCCGACTCACTCAACCATTGATTAGACTGAACAGCACTCACGCTCTCCACCGCCAATGTCTGGCCAGTTCGAGCTAGCCCCGAAACCAGGAACCCGCTTCCTAAAAGTGATATTCGGTTTGGAAACCCTCTCAACTCGACCGCAGCGACAGGCGAAACAGCATTGAATAATAATTGTGTCGGAGGCGTCGGCGCTCTAGCGACAAGACCGGAAATCTTGGAATTAATCGCGGCAACAAGCGCTGTTGCCGTTTTCGAAAGATCTTCTATGGAGTCGTTCGCCATATCTCCGACTTCAACGAGCTTCTCGATTTCTCCGAGGGACAGGCGCTCTCTTACCCCAAGCAGCGCATTCCAGAACCACTGGGCACCCTCGCCCTGTATGTCGGCCAGACGACCAATCGCACCAGCGCCTTTGCTGAAGTAAGATGGGCCTAACAGAGCAAGACCAAATTTTTCTTGCAAAATGGTGTGGTGGTCTTCTCGGGTAAGATCAAGGCTCTCACAAGAACTTGCCAGTGTTTCAGGACCGTTTGCACATTCGAGCGTCTCCATCCACCGAATCCAGGAATCGAGCAGCCCTCCAACAACTTCTTCAAAATGGGATTGAGACGAATCTGACTCACGCCAGGCCCTCTGCAATTTGGGCAGCTCAACGAGCTCAGGAAGCTTTGCCTCAAGCTGACTGTCCGTCTCGTATAGATCCCTGATTGTCTTGGCAAGGCTCCACTCCCCACCGAACCGAGCTCGCAACCGCTCCTGATTGTCGTGGGCGAGCCGAACCAAAGCGGCCAGATCCTCTGTCACGCCCCAAGGGTCATCAACAACCCCCATTATCCGCTGATCAAACCTCCTCGTGGCACGTTCGATTTGAGGCCAATGCGGAATCGTTGGCGTTAACCCTGACCAATCGAAGTCTTCGATATTAGCGACTTCCGGCAGGCTATAAAACGTCTGTTCATCAAGCCCCTGACAGTGCGGCGCACTTCCCGGGACCATTCTCCTCATGAATTTCTCGCGCTGATCAGACTCATTCACAATCATATCAAAATGAGCATCAGACCACTGGTTTTCGCTCCAGGCAATATCGACCGGCTCTCCCGAGGGAAGCGCTAAAAAAACCGACGTTCTGGAATCAATAACCTCTCCGCCCCGGCTCGTTTCCTGAATATGGGAGTTCGTCACCGAGTACTCGATCAAGCGATCGTCATAGCTGCTCCACACATATAACCAGCCGTCTCTCAACAAACGAGGAACCAATCCAAGCATTCGATCCTGAAGACGCGTATACCGCTCAAAGTTGGGAAATAGATCTGGCAGGTCAGGTAACTCCAATCCAGCTAGCAAATCGCCTTCATAGTTCAAAGGACCAATGGCGTATCGAAGGGGCACAAAAGCTGTCATTAGCGGACAGGTTGCACAATAAGTCATAACACTTCCCTGTGTTTTAGATCGTTTGACGAACCCAGTGCAGATAATAGATCTGAGCCGAAATGGAAGTGAGGCACCACTTTTTGTGAGAGGAGCGCCGGCTCATCCGAAGCATTGTCCTCCGAGGCCCGTGTTGGTTGGTATCTTGTGATCGATGCTGTTTCAGATTGGAAAAAAATAGAGCCAACACCCGACCAGAATTGCGGAGGGAAATGACCGTCAGCCTCAGCCAATCTTGAAACTACCCTGGCATCACCGAGCCTCAACCAAGCCAACAACTCTCCGGGCATAATCACTTGCACTCGTGCCCTCAGAAAATCCAATAAACCCATCTCATCATAAGATGTGTGATACACCGCTGCTCTTCTCATTATGGGATGATTGTTTTCCCATAACGCCTTAAGAACAGTGCTAGCTCTCAGATCCGCAATCATCGGCCCCAAAGCAGACACACCATCATATACACCATCCTTCAATACCATGAGAGGGCATACATCTAACCCCAATTCATACCAGCTTCGCAGCCCATGCTTAGAACATGCGCCGTCAAAAACCAAGAACATATGCTCGGCCGGTGGTAAGGGCTGAAGGCTTTCGCTAATCGTTGAGGTTTGAAGCATCATGAAAGCGCCTCCTTATCAGACCTTACAGAGCAGACCTCCGAGAAAACTTCTTCCTTTCTTGCGGCATTTCTAAAGCTCGCGGCCTGCTTCAGGTCTGCCTCAATCGGCCTAACCTCATCCACCCTTAACGACAGAGCCTCAATGTCTGGCCGACCTCCGGTATCAGATATTTGGGGCCCTGTTGAGCTAATCGAGCCATCAGGTGTTAATGCATTTGGCAACAACGGCCCCGTGACCCCAACCCCACTGCCACTCCCCGGCCCACCCCCGGAGTTCATCCGCACCAGAGGCCCAGACACCGTCACCCCACTCGGGTCTACCTTCACAAAGCTGCCACCCGCTTTAAGTGTCACCTCGGCACCCGCCTCAATCACAATTTTCATACCAGCCTTGTGGTGGATTTCGGTGCCGGCTTCCACCAGCTGGTTTTTGCCCTGCTTGCTGTGGTGGCTGCCGTTTACGGTGAGACTGTAGTCGGCGCCGATGCTCTCGCGATGTTCGCCATCTGTGGTGTGGTGGCGGTTGCCTTTGGTGTGGCTGAAGCGGTTGTTCTCCACCGTCAGGTGGCTGTCTTTCTTGATGACTTCCGTGCGGTTGTGTTCGGTGAGCAGGTCCAGGTCCTTCTGGGCGTGCACGTAGATCTGTTCGTCACCGGCTTCGTCTTCAAAGCGCAGTTCGTTGCTGCCCTCACCCTTGTGGGTTTTGGTCTTGAGGGTGGTCCGGGTTTTGTGTTCCGGCAGCGCGTACGGCGGTGTGTTGGTGGCGTGGTAGGTTCTTCCGGTGATGATGGGCTGGTCCGGGTCGCCGTCCAGGAAGCTGACGATGACCTCGTGGCCAATTCTGGGCAAGGCCATAAAGCCGTATTGGCCACCCGCCCAGCCCTGGGCCACGCGCAACCAGGCGCTGCTGTGTTCGTCGTTCTTTGAGTATCTATCCCACGGGAACCGGACTTTCACCCGGCCGTACTGGTCGCAGTGGATTTCTTCACCCTCGGGGCCGGTGACGAGCGCCATCTGGGGGCCGTCCATCACGGGTTTGTGATTACACAGGGGGCGCCAGGTTTTGTCGGCCGGGATGGCGCTGAAGGTGTTGTGGTAGCTGGTGGGCTCACTGCCACCCTCTTCTTCCAGGGCCTGGGGCTGTTTGCCGGTGTGGGTAATAGCGGTGAGCAGCCATTCCCGGTTCAGGGTCTGGCTGTCGTGGTCCTGCAGTTCCACTTTGGCGCCGGGGGTGAAGTCCGGGCGGTTGCTTTTGCCGTTGGCCATGGATGCGTCGTTTCTAAGGGCATCCAGTTTGTTCTGGGTGAACGGCTGGCCGCTGGCGTCGGCTTTGTAGCGGCCGGGGTAGTCGTAGTGCTGGTAGTCTTCCCGGTGGTTAACACCGCCGGCACTTTGTTCATGCATCAGGGCGTAGGCGGGGTTCTTGAAGGTGTAGTCCTTCATGGCCACGGAGGCGGCTTTGACCCGCTCTTCGTAGGCGAACTGGAATACGCAGGCCTGCTTGGTGCTGCCACCGGCTTTGGTGTTGCAGGTAACCGGGTCCAGTTTCGGGGCGTCACCGTGGTGGTCGGCAAGAATCAGTGCCGGTTGTTCT
>NZ_AXCC01000035.1:0-2413 GCF_000475315.1 Marinobacter sp. EN3
GCGCCGCTAAGCTCAGCGTTATATCTGTAGGTGAGTCTGATGGCCACTCCATACAATATGGCTTTTGCTTGTCTCACATGCTGCAAGTCATTCAAGCGCGAGTTCGATTTGGCGGAAGAATGTCCGATGACGCTTAAATGCCCAGAGTGTGGCGGTTCAGCACATAATTTTGGCAGGCACTTCAAGGCCCCCAAGAAATCGAATAAGAAGCAGTGGGACAAGATTCGTTTTCTTTTTGAGCATGGTTTTCGCTTTCAAAAAATTCGTGTGGGCAGTGGTCATCACGACACAGTGCCTTATCCGGAAACCCTGGAAGAGGCGAAAGAATTTGTGGTCACGTACAAGGATTATGCGATCCACAGTGGCTGACCAAGATATAACAAGGCAATCAAATTCGTTCCGGCCTTCGGCCTCCACCGGACGCCCCTGTCGGGCCGCCGTTTATTGCTGGCTACATGGACTCCCCCTGCGGTCAAGCAACGCCATTTAAATCCGAAGCGGTTTGAGACTGCAGCTCTACATTCGGCCTCTGTGTGGGCGTTACTGCCCGGGCCAGGATGATGATGCGTGTGAGTGAGGGTCTCATTCGTTAGTCGGCCTTTAAGGGCCGTCAGCATAAACAGACTCTCTCACTCTCGGTCTGACCGTTCCGTCATCGCTTGCCGTTGCAAGACTCGGCTGGCAGGCGTGTTCTGCCTGTCGTTGGTACTCGGTTATCAGCCTTCCACGGGCTGCGTTTTAAATTCTGTCTGGTTCATGAGTAGTGCCCATACGATTCGGGCGTTCTTGGCTGCCATTGCCACGGCGGCCCGTTTGTATCCCCGGCGCTCTTTGAGCTCTTTCGCCCAGGCGCTGAGTCGATCTTCTTTCGTATCGATCGTTGCAATCACCGCCCGGGTGCCGTGGATTAACAACGTTCGCAGGTATTTGTCGCCACGCTTGGTGATTCTGCCCAGTCGGGGCTTCCCTCCGGTCGAGTATTGTCTGGGCACCAATCCGAGCCAGGCAGCAAAGTGCCGACCGCTTTTGAATTGCCTGGGATCAGGTGCACTGGCTAACAAGGCGGTGGCAGTTTGAGGCCCAATGCCGGGTATGGCCATCAGACGCTTTGCCTGTTCGTCACGCCGTGCCATGGCTTCGATTTCCCGATCATAAGCGAGGATTTCCTCATCCAGCTGAAGGATGCGCTGGTTAATGTTGTTGAGTAGGCGACGGGCCAGCATGGGCAGGCCGTTTTCGGCGTCCTCAAGGATCTCCGGAACCCGGCGGCGTGCGGCGTAACGTCCCTGGGGAATGATCAATCCGAACTCGGCCAGCAAGCCTCGAATCTGATTGATTTGGGCGGTGCGCTCTTTGGTGAGCCCTCGACGAATCCGATGCAGGCTGAGTGTCGCTTGCTGATCCTCGGTCTTAATTGGAACGAAGCGCATATTGGGTCGGCTGACCGCTTCACAGATAGCTTCGGCATCGTTGTCGTCGTTCTTGCTGCTCTTGCGATAAGGTGCCACGAACCGGGGAGCGATGATTCGGGCATCGTGGCCGAGCTTGGTCATTTCACGCGCCCAGTAGTGCGCGCCGGAGCAAGCTTCCATGCCAATCAGACAAGGTGGCAGTTGGGCAAAGAATGCCAACAATTTGGGGCGATTCAGCCGTTTGCGAACCACGACCTTGCCGTGTTGATCGGTGCCATGAATACTGAACACAGTTTTCGCCAGATCGATGCCGATGGTTGTAACATTCATGATGACTCCTCCTGCTTTCGCTTGAAGGCTTCGACACCTTCAATGTGGCACATCGATGCCGAGGGAGCAGGGGGAGTCCATATCATTCGTTAAGCAGTAATCGAAAACATGGAACAGGTGGTCATGATCAGGGATGTGATCTTTCCCAAAGATAGTGAAGAGTTGAGAGCGCTCATTCTTGAGTACGCGGATTGGCTGGATATCGACCTTTCTTATCAGAATTTTGAGGGAGAGATGGCCTCGCTCGAGGCTTTGTTCTCGCTTCCCAACGGCCAATATACGTTTGCTATTGTGCAATCGCAGGTGGCCGGTGGCGTTGGTTTTCGCCGACTTGATGAGCACACCGCAGAGGTGAAGCGGCTGTACGTTCGGCGCCAATATCAGGGTAACGGGCTTGGGCGCCGGCTAATGGACAACTTATTGGTTAAGCTGAAAGGTTTGGGGTATACCCGAGTGGTCCTCGATGCCGTGCCTCCCACAAAAAAAGCGCAAGAACTATACGAGTTAATGGGCTTCCGGGAAATTGAGCCATATTTTTTCAATCCAACGCCCGACACTAAATTCTATGCATTTGATCTCCAGGGCCATGCTTTGGAGAGCAATGCTTAACAAGCCGCGTCACTCGGACGGCCTTGTCAGGCCGCCGGTGCGCTCAGCGTGTGTGCCGGGCA
>NZ_AXCC01000036.1:0-34334 GCF_000475315.1 Marinobacter sp. EN3
CTTATTCAGAGCCTCCCTAGAGGAAATTCAGGCTGTTGAATCCCAATTAAATCAGGAGGGTTCTGCTGCTTTTAACAAAAGCCAATATGACGACGCTGAAGCTATCAGTAGCGCAGGAAAAAAACTTAAAGAATTTCGGTCTAAACTCGAAAAATTGCAGAGCGAATGGAGCTCTGGAATCGATATAAAAACCCGTGAAAGAGTAAAGATCGAGCCCGGATATTCGATAAGGCCGCACTCTAAATCTGCTCGGACAGGTATCAAAGTCACGTTGGCCAACGGGGCTGTAATTCAGAGAGAGACTGCTGCTCAGACGATGGCTGAAACTATCGAGTATTTTGGGCTAGAGAACGTTCGTTCTTTGAGACTTACAGTGAGCGGAGTCGATCTGGTATCGACATCGAAGCATCCAAAATATGGGCAAGTTCAAGTCGGTAAATTTTTTGTCTGTACTCACAGCAACACCAAAAGCAAGAAGAATTTGCTGGAGGATCTGTCAATAAAGCTCAATCGACCACTCAAAGTTGAGATTATTGGGTAATAACCCATAGCCAGTCGCCGTTATCAATGCGTGTCCACTGCATTGGGGCTGGTTATATCTACTGATCGGGACAAGGAGAGAGTGTTTGGAAAAGTCCAAAATTGCGGTTTTCATCGATGTTGAAAACCTGACGCAGTGGGTGAAGGACGATGGCACTGAGCGGTTGATGGCAGATATTAGTGCTATTGGTCAGGTGATTGTCAGACGCGCGTATGGAGTTTGGAGTAAGCCAGGTATCTCCAATTTCCAAGCCCCTTTGAATCGACTAGGGTTCGAACTCATCCACAGTTTTCATCCCGTAAGCGGTAAAAACTCGGCTGATATCCAGCTGACCGTTGATGTCATGGAGCATGCGTTGCGGCTAGCTGATGTTGATTGGTTTGTGCTTGCAACGGGGGACTCTGACTTCTCACCGCTATTTCGTCGCCTAAGGGAAATGGGAAAGGAAGTAATCGGAGTTGGCCCTCGTTCACCATTGAGTGAGAGTGTGAAATCGTCCTGCTCTCGTTACATCCATACAGATCCTGTTTCAACCAACACAAGAGAGCTTGAGTTCGATGATGCAGCTGAGATCGTAGAATCCATCTTGGCTGCAAGTACAGAACCCCTACCGCTGAATGTACTGAAACAAGGTGTCCTCAACGTCAATAGCGCATTCAGTGAGAAGGACATGGGCTTCGGTTCTTTTTCCACGTTTTTGAAGGCCATAGATACAGTGGCCCTTAAAATGTCGCCTGGCAGCAACACTATTTGGTTGGCAGAGCTGATCACGACAGATAGCCCCCGTCATCCTAACGCTGATTTGAAGCCTGGAAGCCGAGAGAGTTATCAAGCTCTGTTACGCAAGAAAAAGTGGGTCACGGTACCTAGAGAGTTGCTTAGGCTTGTTGGTGATACGCTTAGAGATTTACCTCCCCTCGAAAAGCAGGAATTGATCGAGGAACTAATCGTACGCATAGCATCGGTGCGAAAGGACGTTACGGCAGCAGATATCCGAAAGGCCATTGTCCTGCTTTATAAGGCTCAGATGTTCGAGCTGATTGACGACACTCAACACGATAGCCGTTTGCTGAAGCTAAAGTCTGAACATGACCATATGAAAGAAGTGGATATGGCATTTATCCGCAGATTGAGGTCTGCGTGTACCGAGAACAATGTTGCGTTTGAGCCCTCCATTATCCGAAATCTACTTTTTACCCAACCAGCAATGCCGGATCTATCTACGATGTTAAGGGCTGTTGAATCGGAAGAGGTTGTTTGAATATTGACACCGCCGCCGAATGTGGCTGAGCAGGCCTACCTGAATACTCATAAGACGGTGCCTAAATTACTTGACCACTACGAAAATGAGGGTATTACACCCTCACACCTTTGCCATCGAGGCCTGTCTGCGGGCTGACGAATTGCCAACCCCTTGACTCGTTTCCTGCTCTGCCGGGTTGAATCCCCGGGCGGGTGACCGCTTCCGGTGCCGCAGGCCAATCAGTACCAGCGGCACGACAATCATCAGGCTGCCCGCCAGGAACCACAGGTCGGGTACCTCACCAAACCAGATCCAGCCAATGGCGACCGCCCAGATCAGCCCGGTGTATTCGGCGCTGGTGACCTGGTTGGCATCTACCTGCCGGTAGGCCAGCAACACGGTGATGTTGTAGCCCAGGATGAACAGGGCGGAACCGGCGGCGCTGATCAGGATTTGCGGGTTCCAGGCCGCGCCTTCCCAGAGTGCCAGGGCGGCGGCCGCCGGGACGATCAGCAGGTAGTTCAGAAACAGTTTGTGGACGGTGGTTTGTTCCTTGGGCAACTGGCGCACCATGACGGCGTTGATGGCCAGGGCGAAGGCAGAGCCGAGGGCGGCGATGACGGCCCAGTTGAAGTCCACCGGTCGCAGGATGACGATGATGCCGGCAAAGCCGCTGAACACAGCAGTCACACTGAGCGGAGTCAGTTTTTCGCTGAAGAATACGGCGGACAGTACCATCACCAGGATGGGCGCGGCGTAGAACAGGGCGTTGGCGGTGGCCAGTGGCAGGTTGGTCAGTGCCACCACCATGCAGACGATACCGACCAGATGGATGTGGGCGCGGATGGCGTGGATTTTCAGGCCGCCGAAGAGGTTGTTGCGGTCGAGTTTGCGGGCGAGCGGGAGCAGGAACGCCAGGGTGAGGACGCAGCGCAGGAAGGCGAACTGGAAGACGGGGGCACCGGGGTCCAGGAGCTTGATGAAGACGTCTGAGAGTATGGCCATGGCGTTGCCGATGACCAGCAGCAGAATGGCGCTGTTGACGGTTTTGCCTGACACTGTGGTGCTCCTTTTCCTGAAATCCGCTAACTTGAGTGCACGGGTATGTCGGCGGACTTGCTTCCGAAAACCGCTGCTAGTACATCCCTGTACGCTTGTCTCCGCCATCCATGGCTACGAACATTTTCGGAAGCAAGTCCGCCGACATACCCCCTGACCTTGGATGTGGATTCTAGGCGTGCTTAACTATCCGATAAAATGATCAATATTCCCCATTCATTAGAAAATTAGATAACAAGCAGCGATGAGACTCCCACCTCTAAAAGCTCTCCCAGTATTTGAAGCCGCCGCCCGGCTGAACAGTTTTTCAGCGGCCTCGGAAGAACTGGCCATCACCCAGAGCGCGGTCAGCCACCAGATCAAACAGCTGGAAACCTATCTGGGCGAGCGGTTGTTCTGGCGCTCCGGTCGTCGCGTGACGTTGACCGATGAGGGGCGGCAGTATTTCGATGCCATTGGTTCGGCTCTGCTTCAGATTGAGCGGGCCAGTGAGCAGTTGCTGGGGCATGAGGAGAGTCGGTTGCGGTTGTCGGTGTTCAGTTCGTTCGCCGTGCGCTGGCTGGTGCCCCGGTTGCCGGATTTGCAGCGGCTGCATCCGCAGATTGATCTGGCGCTGGAGATGAGTAGCGAGAACCCGGTGTTGTCGGATCGGGTGGCGGATTGTTTCATCACCATTCACCGGGATTCCCGGGCCTACAGTTACGATTTGCTGTACGAGGAGCGGCTGTTTCCGGTCTGTAGTCAGGATTACTGGCAACGTATGCGCCGGGAGCTGGGCCGGGATGTGGAGCCGGAGCGGCGGGATGAGCAACCGGTGTCGCCGGGTGAGATGGCGGGGTTTCCGCTGCTATCCACTCACAGCATTTTCGACCGGACGGCCGGAGACTGGGAGGCCTGGTACAGCGCGGCAGGAGAATTGATGCCCACGGGCACTCGCGTTCAGCACTTCAGCCATATGCTGTTGGCGCTTGAGGCGGCGCGGTTTCATCAGGGCATTGCCCTGACCAATGACTACATGCTGAGTACCCGGAAGGATTCCGAAGATTTCGTGCGGTTGCCGACGCATTCCGTGGTAACCGGCGACAAATTTTACTTTGCCTGGAAGACCAGCCGCCGGCGGGAACGCGGGATTCAGACGCTGCGCCGGTGGTTGGTGGATGAGGCGATTCGGGGTGGCTTGAGGGGCGAGTGACCGCCCCTCAATGAGAAGGTAGCTAAGCTCAGCCTTTGGACGGCCGCTCCACCACCTTGCGCTTACCTTTGGCGCTTTTGGCGAGGGATTTCAATCCGTCGGCATCAAAGGCGTCTACGCGGATGACGTCATAGAGTGCCGTCAGGGCTTCTTCCAGTTTCGGGCACTCATCCGCTTTGACAATGCCCTGGGCACAGGCCCAGTCCACCAGTTCCTTGCGTTGGTGGCCCATCAGCAGGGCGATGCCATCCACTTCGTCTTCGTCCCGGCTGCGGATCGCCTCGTGCAGTTTGTGACGGGATTCCTCGGTTTCGTTCGCCAGTCGATAGGCGTTGAGTACACGTCCGAGCGGGTCGCTGGGATCGGCATTGATGAAGGTTCCCCGGCTGATGCGCTGGCGCACAGGCGTGTCTTTCACGATGGTAGCCGCCACTTTGGCACCGAGCTTGTCATCCGGGCCGTTCAGGCCGGTGGCGCCGAGCGGGAAGACCATCAGCCGCAGCGGCCAGCGCAGGGCGGGTACCGGGAAGTTGATGATGGCTTCACGCATGGAGTCCTGCAGGTCGTGCAGGCAGGTTTGCAGGCACCATTCCACCAGATCCCGTTGGTCGTCCGGATAGCCTTCCTCATGCCATTGCTTGATCACGGCGGTGGCGTAGTAAAGCTGTACGAGACAGTCGGCCATGCGGCCAGACAGCCGCTGGCGGGCTTTCAGGCCGCCACCGACGGTGAGCAGGGTCACGTCGGTCATCAGGGCAAAGGCCGCCGAGAAACGGCCCAGCTGGCGGTAGTATTTCTGGATGTCACCCTGGCGGGGTGCGCTTTCCAGCCAGCCTTTACTCAGGCCCAGAACGAATGCACGCAGGGCATTGCGGGTGGTGTGGGCCAGGTGGCGGTAGAAGATGCCGTCGAACTTCTTCGCGGCTTGATCCTGGTTTTCCATGCCCGCCGCTTCGATTTCCTCAACAATGAAGGGGTGGCAGCGGATGGCGCCCTGGCCGAAGACCATCAGGCTGCGGGTCAGGATGTTGGCGCCTTCCACGGTAATGCCGATAGGCACGGCCTGGTAGGCCCGTGCCAGGAAGTTGCGGGGGCCGGTGATAACGCCCCGGCCGGCGACCACGTCCATGGCGTGGTTGATCACTTCCCGCATCAGGTCTGTGTTGCGGTATTTCAGCACCGCTGAAGGTACCGACGGGCGAACGCCCCGGTCCAGCATACCGGCGGTCAGCAGGCGGGCTGCGTCCATCATGTAGGTGTAGCCGGCAATGGGTTCCAGGGCTTCCTGTACGCCTTCAAACTGGCTTATGGAGCGGCCGAACTGCTCCCGGGTGTAGGCGTAGGAACCGGTCGCCAGGCTGGCCAGTTTGCCGGCGCCGGTGCCCAGAGCGGGCAGGGAGATGGAGCGGCCGATGGACAGGCATTCCAGCAACATTTTCCAGCCCTTGCCGAGCATGTCCTGGCCGCCAATTACCTGTTCCATGGGGATGAAGACTTCAGTGCCCCAGGTGGGGCCGTTCATGAAGACCGTGTTCATGGGCAGGTGGCGGGCACCGGCATTCACGCCGTCGGTATCCCGCGGCACCATCACACAGGTGACACCGATCTCGTCCTGCTCGCCAAGCAGGTGCTCGGGGTCGTAAACCTTGATGGCGAGGCCGATCAGCGTAGCGACCGGCGCCAGGGTGATGTAGCGCTTGTTCCAGGTCACTTTCAGGCCCAGCACTTCCTTGCCGTTCCATTCGCCCTTGCAGACGATGCCTTTGTCCGGAATCGCGCCAGCATCGGAGCCGGCGACCGGAGAGGTCAGTGCAAAGCAGGGGATTTCTTCACCCCCGGCCAGGCGAGGCAGGTAGTGCTGTTTCTGCTCGTCGGTACCATAGTGCATCAGCAGCTCGCCGGGACCGAGGGAGTTGGGCACCATCACGGTCACCGCCGCAGACACGCTGCGGGTGGAGATCTTCATGACGATTTCGGAATGGGCGGTGTTGGAAAAACCCAGGCCGCCGTCTTCTTTGGGAATCACCAGACCAAAGAAGCCCTTGCTGCGAATGAACTTCCACACTTTGTCTGGCAGATCGTAGTGTTCGTGGGTGATCTGCCAGTCGTCCAGCATCTTGCACAGTTCTTCCACCGGGCCATCAAGAAACGCCTGTTCTTCACTGGTCAGGTGAGCGGGCGCGGCATCCAGCAGCTTGTTCCACTCAGGTTGGCCGGAAAACAGTTCGCCGTCCCAGTCAACGGAGCCGGAGTTGAGGGCTTCCTGTTCGGTGGGAGACAGTTTTGGTAAGCGACTGCGAACCCAGCCCAGCAGTGGCCGGCTGAGTTTATCCAGGCGCAGGTCGCCAGGGAGGGTTACGAGCAGTGCCAAAGCCAGCAGGATGCCGCCGATCAGAAAACTCAGAATGTGCCAGTCGTCCTGAGCGACACCAATCAGGGTAGCGACGGACATGATGAGGGCGGCAGTTTTGCCACCGATACTGAAGTAAATCAGTACCAGGGCACTGAGAACGAGGAGCAGAACGCTCATGGGCAGACCTCCATATCATGAATGAAATCAGACAGATTTGATTCTTACCATCGGTCAAAGTTCGGTCAGTTGCAAGCGGTTAGCGTGGTTAAGGCCAGAGCGAGCGCGGTTTGTGGATCTGGTCGGGTTGCGGAAACCAGGGAACGGAGATTGTTAATTTACAAAATCTTTCAATTCCTTTTGAGCTATTCCTAATACCTATCGTAAATCACTCCACGTTTTCTCTCACTCTGGAGTGTTTTATGACTGGCCAACTTACCGTTGCCAAACGCCTGGCCCTGGGATTCGGGCTGATCGTGTCTCTGATGATTGCGATCACGGTGATCGGCAACCAGCGGGTCGGGTTCATGGACAAGACCCTCACCTCGGTTAACGAAGGCGCGGCGTTGAAGCAGCGCTATGCCATCAATTTTCGGGGCAGCGTACATGATCGGGCGATTGCCATCCGCGATGCGGTGCTGGTAAACCGGGATTCCGAGTTGCAGCGGCATCTGCAGGACATCGACCGGCTGGCCTCGATGTATCGGGAGAACGCCAGTGATATGGCCCGGATGTTCCGGGAGCAGGGCGCCCAGGCACAGGAACGGGAGCTGCTGGATGCGATCGAAAACATCGAGACAACCACCCTTGCCCTGACGGCCAGAGTGATTGAGCTTCGCAGCAATGGTCAGAACGAAGCGGCCCGGCAACTGCTGCTGCAGGAAGCCTCGCCGGCGTACAGCGAGTGGCTCGACCGGGTTAACGCCTTTATTGATTACCAGGAAGATGAAATTGCAGGGGATGTGAATGCCGTGCGTCAGGCGGCCAGTGGCTTCAATCTGCTGATCATTTCGGTAACAGCGGTCGCGGTGTTGCTGAGTGTCGTGATTGCGACGGTGATCATTCGTGGACTGAAGCGGATTCTGGGGGCCGAGCCGGAAACCGTCGCAGAGGCCATTCGGCAATTGGCTGACGGCAATCTGAACCAGCAACTCGACACGCGATACCCCAACAGTGTGATGGGAGCGCTGGTGGATACCATCGAACGCCTGACCGGGATTATTCAGGACGTGCGTTCGGCAGCGGATGAGTTGTCCAACTCTTCCAGGGAGCTTGAAGGGACGTCTGATAATAACAGTCGCCAGATCCGAATGCAGGCAACGGAGGCGGAACAGATGGCCACCGCCGTGAACCAGATGGCCGCCACGGTCAATGAAGTGGCCGGCTTTGCGGCCAGTGCCGCCAGCGCTACCCAGAAAGCCGACACCGAAGTGGAAACCGGCAATCAGGTGGTACAGGAAACCGCTGCCGCCATTACCGGTCTGGCCGACAAGCTGGAGCAGGCGGCGGCTTCGGTGAACCGGGTGTCCGAAGACAGCGGTAACATCGAACAGATTATTGAAGTGATCAACGCCATCGCCGAACAGACAAATCTGCTGGCCTTGAACGCCGCGATCGAGGCGGCCCGTGCCGGTGAGCATGGTCGTGGCTTTGCTGTGGTGGCGGATGAAGTCCGTTCCCTGGCGTCCCGCACCCAGGAATCTACTCGTGAGATTCAGGACATGATTGGCCGGCTACAGACCGGAGCCGGCCAGGCAGCGGGCGAGATGGAAGAGAGCCGGAAGCTGGCGGGCGTTACCGTCGAAAAAACGACGGAAGCCGAGCGCTCTCTGGCGCGAATCCGGGAAGAAATGGCGTCAATCAATGATATGAACGCCCAGATCGCCAGCGCGGCGGAAGAACAGAGCTCGGTGGCCGAGGAAGTGAACCGGAACATCGCCCGGATTCACGATGCCACCATCGAAACCTCCGCAGGTTCAGATCAGGTGGCGGGTGCCAGCCGCAACCTGGCCGTGCTGGCGGGGCAGCTGCAGTCCCGGGTCAGCCGGTTCAGGCTCAAAGGCTGAGCCCGGTTACCAGCAGCGCCAGTGTGGACAGCAGTACCGCCACGTTGGCGCCCAGCACGCGGTTGAGCTGGTCTGGCATCGCCAGTACCCAAGGTAGTCGAAGGCTGATCCAGACAGCTGCGGGTAAGGGTGCCAGGGCGATAAGGCTGGTCATTGCCAGATAGCCACTGACCACACCGGCAACGATGACACCATAGCTGGCAAGCAACAGGCCAGCCACCAGGTGGGCGGCTTTTTCGGGGCCAAGGGTAATCACCAGATGGCGCCGGCCAATCGCTCGATCGGCCTCTGCATCCGGTATCTGGTTGATCAGCAACAGCTCACTGACCATCAACAGGGCTACCAGAGACGCCAGCAGGGCAGTGGTATCGATGCCACCACCCAGCGCGATAACGGTGCCGAGGACCATGATCGGACCAAAGCCCATGCCCGGTGCCAGCAGGCACAGCAGCGGCGAACGGGTAATCCAGCGGGTGTAGGTAAGCACCAGCACCACACCGGCCGCCCCGAGCACCAGCAGCGGCAGACCCCGCAGCCAGAGAAAATACAGACCGATGGCCACCACCAGCGCCAGTGTGCCCAGACCTGCCCAGAGCACGCGCCGGGCAGCAGTCGGCACCTCGGGCAGGGCGCCGCTGCCACCGGAGAACGGGGTGCGCTCGGTGATCATGTCGAGGCCGGAGCGAAAATCGTCGTATTCGTTCAGCAGATTCACCGCCGCATGGGCAAGTACGGCGCCAAGAAAAACCAGAAAGGTGTGTAAAAGTTCGGGCGCCTGGCCCTGTTGCCAAGCGACGGCCAGGCCCAGGCCGGCACACAACGGGGCGAGCAGTAAAAAGTTCGGGCGGGACGCGCGGACCACCGCAAGGGTTTCTGACATTGATCAACTCTCCGGATTGCGGAGAAGCTTACACGTAGCCCGCCGCGAATACCAAGCCCAGCACAATGGGCATCACCACCAGACTGCCCAGGTTGCTCAGCAGCACCAGGGAGGCCACAGCGTGGGGTTCCTGTTGATACTGTTCGGCCACCATGTAATTCAGTACGGCCGGTGGCAGCGCGGCAAAGACCCAAAGGCTGGCGACCTGCAGCCCCGGAAGATCCAGCAGGGCGATCATCGGCCAGGCCAGGATCAGCCCCGAGAGCGGGCAGGCGATGGCGCCGATCAGCCCCAGTTTCCAGTCGCTGAAATCGACATCCAGCATGCGGACGCCCAGGGCAAACAGCATCAGTGGAATGCACACGCCGCCAAGCATGTTCAGGGTTTCCAGCAGCCAACCCGGCAGCGGGATACCACTGAGATTCACCGCCAGGCCGGCGATGCTGGCGAATACGATGGGCAACCGTAGCCGGCGGATAATGGAGGTGTGGGGGGCCAGCATGTACAGGCCTACCGAGAAGTGCAGCAGCATTTCCACGATGAACAGCACAATGGCCGCAGGCAGCGCCGCATCCCCGAATGCCAGCACCAGAATCGGAATCCCCATGTTGCCGGAGTTGTTGAACATCATCGGTGGCAGGAAGGTTTTCAGGTTCAGCTTCAGCAGCCTGGCCACCGGATACAGAATCACACCGGACCCCAGAACCACCACCGTGGCGGCCAGCGCCAGCCAACCGTATTCCTGCAAGGGCGCCTGCTGGTCTGCCAGTACCGCAAACACCAGCATGGGTACGAACAGTTCCATGTTGAGCACGTTCAGGCCCTGAATATCCGGTGTCCGGTAGCGCCCGTACAAGGCGCCGCAGCCGGCAATCAGGAATACCGGCAGCATGGTGGAAAGAATCTGGCCAATCATGGAAGGGCTCCGATTTTTGTTTTTGGTCAACGCAGGTGACTAATCCGTTAGGTTCGCAAGCATCGGGTGGGTTGGGCAAGCGAAATTCATGGCTCTTCGACCAAAGCCGGAGCCAAAGCGTTGGTTGCGACGGCGGCACCGGGCCACCACAATAGCGTTTTCACGGAGACAGCAAGCGGAGCCCCCATGAATGGCAGCGTTTTCGATCAGCCCATCGCCAGAGAGCACACCTGTTCGGTCAAGTTTGATGCCCGCAAGGCGGTATTCGGCCGTGACGATGTGATACCGGCGTGGGTCGCCGATATGGACTTCCCGGCCCCGGAAGCGGTCACCCGCGCGCTGACCGAGCGGGCGCAGCATCCGGTATATGGCTATACCCTGTTCCCGGACAGCCTTTATGAGGCCATGATCCAGTGGTTTGAAAGCCGTCATGGCTGGAGCATCCAGCGAGACTGGATTGTCATGGCACCCGGGGTGGTGCCGTCCCTCAACGCGGCCTGCCTGGCCTTCGCCCAACCCGGAGAGGGCGTGATTATCCAGCCGCCGGTGTACCCGCCGTTTTTCAGCTCGGTCAGGGATACCGGCCGGACCGTGATCGAAAACCCTTTGATGGCAGACGAAACCGGTGACTACCGCATGGATCTGGAGCATTTGGAGCAATGCGCCGCCCGGCTGGAGGCCAAGGTATTGCTGCTGTGTTCACCCCATAATCCGGTGGGACGGGTCTGGCGCGAGGCGGAACTGGTTCAGGTGCTGGACATCGCGCGCCGTCATGGCCTGGTGGTGCTGTCGGACGAGATTCACTGCGATCTTACCTATCCAGACAAGCCCGCTCATAGGGTGTTGGCGACCCTGGCCGAAGGGGATGATGCGCTGATAACCGCGGTTGCGCCGAGCAAGACCTTCAATATGCCGGGGCTGGGCCTGTCGGCCCTGGTGATTCCGGATCCGGAGCGCCGCAAGGCCATGAAAACGGTGTTCGAACGGCTGCACCTGCCGCAGTGTAACCCGTTCAGCATCGCCGGGTTCGAGGCAGGCTATCGCCATGGTGGTTCCTGGCGGGATGATCTGATGGCCTATCTGAAGGGCAATCGCGATTTCGTGGTGCAGGAGGTTGACCGCCGACTCACGGGTATCCGCACCTCGGCGCCGGAAGGCACCTACCTGATGTGGCTCGATTGCCGGGGCCTGCAGCTGGACGACACCGCCCTGAAACGCTTCTTCGTGCAACGGGCGGGGGTTGGCCTCAATCCGGGACTCAGTTTCGGCAGCCAGGGCAGCGGTTTCATGCGTCTGAACATCGGCTGCCCGAGAGCGGTACTGGCGCAGATTCTCGACCGTATTGAGGCAGCCCTTCAGGGCAGCTGATTTTCCAGGGAGCAGTGATCTTCAACCAATTGCCATCGCGGCGGCGTATTCATCCCGGGCATATCGCCGCTGGTCGGGCGGATCGCCTTCCAGATCTTGCCACCATGGCTGGCTTCGCTGCCCACGGTGTAGCGCTCTGAGAACAGCCACTGGTCGGGCTGCTCGCACAGTTCGTTGTCACTGGACGATTCCGAGGCTGGTGAATCCGGGCTGCCAGTGACTGTGCCTGTCTGCGCTGTTTGCCCGGTTTCTACATCGGACTTGTCGATCGGGGCCGGGGGCGCTGCCTCGCCGGAGCATTCGGGTGCAGCATCGAGCTGTTTCCAGTCGAAGGTAATGCCCGGTTCCAGGCCCTGGTGTAGCTCCCGGGACTGGTACCACTCGCCGTCATGGTGCACCACCGCTCCGGCCGGGTAGTAGCGGGATGGCGCCCATTTGGACTCATCCGGGTCGCAGGGGGCTGCCGCGACGTTCAGGGAAAGAGCGGCCAGCATCAGGGTAATGATGGCCGGCCAGGAATATGAAGAGGCGGTTTGCCTAGTCATTCGGCTCTCCTTTATCCAGTGCAGTGACAGGCGGGCGGGACAGACGCCGGCCGGTTCGGGTCGCCAGTATCAGGCCTCCGAGTATCAGCAGTCCACCCACCAGATGAAACAGGCTGAGGTTTTCCCCGAGAAAAACCACCGCCAGCACAGAGGCATAAACCGGCGTAAGGTACATGAAAATGGCAGCCCGGGCAGGGCCAATGCTGTGTACGCCATGATTCCAGAAGGCGTAGGCGAGAATGCCCGGAAAAATCGCAAAATAGATCAGAGGAAGGGCGGTACTTTGTGACAGGGCAAAGCCGCCGCTGAAGAACAGAAAATCGACCAGGTAGACTGGCGCGAGAATCAGGGTGCCCAGCAGGATCTGCGTGGTGAGGAAGGTCAGTGCCGGCAGTGGCACCGCTTGCCGGCGCAGCAGCACCGAGAACAGGCCCCAGCTGAACACCGCAGCCACCATCACCAGATCGCCGGGCTGGGCCTGCAGGCCGGTCAGCACCGACACATCGCCGCGGGCAATCACGCACAGAATGCCGGCCAGGGCCATGGCAATGCCCAGTATCTGAATCGGACGGGTCCGGTCACCCAACAACAGCCAGGCCAGCAGTGCGACAAAAATCGGGATAGTGGCGTTGATCAGCGCGATGTTGGTGGCTGTCGTGGTCATGGCCGCGACATAGAGCAGGGAATTGAAAGCGGCAACGCTGAAGGTGGCCAGTGCAATCATGGACCCGAGGCGCTGACGAATCACCTGCCGGTGGCGCCAGATACCGGGTAAGCCGAACGGCAGGATAATGGCCAGGGCCAGTACCCAGCGCCAGAACGACATGGACAATGGCGGAATGTGCTCGACCGTGCCGCGGGCCACCACGGCGTTGCCGGCCCAGAACAGCGGTGTCAGCACCAGACCGATGTAGGCCAGGGTTTGCCCGGAGTTTTGCGTTGTGGCGTTCAGGTCAGACACTCCGTCTCCTGCTGGTTCCGTGCCCATGGAAAACGCCTAGCATACTATTCTCCGGGTACTTGTGCCTCCGTACCTATGTGGTAGGCGGCAAACCCTGCCATCACCACCTGATCCACCGCCATGCCGATGACCCGGCCGTCCGAGGATGCGCGAATCGGATGCTGTTCGTTGGTGATTGGATCGGCGACATAACCCAGTACCTCGCCCTCGGATACCGTCGCTCCCAGCTTGATTTCGCTGAACAGGATGCCGCCATGCTGGGCCCGGATCCAGGTAGAGTCGTAATACACCGGCTCCGGATCGCCCCAGACAAACATGCGGGAAATCATGCCGTGCTTTTCCATCAGACTATTGAGGCTGTTTACGCCCGCTTCGATCTGGTGTTCCTGGATGCGCAGGGATTCCCCGGCCTCCAGTGTCACGGTGCGGATTCCTGCTTCGGTAGCCGCGGTACGCAACATGCCGGGTGAACCGGAACTGTGAACCACGGCCATCCGGTCAAAGCCCCGGGTGAATTCGGCGACATCCGGATTGTTCATGTCGGCCCGCAGTTGCGGCAGGTTGGTGCGCTTGAGTGACCCGGTGTGAATATCCACCAGCATGTCGCAGTGCCGGATAACGTTGTTAAACAGGGAATGGGCAACGCGGTCGGCCAGTGTGCCGTCCGGGGTGCCGGGGAAATGCCGGTTCAGGTCGCGACGATCCGGCAGATAGCGGCTGCCCTGCTGAAAGCCGGTGAGGTTCACGATGGGCACGCCGATAACCCTGCCACTGAGTTTTTCCGGGTTCAGGTCGTACATGCTACGACGGACAATCTCGATGCCGTTGAGCTCGTCACCATGAACCGCGCCGGTCAGGCACAGGGTCGGGCCCTGGTTAACGCCATTGACCACCAGTACCGGGGTAATCTGGGACAACCCGGCAATCTGAATGCCTGGCGACCAGGCCAGTCGTGTCGCAGTGCCGGGTAGAATTTCCTTGCCCAGCAGTGTGAAACTCTCTGCGGGCACGGGTGCTGCTGGTTCCGGCTCTTTTTCGGCAATATCGTCCGGGGACGCCGGGGTGTTGCTCCCGGCCGCGTCGGCTGTCCCGGATTGTATTTCGGCCTGAGGTTCCGGCTGCACGGCAGAATCCCCGGAATCGCTTGCCTCGGGCTCCGGCTCCGGCAGCGGGGCCACTTCTTTCAGGTCGATATTGGGTGCGATTTCACGGGGCTTGTTGGCTGCCTCCGGTGCCTCCACCGGGGGTGCCTGCGGGCTACTCTGTTCGCTGGTTGTCTCAGCCTGGGCGCGTGCCTGCGCAGAGCCCCGGCGGGGTTCCGAGTGCTCAACATCCTCAACGTTTTCATCTTCCGCCAGATCGGCCACCAACAGGGCGGTGGCGTCTGCCTTGGAACTGACTGCCTCGGCCAGCACGGCGGGCGTCGCCAAAACCAGGAGTGATGATGTGAGTGCGCTAGTGATGGAATATCTGAGCCTTGCTCTCAGCATAAGTCCTCAATTACCTGACGATGTGGCCCCAAGGATAGGGATGAGCCTCAATCATGAATACGGCTGTGACAGAGGTTTAATGCCACTTTCATGAAACCGGGCCGAATTTACCCGGTTCAATATGGTGAAATGTCATACCACTGCTATCTTGCAGTGATATGACTGTTTTACGCCCGTCAAGGAGAGAACTGAATGGATCTTTTGCGAATTCTGGTAGCAATTCTGTTACCGCCGTTAGGCGTCTTTTTACAGGTTGGTATCGGCAAGCATTTCTGGATCAACATCCTGCTGACCATCCTGGGTTACATTCCGGGCATCGTGCACGCGGTATGGGTGATCGCCAAGAAGTAGGCTCAGTCTGGCGCGACCACGTGCCAGAGCCCGTCGTCGGCGAACGCCCTGTGTTCGGCTTCCAGCTTCAGCAGGTGCGCCAGCGCTGAGCGGGCGGCCAGGCCGTGAATGGCGGCCGGGACATCGTCATAGGCCCTGGCGGTCAGGTCTTTCAGACTGACCGGTGCCAGCGCCTCCAGCGTCCGCCACACTTTGTGTTCCCGGGACAGCCGGTGGGTGATCAGGTAATCCATCACCGCCGCAGGCTGGCCCATCAGAAAACCATGGGCCGGTGCAATGAAGCGCACAGGCTCGGCCAGCAGATCGTACATGGAATCAATGTAGGCCTTCATATCACCGTCCGGTGGGTTAATCACCACCGTTGATCCCTGCATGATGTGATCCCCGGAAAACAGTAATTCCTGATCCAGCAACAGATAACACAGGTGGTTCGAAGCATGGCCCGGGGTATGCAAAACCTTCAGGATGCCCGCTTCGGTCACAATCAGGTCTTCATGCCCGGGTTGATCATCCGGTGTGAAGCCTTGATCCTGCCCCGCGCCCTCGGGTGCTGGCCAGCCAAATACCCGGCAACCGGTACGTGCCTTGAGTTGGGCCACGGCCGGGGAGTGGTCCATATGGGTGTGGGTAACCACCACCTGATCCACCACACCACCGGTAAGCTCCAGAATTCGCTCGATATGCGCCTCGTTCGCCGGGCCGGGGTCCAGCACCGTAAAACGTTCATGGCCAAGGATATAGGTGTTGGTGCCCGGGCCGGTCATCATCCCGGGGTTCGGCGCGGTCAGCCGGATAACCCCGGCGGCCACCTCCACCGGTTCCCCGGGAACAATCTCCGCACGGGTTGACCCTTCACCTTCCGGATCCAGCTTGACTGCCTCGTCATAGGCCGGAGCGTTGGGTTCCAGCATCACCGGCTTGCCCTTGCGCACTGCCGGCCAGGGCTGATCCGGAAACGCCTCCGGGGGATTGGCGTGGGCATAACGCATCATCTCGCCGGTCGTGCCGAACTCACTCAATACCCGCAAGGTCCGGATCGTCGGTAACCCCAGCAACCGGGCACCGGCCCGATGTTCTTCAAGCGCCTGAGCCGGCGCAATCCAGACGTGATCAATGGTTTCGGTACCATCATGGCTCGCCACCTGGCCTTCCGGCGCCACCGCTACAAAAAACCGGGTATCAAAACGGCGCGGCGGCCCCGGTGGCGTCACCCAGTGGCTCAGATACGCCAACCGGTCCAGCGGCACCGTCAAACCATGCTTCGCACACAACTGCGCCAGCGAAATCTCCTCCTGAAACAACGCCATTCGCTCACTGTGAACCCCGTGATCGGCGCCAATCAACTGACCGGACGCATCCTGAGCCAGCAGGATCCCCGCCTCTTCAAAACACTCCCGAACCGCCGCCAGCATGTAATCCGCCCCGCCTTCATCCAGACTCATGGTCTGACTGATGTCGGCGTCCTCCACACCCACCACATGAGCCCGCCCCTCAGGCTCCTGCGCATTCACCGCACCCCCCGGGAACACGTAATAACCCGGCAGAAACACCGCATCCCAGGTGCGTTGCAGAAGCAGGACTTCAATACCGTTATCGGTATCACGGGTCAGAACCAGGGTGGCGGCGGGGCGGATGTTCATAAGGCTCTCTGTCTTTTTGCTGTTTTTATGGTGCGCGTACAAGGTCAGGATGAGGGCGTAGGGATAAGCTTTCCAAAACCTTGCGGAGCCATGGATGGCGGAGCAGAGCGTACAGGGATGTATACACAGCGTGTTTTGGAAAGCTTATCCCTACGGCCGACCGAACCAGCATTCGCGGCGCTACGACGTTTACAGCAAGATACCCGAACAACCCACAGGATGAGAAGCGACAAAGGTCGGAGTATGATGCACCCCCATTACTCAATCGCACCAAGCGCACCCCAGGGGACCCCAAGTGGCCAGAATCAAACTCGACTTTCCCGACACCGCCTTCACCTTCGAAACCCGCCTGCCGGTGCGCATTACCGACATCAACGGCGCCAACCACCTGGGCAACGACGCGCTGATCTCCATGCTGTCTGAAGCGCGCGCCCAATTCCTGGTGGAGCACGGCATTGAAGAGGCGGGCCACGATGGTGTGGGCATCATCGTCACGGATCTCGCGACCATGTACCAGGGTGAGTCCTTCTATCCGGACCTGCTGCGCTTTGAAGTGGGGCTGATGGATTTCAACAAATACGGCGGTGATTTCGTGTTCCGGGTGACCAAGGCCGACAGCGGGCAACCAGTGGCGCTGGCCAAGTACGGTTTCGTGTTCTTTAACTACCAGAGCCGGGAAGTAACCCCCATGCCCGAGAGCTTCCGCGCCCGGTTTGCCTGAGTATTACCCCTGCTGGCGCAACCGGCTCATACCCTGGCGATACAGGCTATAGGCCATGGTGCCGGCCAGCAGATTGCCCACCAGGGCGCCGGACATCAGCCCGGTCAGTCCGGCCAGTTGCCCGCCAACCCAGAGCAGGGGCAGATAGCAGGCGAATAGCCGCAGGGTGGAAATCAACAGTGCGCGCATGGGCATGCCCAGCGCGTTGTTGACTGACACCATCAGAATACACACGCCAAGCCCGCTGTAGCTCAGTGGCACTCGCAGCAGATAGCTCACCAGAATGTCCTGTACTCCGGCATCGCGGCTGAACAGGCCAGAGACGAAGCCGGAGGCGGCCAGCCAGATCAGCCCGATGGCAAGCTGCCAGATCACGATAAAGCGCACCGCAATGCGAACCAGCTTGCGGATCTTCTCGACTTCTCCTGCCCCCAGCATGCGGCCGATCATTGGCGGCATGGACATGGTCAGGGCCAGCACCACCACAATGGAGAAGAACTCCAGGCGGGTGCCCAGGCCCCAGGCGGCCACCGCGGCAGAGCCGAACCCTGCCACCAGTGCCGTGGCCAGCATAGCTGAGATAGGTGGCATCAGCTGGCTGACCATGGCCGGCGCCATGATGCCGCCAAGCTGGCGTACAGCCTGAGCCAGTTGCAGTTGGAGCAGGTCGAATCTTAGCCACTGGCGTTTGAGCAGGGCCGGGTAGACGATCAGCGCGCCAATGCCGAAGGCGGTGATGGTGGCCCAGGCGGCGCCGGGCAGACCCCAGCCGAACACGAAGATGTACAGCGGGTCCAAGGCGATGTTGAGCAGGCTGGTGATGATCATCATGTAGCCCGGCAGGCGGGTGTCGCCATTGGCGCGGCACACAGCGTAGCTGAAGTAGACCATGGCGCCGGTCCAGGCGGAGAGTAGCCAGGGTGCCCAGTATTCCCTGATGACTGGCCGCAGGGCCTGTTCGGCGCCGAGCAGGTCCAGGATCAGGTTTTGCAGGAGCCAGACCGACAGGCATAGAAGGAAAGCCAGGCCGGCCCCAATGGCGACCACCAGGCCGCCCAGGCGTTGGGCGCGCATGTCGTCGCCCTGGCCCAGTGTGCGGGAGATGATGGCGGTGGTGGCGATGCCCAGCCCTACGTACATGCCGCTGACCAGTTGTTGCATGGGCACGGTAAAGCCCAGCGCTGCCAGCGGGTCGCGGCCTAGTTGGCCGACGAAGGCGCTGTCGGTGAGCTGGAAGGTCATCAGCGAGAGCACGCCGAAGAGCATGGGCCAGGTCATGTGGTAGAGCTGGCGGCCCAGGGAGGCGTTTTGCAGGTGGTTTTGCACGTTAGCTTGAGGGCCTTGGTATTGAGTGTGGCGGGGATTCTAGCAGTTCTTGTGTCGGGTGCATGCACTCGGCTCAGATGCAAGCGACCGAGCGGGGTGGGCTTTCCAAAAAACGCTCCTTCGGCACATCCATGTGGCGCTTCTGCTCCGCCATCCCTGGCTCCGCAAATTTTTGGAAAGCCCACCCCACCCGGTCACCCGGACGGCGGTGCAATACCCTGTACTCTATCGATCAACAGGGGTTTGGAGGTTCAATGAATATCAGAGCACACTCAAAGCCGCATCGTAATCCGGCTCGTTCTTGATCTCGTTGACCAGTTCGCTGTGGATTACCTTGTTGTTCTCGTCCAGCACCACCACCGCGCGGGCGCAGAGGCCGGCTAGGGGGCCGTTCTGGATGGCCACGCCGTAGTCCTGCTGGAAGCTGTAGTTGCGGAAGGTGGACAGGGTTTCCACGTTTTTCAGGCCTTCGGCGCCACAGAAACGGGAAGCGGCGAAGGGCAGGTCCGCGGAGATAACCAGTACTACGGTGTTGTCGAGGCTGCCGGCCTTTTCGTTGAACTTGCGGGTGCTGGCAGCGCATACACCGGTGTCGATGCTGGGGATGATGTTGAGGATTTTGCGTTTGCCGGCCCAGTTGTCGAGTTTGACTTCTTCCAGCCCGCTGCTGGTCAGGGTGAAAGGTGGTACGTTATCGCCCGGCTGGGGAAATTTTCCGCTCAGTTCAATGGGGTTGCCGTCGAGGGTGACGTTACTCATATGCTGCTCCTGAGTTTGTTGAGAGTTCCTTGGCTTTATGTTCTGCAACTTACTCTGTGTAGCTTACTTTGGATGACTTTTCATCCCCGACTTTAGCTGGATCATGCTCGTGCGAGCCTTTCAGGCGCTGGCTTTTCCGGTTTCAAAGGCTTTCGCCGGGTAGCGTTGTACCAGCAGCAGGTAGCCGATCATGGCCAGGCCGGCGCAGGTGGCGATGACGGTGGCCATCACCAGAGGGGTGCCATTGTGCAGGGCTCCGACGATGGCGCCGGCGATGGCGGCGGCGCTCATCTGGATAAAGCCAAAAAGCGCGGAGGCGGAGCCGGCCATGGTGGAGAAGTTGGCCAGGGCGCCGGCCATGCACTGGGGCAGTACCAGGCCGGTACCGGCCATGAAGATGGCCTGGGGAATCATCACCGCCCACGGGCTGTAAACCTGTTGGTAGGCCAGGAGCGCCATGATGGCGCCGCCGGCCAGAGCGGTGATCAGACCGTAGAACAGGATCTGATCCGGCCCCAGGTAACGCGCCAGTCGGATGGAGCCCAGATTACCAGCGATGTAGCCCACGACGATGGCGGCGAAGTAGAAGCCGAAGTGCTCGGGCTGAACCCCCAGTACGTCAATCAGCACGAAGGAGGCGCCAGACAGGAAGGCAAACAGCCCGCCGTAGATGGCGGCGTTGGTCAGGGTGTAGCCAATGAAGCTGGCGTCGGTGCTGATGCGCCGGTAGTTGGCGAACAGGTGGCACAGGCGCAGGGGCTGGCGATACTCCGGTTTCAGTGGCTCAGGGATGCCAAAAGCGGTGACCGCCGCCATGACGAGGGCGTAGCCGCCCATGGCGATGAAGATCCAGTGCCAACTGAGACCGCCGACCATCAGGCCGCCCAGTGTAGGGGCCACCGCCGGTGCCAGGGCCATGATGCTGGCCAGCAGGGCGAGGATTTTGGCGGCTTCCCGGGGGGTATAGATGTCGCGGATGATGGCGCGACCCAACACAGGGCCAGCGGAGCCGCCCAGGGCTTGCAGGAACCGGAACAGCTGCAGGGTTTCGATGTTGTTGGCCAGGGCGCAGCCGATGCTCGCAACAGTAAAGAGCAGGAAGCCACCGATCATGATGGGTTTGCGGCCAAAGCGGTCGGCCAGCGGCCCGCAGATGAGTTGTGCGATGGCGAAGCCGGCCAGGTAGACGCTCAGGGTCAGCTGGACCTGATCGGTGCCGGCATCGAAGTCGGCGCCGATCTGGGGCAATGCTGGCAGGTACATGTCCACGGCCAGTGGCCCGAGGGCGACGGCGGCGGCCAGCAGTATGGTTGTCCAGATACTTGTGAGTGCTAACACTATTTGTCCTTTTATTGAGGTTAGGTGCGAGTGAGCTATCGCCTCCCAAAAAACGCTGTAAATACTTCCATGTACGCTCTGCTCCGCCATCCCTGGCTCCGCAAGTTTTTGGGAGGCGATAGCTCACTCACACCACCCGTCGTATGGAGGGGAAGTCTAGGCGGAAGCAACGTTGGGGATAATGCCTGCTGGTCTCATGGAATACATGAACAAAATTGATTGATTAATCGTTCAGCCCGTTCATGGTCGCTGCAACCGAATTCACCTGGTTGCGCACCCAGCGGTGGGCCGGGTCATTCTGGTGCCTTCGGTGCCATAGCATCAGCAGGGTAAAGGGCTTGTAGTCGAAGGGAAGTGGAACCCAAGCGAAGTCCCGCATCAGTTGTGCGCTCATGCGTTCCGGGGCGGTGGCCAGCATGTCGGTGCCGCGGAGGAATTCGGGCAGGCCGGAGAAGTTGGAGACGGTGACCACGTTGCGGCGGTCCAGGCCCTTGGCGTGCAGGGTGTTTTCAAAGCCGGGCCGTTCGCCGGTGGCGAACATCAGGGCGATGTGATCGGCTTTCAGGTATTCGGCCAGATCTGTGGGCGCGTTGCGTTGGTTTGGGTCGTAGAACACCACCATGCGGTCCGCCATCAGGCCCCGTTGCATGATGTCGGTGGTTTCTGGTGCGTGCGGGCTGATGATCAGGTCGCAGGCTTCTTTGCGCAGCATGTCGGCGTTGGGGATGCCGGAGGGAATCACCTGTAGCCGGATGCCCGGGGCCTGCTGCCGCAGGATTCGGAGCAGCCCGGGCAGAAGCAGATCCCGCTGGTAGTCGTTGGCGGCAATGGTGAAGGTGAATTCCGCCGACGCCGGTTCGAAGGGCGGGCCGGAGGGCAGGGTGCGCAGATCGTCCAGCAGCTGGCGGATGTGGGGGCCGGTGCGCAGGGCGTAGTCGGTGGGTACAATGCCGCGCCCTGATTTCACAAACAGGGGGTCGCCGAAGGCCTGTCTCAGGCGCTCGAGGGTGTGGCTCACGGCCGATTGGGTAACGCCCAGACGAACCGCCGCCCGGGACACGCTGCCCTCATCCAGAACCGCCACAAACGTTGCCAGGGATCGCAGATCCAGGCTCAACATATCAACAGGTTTCATGGGTGGCAGTTTAAAGCAGGGAAGACGGAAAGTCAGCGGTGGAAAGCGCTCCCTGCCACCTGCCGCTTGTGAAAGTAGTATCAGTCAGACCTTGCAGCCAACCAGTCGGCCAGCTCAAGCCAGGACGCCCGGGGCGCTTTGCTTCCGGCCAGTATCCCCATGTGCCCGCCGGGGGCCACCCGGAAGGTCTTCTCCGTGGAGCTGACGTGGTCCATCACTCGCTTGGCGGCACCGGGTGTAGCCAGGGTGTCCTCCTGGCCGGCGATGGCCAGTAAGTTGGCGTTTACATTCTCCAGTCGCGCGAAGTCGTCGCCAATCTGGATCTGGCCTTTGGCCAACTGGTTATCAATCCAGACCCGGACCACGGTGTCCTGAATGACGCCACCGGGGTAGGCCACCATCCGGTCCAGAAAGGCCGAGGTGGTGGCATGGTTGGTGACGAATTCGCGGTCGCCCAGGCGCACGATCAACTCCCAGTAGCCCATCACACTGCCAACCGGGTTGGTCAACTTGAAGCCGATGGTGTTGGCCCAGCCCGGCGTGTGGAACCAGTGCGGTTTCATGTCGTGGAGCCGGAAACCGGTTCGCTTGCGCACTAGTTCTGCAACGTCTGCAATTCGTTGATACATCCAGCCAATCAGGCCGGAAGCATGGCTGTCGATGGGCAGGCCCAGGACGATGGCGTTGCGGATGTGCTGGTCCTTGCTGAGGGCAGAGTAGAACAGCGTGAACATGCCGCCCATGCTCCAGCCATGCAGTGACAGTTCCTGTTCCCCACTGTGTTCCCGGACTCGATTCAGATACTCAGGCAGGAATTCGGCAACATAGGTATGCATGTTGTAGTGGGTGTGTTCCCGGCCCGGCATACCCCAGTCGATCAGATAGACCTCAAATCCTCTGGCTCGAAGGAAACGCACCAGACTTCGCTGGGGAAACAGATCATAGATCAGCATATTCACGGCCAGAGGAGGAATGATGACGATCGGCGTGCGGTGGGTCTTGCGTTCTACCGGGATCACCATGCCATCCAGTTCGATGAAATCCTCCTCTAGCGGCGGATAGTATCGCAGGCTCACCAGCCCATTGCTGTGCAGGGTTTCGAACGGGGTCTGGCCTGCCTGTACCAGGCTGGCCGCCCGGAAAATCCGGTCGAAGGCATTGCCAGCGTAGAGTGCGCTCTGGCGGGCGAGGCCGGAGGAGGTCTTGATAGCGGATTTCAGGGGGTTGCGCATAGGGTGTCCGGTGTAGCTGCGGTGCGTGTGGAGTCAGATAATAGAGTGGATTCATTCCCCCAGCCATGGCAAGACTGTCACATCCGGTCGGCGTTTTGGTCACTTCGGGCCACTGCCCAAGCGGCTGCCAGGTTGCTATGATTGCGGGCTTCGGAAACAACAACCACAACAGGATGCCCATGCTCAGTTTCCTGCCTGCCCCCGTTATTGGCGTGCTTAATTCGCTGCTACTAGGCCTGAACACCGTGTTCTGGTGCCTGCTGCTCTATATCCCCGCGGTGTTCAAGCTGGTGATTCCGCAGAAGGGTTTCCGGGTGTTGTGCACCCGCGTGATCATCTGGATTTCGGAGTCGTGGGTGGCCTGTAATACAGGCTGGATGAAGCTCACCCACAATACCCGCTGGCACGTGGAAGGCGCCGACAAGCTCAAGCGCGAGAGCTGGTATCTGGTGCTCAGCAATCATCAGAGCTGGGTGGATATCCTCGCCATGCAGCGGGTGTTCAATCGCCAGGCGCCGTTTCTGAAGTTCTTCCTGAAACAACAGCTGATCTGGGTGCCGGTGATCGGCCTGGCCTGGTGGGGGCTGGATTTCCCGTTTATGAAACGCTACACCCGGGAGTATCTGATCAAGCACCCGGAAAAACGGGGCGATGACCTGAAGGCGACCCGCAAGGCCTGTGAGAAATTCCGCTACACGCCGGTGAGCGTGATGAACTTTGTGGAAGGCACCCGTTTTACCCCGGCCAAGCACGACCGGCAGAAGTCACCATACCAGCATTTGCTGGTGCCGAAGGCCGGTGGAGTGGCCTTTGTGCTGGATGCCATGGGGGATTCCATTGATACCCTGGTGGATGTCACGATTGCCTATCCCGATGGCGCTCCAACGTTCTGGGACTTCATTTGCGGGCGGGTGCCGGAGATCCGGATGACCATTGATACCCAGGCCATTCCGGAACACCTCAAGGGCAGGGATTACTCTGAGGACGCCGAGCACCGCCGTAACGTCAAGGACTGGTTGGGCGATCTGTGGCGTGCCAAAGACGAGCGGCTGGGACGAATGCTGGCCCGGCAGGACCAGAACCTCAGCTGATGCTGTACCGGGTCAGTCGTCGTCTTCGACCTGATCCGGGTGTTCCTTCTTGAACCTTTCCCATTCTTCCCAGTCATGGGGAGTACCGGCATGGGGCCGTTTCAAATGCCTGGCATGCTCCATGGCATTGTGGCGCAGGCTATGGTCGGGCTCTTCCTCTTCTTTGTCGAAGCCGTACTTTCGCAGAAATTCCTGAGGACTGATGGGCATAACACACCTCCTGAAAACAGAAGACCTCTGAACAGATACGGTGTGTCTGCCCGGCTGGTTTTCAACCCTTGTCGTTGGTTCCGGGATTAATGTCCTCGGCCTCGAGCAGTTTGAAGTTGATCTGCCGACGCTCTTCGTCCACACCGGAAAAGCTCACGGTTACCCGCTGGTCCAGCTGGAAGATCCGGCCGTTCTTGTTGTGCACCAGGCGCAGCGTAACCGGATCAAAGCTGAACTTGCCCTCCAGGTCCTTGCAACTGACAAAGCCTTCCAGGCCATTGCAATCCAGGCGCACGAAAAAACCCGATGGCATGGTGCGGGTAATGGTGCCTTCCATCGGATCTGCTGGCAGGCCTTTGGCGTAATCGCTCTTGAGCCAGGCCTCCAAGGTGTTGGCAGCCATGCGGGCGCGGAACTGGGTGGTCTGGAGACTCTCCAGCTGCTGCGGGTTCAGTGCCTTGATGGGTTGATCCCAGAGTGCGGCCTTGATCAGACGGTGCACGTAGAAGTCCGAGAACTTGCGCAGCGGTGAGGTAAAGGTGGTGTAGGCCGCCAGTCCCATACCCTGATGCGGAGCAGGCTCGAACCCCAGTTCGGCCCGGGCCAGTTGGCGCGAGAGAATGGACTTGACCGGCACATCGGCCTGAAGGCCATCGGTGTGCTTCATCAACGCCTTGAAGCCTTCGGCACTGGTGGCATCCAGTTCGGCCAGATGCGGGGCGTAGCCCTCCAGCAGTTTACGGATATTGTCGGCGCGGTCGTCCCGCAGCCCCGGATGCTGAATGAACAGGCCTTGCCCCTGCTTTTCCAGGAAATCGGCCGCACAACGATTGGCCGCGACCATGCATTCTTCCACCAGACGGTGGGCTTCGTTCTGCACCGCCGGTTCTATCACCCGGATTCGCTTGTTCTCGTCCAGACGCAACCGGAATTCGGGGCGATCATTGCTCAGTAACGCGTGCTCCGAGCGCCATTTGCGCAGGGCAGTGGCGGCCTGATGCAGCTGGTCCAGGCTGTTGGCGACTGCTTCGGGCAAGGCCTTGATGTCATCGTCTTCCCGACCTTCAATCAGGTGTGACACCAGCTCATAGCTCAGCTTGCCCTGGGAGCGGATGACGGCCTGGCGAAAGCTGTAGTCGCCCAGGCTGCCATCGTTGTTCACCTGCAGGTCGCATACCAGGGCCAACCGGGGTACCTCTGGCATCAGCGAGCACAGGCGGGTGCTGATGGCGTCCGGTAACATCGGCAGTGGCTCACCCGGGAAATAGATGGCGGTGGCGCGGTTAAAGGCTTCTTCTTCGGCCGGGCTGCCCGGCTCGATCATCGCGGTCGGGTCGGCGATGGCGATGGACAGGGTCCAGCCAGTGGCATTCGGGGTTGCCATCAGGGCATCGTCCATATCCTGGGTGCCCGGACTGTCGATGGTCACGTAGGGCTGTTCGGTACGGTCTTCCCGGCCCTCGCGGTGTGAGGTAACGGATTCCTCAGTAAGGGTGTCGGCCTGCTTCTGCACTTCTTCCGGCCAGGCATCGGCCAAATCAAAGTTGGCCAGGGTGAAGGCCCGTTCAATGCCCGGCTCACCGGCCTTGCCGATCACCCGCAGCACCTTCGCCTGGCCCTTGCCGTCCTTGATCGGATGGCGGTGAATCTGGCAGTAGATGAAATCATCGGGCTGGGCGCCCTTGCGTTCTTTCGGCGGAATAAAAATCCAGCGGTTGATGCCCGGGGTTTCCGGTGCCACAAAGTGGCCTTTGCCCTTGATCAGATAGCGGCCCACGAAGGTGGTCAGGTGCGATTCCAGCAGCTCGTCGACAACGCCCTGGGTTTTGCCTTTTTCCACTTCGTGTTCGGTGACATTGACCCGATCACCGGGCAGGACTTTCTGCATTTCCTCGGGAGGCAGAAACACATCCCGCCCTTCATCCAGGGCCACAAAGCCGAAACGACCGTTGGTGGACTTGACGGTACCGGGGAAGACCACCTTGTTCTGTTTGATGTCGGTTTTCAGCTGGCGCAACTGATTGAGAGCGTCGGCGTTGAGCATGAAGAGATAACCTGAATAAAAAAGTGTGTTGCAGCGGAGTATAACGGTTCTGCCAGTGCGAGTCAGATCTGTCAGGCCGGATGAATGGCCTCGCCGGTACCCGTGCGGATGCAGACCCGATTCCGGCCGTTTCGCTTGGCCTCGTACAGAGCCTGGTCGGCGTTGCGCAGCAGGACATCGAGATCTTCACCGGGCTGGCAAAAATAGCCGCCAACACTGATGGTTACCGGTGTTCCGGTGCGCTGGCTTTCCTGCTCGACGCTGGCGCGAATACGACAGGCGATCTGCTCCAGCGTGGCGGCATCGCAGGGTGAGAGCAGGACTACAAACTCGTCGCCGCCCCAGCGACCGGGGTGGTCGTAGGGCCGAACCGCCGCTTTCAGCCAGAGCGCAACCCGGCACAGAATCTCGTCGCCGGCCTGATGGCCCTGGCTGTCGTTGATGGCTTTGAAGTGGTCTATGTCCAGCCACAGAAGCCCGAAGCCCTTCTGCTCCCTTTCCGCGCGCTGGATTTCCTCATTCATCACCTCGTCCAGGCCCCGCCGGTTCTTCAGGCCGGTCAGGGCATCGACCCGGGCCAGACGCTGCAGTTCTTCGGTGCGGTGGGCCACCTTCTGTTCCAGCTCACGGGTGGTATCTTGCAGGGAGTGGGACATTTTTTCGAAATGATCCACCAGGCGGCCGATCTCGTTGTCCGGTTTGGGCAGGTAGGGAAGATCAAAGCGACCGTCCCGTAACCGGTGCACGGCTTCCTCGAGGCTGATGACCGGGCGCAGAATGCGGGACTGTATGATCTGGTGGAACAGCACCAGGGTGACCAGCAGGCTGACCAGAAACACCGCTACCAGAGGCCAGAGATAGCTCCGGGGGATCAGTGTGTTCAGGTCCAGCAGGGTAATCTCAAACCAGCCAATGGCGGGCAGAAAGGCCACGCCGGCCAGATGCTTGCGGCCATCCACCGACACAAACCCGCTTTCCACCGCGCCATCTTCGCCATTACGCTGTTTGAGCATCTGCAGCATGCCCAGAATCTGCTGTTTGTCCTGGGGATCGTCGAACAGCAGATCCACGGTGTTTTTCTGGCCTTCGGGTTTGATGATGGTGGCAAAGTCGATGTAGTTGCGATCGCGGTACAGCTGGATGGCGCCGTTATAGTCCACGAACAGGGTGGTAATGCCGTCCTGGCCGATGTCGACAATGTCCTGCAGAAAGTCGTCCAGATTCAGGCCGGTACCCACCATGCCGACGATGTTGTTGTCGGCATCGCGCATGAGCACGTCTATCCACAGCTTGGTAACGCCAAGTTCGGTATCGGGATTGACGTTCAGGTGAAAGTCGCGGCCTTCGTCAATGAGCTGGAAGAACCAGGCATCGTCGGGTTTGTCCGGGCTCAGCACATAGCGGAACTGGTCGCCGGCGTAATCGTTGGAGGCGTTGTTGTAGTAGTAATGACCATTGGAGCGGAGGGCCACAAAATAGCTGTTATCCCGGAAGTTGCTGCGGAAACTCTCCATCTGGCGGATGGCCTGGTTTTCCAGCGCGGGGTCTTCCGGTGACTGGGCCCACTGAATCAGTGTGGAGGAGCGGGCCATTTGCCGGGCCAGCCCGATTTCCCGCTCCAGGGACTGCAACAGTCGGGCGCTGTCATAGCGTACCTGGATCTCGGCGACCTGCTGGCCCCAGCGTTCAATAATATCTTCCGATAATGCCCGATAGGCCAGCCAGGAAGCGGTTCCTGCCGCTATGATCAACAGCGCGGCCAGCCCGAGAATGCGGGTTTTGAGGCTCAAAATGTGTCCTTGCCAATCGTGTTCTGAATCTATACTCCATCATAGAACAGAGCGGGGCTATCGTGTAGAAAAAATAGGCAGACTTTGGGCGCAGACTTGCAATCTGCGCCCCAGCCCAGCCTCGCAGGCACAACCATCAGTTGTGTTGGTTGAACACCCGCGTCTGGCCCTGGTCGTTGAACAGAATAACCTTGTAGTGATCTTTCCGGTCGCCCATCTCCATACCCGGAGAGCCCGCCGGCATACCCGGTACGCTCAGGCCGGTGGCCTTGGGGGCTTCCGCCAGCAGGCGCTTGATGTCGTCTGCCGGCACATGGCCTTCAATCACATAACCGTCGACAAAGGCGGTATGGCAACTGCCCAGACCCGGAATCAGCCCGGCTTCGGCTTTGATCCTGCCCATGTCGTCGCTGTTGGTGGCGGTGACATCAAAACCATTTTCTTCCAGATGGTCGATCCAGTCGCCGCAGCAGCCGCACGTGGGGGATTTGTACACATGAATGCTTTGGGCCGCACCGCCGGCAAGGGCGGTGGTGCTGAATCCCAGGGCAGCCATCAGGCCGAGGGCAAGGGTGTGTCTTCTCATGGTGATTACCTCAGTGATGTTGATCGGAGTTGTCCGAGTTAGAGCCGGAGAGCCAGAACCACCAGACAATGGCAGCCATCAGGGCGAGACCACCGGCATTGACCAGAAATGTTGTCATCAGTTCCGCTCCTCTGCTGATACCTGGGGTTGGCTGGTCTTGAACAGCCGCAGCCGGTTGGCGTTGGAAACCACCGTCACTGAAGACAGCGACATGGCGGCGCCGGCCAGGATCGGACTCATCAGGATGCCCCACACAGGGTAGAGCAGGCCGGCGGCCACCGGAATACCCAGGGAGTTATAGATAAAGGCCCCGAACAGATTCTGGTGAATGTTCTTCACCGTTGCCCGGGAGATCTCGATGGCGTCTGGCACCCCGTGCAGGGAACCGCGCATCAGGGTGATGGACGCACTTTCAATGGCCACGTCGGTGCCGGTACCGATGGCAAAGCCCACGTCCGCGGCCGCCAGCGCCGGGGCATCGTTGATGCCATCACCCACCATGGCCACGGTGTAGCCTTTACCCCGCATTTCGCTGACCACTTCGGCTTTGTCCTCCGGCAACACCTCGGCCCGGTAGTCATCGATGCCGGCTTTGGCCGCAATGGCCTTGGCGGTGGCATCGACATCGCCGGTGACCATCATCACCTTAATGCCAGCGTCGTGCAGGCGCCGGATGGCAGCCTCGGAATCCGGTTTGATCGCATCTGCCACGCCGATGACACCCAGAACTTGCTGGCCCACCGCCAGGAACAGCGGCGTGCCGGCTTCCTGGGTAATGGTTTTGGCGGCATCATCCAGTGCCTCGACAGACAGCCCTTCGGCTTCCAGCCAGCGCCGATTGCCCAGGCGTACCGGTTCGCTATCAAGCTTGCCTTGCACACCTTTGCCATTGAGCGCTTCAAAGCCGGAGACCGGTTCTGGCTCAATATCGTTCTCGCGGGCCCGGTCCAGAATGGCTTCTGCCAGCGGATGCTCGGAATGCTGCTCCAGCCCGGCGGCTAATGCCAGCAGGCGTGTCTCATCGCCGTTTGTCGCGTGCACCCGGGTTACCGCGGGATGGCCCTCGGTAATGGTGCCGGTTTTATCCAGAATCACCAGATCGATTTTTCCGGCAGTCTGCAAGGCATCGCCCTGGCGAATCAGCGCACCGTACTCTGCTGCCTTGCCGACACCCACCATCACCGACATGGGCGTGGCCAGCCCCAACGCGCAGGGGCAGGCAATGATCAGTACCGTGGTGGCGGCCACCATCATGTGCACCACCGCCGGCTCCGGCCCGACGTTGTACCACACCAGCGCCGACACCACGGCAATCAGCATCACCGTGGGCACGAACACCGAAGAGATCTTGTCTGCGAGCCGGCCAATGGCGGGTTTCGAGCCCTGGGCCTTTTTCACCAGCTTGATGATCTGGGCCAGCGCGGTCTCGCTGCCCACCCGGGTAGCTTCATAAATAATCGAGCCGTGGGTGTTCAGAGTACCGGCCGAGACCTCATCGCCTTCGCCCTTGCCCACCGGCATGGGCTCACCGGTCAGCATGCTTTCATCAATGCGGGTGGAGCCTTCGGCAATCACCCCGTCCACTGGCAGCTTCTCGCCCGGGCGCACCCGGATGCGGTCGCCTATCTGAACCTCGTCAACGGGAATATCCTGTTCCTGGCCGTCGCGGATCACCCGGGCCGTTTTCGCCCGTAAATCCAGCAGCCGGCGCACCGCTTCCGAGGTCTTGCCCTTGGCCCGCAACTCCAGGGCCTGGCCCAGATTGATCAGGCCAATGATCATCGCCGAAGCCTCGAAATACACATGGCGCGCCATCTCCGGCAGCGCCTCCGGCGCACTGGCCACCACGATCGAATACAGCCAGGCGGTGCCGGTACCCAGAGCAATCAGCGTGTCCATATTGGCGTTATGATGTTTGAACGCCTTCCAGGCCCCGGTGTAGAAATGCCCGCCGGAGGCAATCATCACCCCAAGAGTGAGAATGCCCAGATTGATCCAGGTAAGCTGATTGGCCTCGGTCACCATCATCGACCCGAAGCCCATGCCCCAGATCATCAACCCAAGGCCTAGCCCCAGACTGATGGCCATTTTCACCAGCAGTACCTTGTACTGCTTCTTGTCCTCTTCCTGCTTGCGGTCGTCGGCGGCATCCGCGTCTTCAATCACCCGGGCACCATAACCCGCACTCTCCACCGCCTGCACCAGCGCCTGCGGATCGGCATCACCGCTGGCGGTCGCGGTGCTGTCCGCCAGATTCATATGAGCGTGAGTGACACCGGGGACCGACATCAGCGCCTTCTCAATGGTATTCACACAGGATGCACAGGTGGCCCCGCTGACCGCCAGCGCGATCTGCCCGTCGCCGGCATCCGATGGCTCGACGTCGGCCGAGGGAGCTGGTGTATCCAAGTCCGGCGCCTTATCAGCGGCAGAATTATCCTTTTTGGATGCGCAACAACTGCCGATGGGTTCGTTATGAACCAACGGCTCCGCCGGGTAGCCAGCCTCCGTTACTATCCGTGCCGCCTCGGCGCTATCCACATTCTCAGGCAGGGCCACGGTCTGGTCTTCGAGATTCACCTCCACCCGCTCGGTGCTCCCGGTCAGCGGTTCCAGAGCATGACGAATCTTCTTCGCACAACCCTGACAAGAGGCGCCGGAAATACTCAGCGCTGTTTTCAGAACCGATGCTTCACTCATTACTCAAGACTCCTCACAGCAGGATGATGACGAAGGATCATCCCAATGTTCGATTAACCGACAAATCGTATGTCCATCCGGCGTACCATCGGGCATGTCCTGCCAGGCAGACAACGCCGACACCATCCGCGCCCGCAACTTCTGCAACTCCGAAATCTCCCGTTCAACCTCCGCCAGCCGCTGCTGGAACACATCCCGCACCATCGGGCAGGGCGAATGATGATCATCCGCCTGCTCCAGAATCTGCCGTATCTCCGGCAGAGAAAACCCCAGCTGCCGTGCCTTGCGGGCAAACCGCAACCGTCGCAGATCCTCGGCATCGTACTGCTGATAGTTGTTGTCCGGATTGCGAGTAGGGCGCAACAAACCCTCCCGGGTGTAAAACCGGACGGTATCCGGGTTAACCCCGGCGGCGGTGGCGATTTCTTTGACTTTCATGGTGCCGAATCCCCCAACGAGCATGTGGGTGGATGGGAGACTTGTTCAGATGTTTCGGAGTGTTGGTGTGGGTGGCGCTTCCGAAAATGTTCGTAGCCATGGATGGCGGAGACAAGCGTACATGGAAGTACTTGCAGCGGTTTTCGGAAGCGCCACCCACACCGACACGGCATTCTCCCAAATCCACAGAGCAAGACTAAAACCTGTGACCAACTCACAGGTCAAAGGTTTTCGGAGAGAAATTCAGGAAGAAGCGTTTTTCGAACGCAGAAACACACCACAGGACTTGCACTGATCCGGCGCCATCAGCTTCGCCTGCCAGCCAATTTTCACGCCACAGGCAGGGCACCTCAGCCGCAACTGCAGAACCACAATCGGCGCCACCAGCAACGCCAGCAACACCCCCAGCGACCCCCAGTCATCGCCGGACGACAGCCCCAACTGACTGCTGAACACCAGCACCACAATCAGCGCCACAAACGCAAACACAAAATAATTCCGGTTCCACCGCTCCCAGCGGCGAAGCTGTGCATCCTGCTCCGAAGTCAGATATCTGGCCGACATAACGCTCTCGTGACAAACCGTTGAAGGTGAAGTGTGGAGTTCTGGCTCGGCAATTACAAACCGGAACCGACGGGCAGGCCCGGAATCAGAATACCCTCGGCCAGTGCGCGCTCAAGATCGGCCGCCGGAATCGGCCGGCTGATCAGATAACCCTGAGCCAGATTGCATCGGTGCGCCTTCAGGAAATTCAGCTGTTCCTCCGTCTCGACGCCTTCAGCCACCACCTGAATGCCCAGGTTGTGGGCCAGATTGATCACCGCCCGGGTAATCACCGCATCATCGTGACGCTCGGTGACATCGGTAATGAACGACCGGTCAATCTTCAGCAGGTCGACCGGGAAATCTCTCAGATAGCCCAGCGACGAGTAACCAACCCCGAAGTCATCAATCGCCAGATGCACACCCAACTGGTGCAGCTGGGATAACTGATTGAGGTTGTGCTCGATGTTCTGGATAAAGATTTCCTCAGTCAGTTCCACCTCCAGCCGGGACGGATCCACCGCCTCCGATGCCAGGGTTGAACGGATATGGTCAATCAGGGAATCGTCATCCAGTTCGCGGCCAGACAGATTCACCGCGACTCTCAGGTGCTCACAGGGCGTACCTTTCCAGCGCGCCAGTTGACGGCAGGCGGCCAGTACCACCCAGCGGCCGATCTCGGTAATCCGGCCGCTTTCCTCAGCCAGCGGAATAAACTCCACCGGAGGCAGGAGCCCGCGAACCGGGTGTTGCCAGCGAATCAGCGCCTCGACACTGTTGATCTGGCCGGTGTCGAGATTGAGCTGGGGCTGGAAATAAAGCACAAATTCATCGTTGGCCAGCGCCTGGCTCAGGTCACGGTCCAGCTCAAGACGCAGCACTTCGCGGTCCTGCATGCCCTCGGTATAGAACTGGTACGTATTACGGCCCTGCTCCTTGGCCCGGTACAGGGCAATATCGGCATTGCGTAACAGCGTATCCGCGTCCAGACCACTCTGGGGGTAAACCGCCACACCCATTGTCGCGGTAATACTGTGAGCCTCGCCCTGCACCTCGAACGGCGCGGCGAAACACTGCTTGATCTGGCCCAGCAGGTGAATCACATCGTCAATGTCATCGACCTGCTGCTGACACACCATAAACTCGTCACCACCGGAGTAGGCGACCAGTACCCGCTCATTGCTCAACCCGTTCAGGCGTTCAGACACCTTGATCAGAAGCTCATCCCCGAACTGATGCCCGAGGGAATCGTTAAGCATCTGGAAGCGGTCAAGATCCAGCATCACCAGGGCGATCTGGCGCAGCTGTCGATCGGCAATGTTGATGGTATGCGCAAGGTCTTCCATGAAGAAGCGGCGATTGGCCAGACCCGTGAGGGTGTCGGTCGACTCCAGCCGTTCCAGGTCCACCTGCATGGCTACTCGCTGATCGATTTCCTGTTCCAGCTCTTTACGGGTTTTGAGCAGAGCCTGGTTGCGTTTCAGGATGAGTTGCACCAGCAGGGTAGTAAGGCTGGTGAGCAGGCCCATCAGCAGCAGGCTGGTAAAGGTCATGGTAGGCCAGCTGCTGCGCTGGCCTTCGACCCATTGTCTCGAAGGTGTGAGTGTCAGTGACCAGTCCAGGGACGGCAGGTTGATCGGTACGGTGTGGTTCAGCGAGTTATCAAGGTCGGACGAGGTGTTCAGCAGATAACTGGTCTGGTCACTCTGGGTGATGGTGACCTGGAACTGTTCAAGGACCCGCCGGGTCAACATTTGCTCTGCCAGCGTATTCATTCTGAAAACGCCAGCCATGAAACCGTGTGTGCCGGGCATGGCAC
>NZ_AXCC01000037.1:0-33450 GCF_000475315.1 Marinobacter sp. EN3
ATGAGAAATCCGGGCTAGCCAGTTTGCCGTTACTGGTCTGGAAGCCGGCATGGCCCTCCATTGGCCGGGATGATCTGGTTGTGATGGGGGCTTTGGCTCTGTTCATGTTTGTCTGGATTGCTGAGATAGTTCTGACTGGCCAGCGTTCCCGTGAGCTTGATAAGCCGAGCCGATTTCTTGCGGCCATTCTGGCGTTTGTTTGGTTACTGAAGTTTCCACCCAAGGCGGCTTTTGTCTGGTCTGGCACGGCTCTTGGCGCGCTGGGTGCTGCGGGGTTGGCGGTGTGGGAGCGGTTCTTTGTTGGCGTTGAGCGTGCCAGCGGTTATACCCATCCCATTCAGTTCGGCAACATTGCCTTGTTGCTGGGTCTGTTATCTTTGTCCGGTTTAGGGTGGGCATTGGGGTGTCAGCGTCGTGTTTTGTGGGGCGGGTTACTCGTTGCTGGCTTTCTGGCTGGCTTTGTTGCTTCTGTGTTGTCTGGCAGCCGTGGTGGTTGGATTGGTTTGCCCTTTGTGTTGTTGGCACTGTACCGCTGTTACAAACCCTGGTTGAAGCCTGCTTATCTTGGAGCAGCGGTTGTTGCAGGGCTGGTGTTGGTTCTGGCTGTCTACTTTATCCCTCAGACGGGTGTTCAGGTGCGGGTGGTGGCAGCCGTTGAGGATATCCAAAAACATATGGCCGGGGATTCTGGCACTTCTGTTGGTGCGCGTTTTGAGATGTGGAAAGGTGCGATTTTGATGGTGCGTGAAAGGCCTTTGACGGGCTGGGGCTCAGAAGGTTACCGGGCCCGGATGGGGCAGTTAGCGGAGGACGGTAGAGTTGATCCAGTGGTGATCCAGTTTGACCATGCCCATAATGAGTTTTTGGATGTGTTCGCTAAACGTGGAGTTTTTGGACTGTTAGCTCTGTTGGCGTTGTACTTTGGGATGCTCAGGATGTTTCTGACCAGGGCTAACGGGGACGACCCGGTTAAACGGGCTATTGCGGCCAGTGGGGCTGTGCTATGTGTGGCCTATATTGATTTCAGTTTGACACAGTCTTTTTTAAGCCATAACAGCGGAGTCATGTTTTTTGCTTTTTATCTGGTTGCCTTCTGGAGCATGTTCCGAGGGTGCCTCAAGGTAAGCGGGTAAGTGTGGGTGACCAGATAGGCTGCCCTTGTTAACAAGGACGTTACGATGATGGATATTTTGCACCATGGGGCAGTATGTGGTGTAACTGGCTCTTGCCATGAGCTTCGGGTTCAGGGTTCTGGCATCCTGATCGACTGCGGCTTGTTCCAGGGCCAGGGCGCCACTAGTGGCACTTCGGCACAGCAACTGGCCATTGATTTCCCTATAGACCACATTCGTGCACTGGTTGTTACCCATGTGCATATTGACCACGTTGGGCGCATTCCCTATTTGCTGGCGGCGGGGTTTGAGGGGCCGATTATTTGTTCTGAGCCTTCGGCGATTATGCTGCCGGAGATTCTGGAAGATGCGCTGAAGATTGGCTTTACCCGGGATAAGCGGCTTATTGAGCGGTTTCTGGGTGTTATTCGCGAGCGCCTTGTGTCGGTGCCTTATGGGCAGTGGCATGAGGTGTTTGATGAGGGTGAGTGTTCGCTTTCGGTGCGCCTGCAGCAGGCAGGGCACATTCTGGGCTCCGCTTATGTGGAATGCGAGGCCAGGGCGGGCGGTTGCGAAGAGCGGGTGGTGTTCAGCGGCGACCTGGGCGCACCCCACTCACCACTGTTGCCAGAGCCGGTTTCCCCGGAGCGCGCAGACCGGTTGGTGATTGAGAGCACCTACGGTGATAAAGACCACGAAGACCGGGAAACCCGGCGGTATCGGTTGAAGCGGGTGCTGGAGCATGCGCTGGCGGATGGGGGTACGGTGCTGGTGCCGGCGTTCAGTATTGGGCGGACGCAGGAGCTGCTTTACGAGATAGAGGGGCTGATTGCAGAGTTTGGGGATGAGCCTGTTGCTGAGCTTGGTGCCGGAGGGGGCAGTCCACGTAGGGGTAGACCCCAGTCAGGCTCCAGTGAAGGGCCCACATGGAACCAACTAGAGATAGTTGTAGACTCCCCCCTGGCCGCCGAGTTCACCAGAATCTACCGGGACCTCAAACCCTTCTGGGACGCCGAGGCCCGCGCGCTGGTGAAAGCCGGCCGCCACCCGCTGTCTTTCGAACAGCTCACCGTAATCAACTCCCATGAAGACCACCTGAATGCCGTAGAATATCTGGCCAAATCCCACCGCCCCTGCGTGGTGCTGGCCGGCTCCGGCATGTGCGCCGGGGGCAGGGTGGTGAGTTATCTGAAAGCCATGCTGGATGATGCCCGGAATGACGTGCTGTTCGTGGGCTATCAGGCTGCCGGAACCCCGGGCCGGGATATTCTCACCTACGGCCCCCGCGGCGGCTGGGTAGAGCTGGACGGTGAACGCTACGATATCCGCGCGAAGGTTCACCAGGTTGGCGGCTATTCCGCCCACGCGGGGCAGAGTGATTTGTTACGGTTTGTCGAAGGTATTCCTGAAGCACCCAAAGAGATTCGTGTGGTGCACGGCGATGACAATGCCAAGCAGGCACTGCAAGCAAAGCTGAAGCAAATGGTACCCGGCACCGAAGTCCTGGTACCCGATTAAATTTCAATTCGGGGTCTGACCCCCAAAGGCAGTTTGGAGATTGGATGAAGAAGATTGCTGTTGTTGGCCTTGGCTATGTGGGGCTGCCGCTGGCGGTGGCGTTTGGTGAGAAGCGTGAGGTTGTGGGGTTCGATATCAATGCTGGCCGTATTGCCGAGCTGAAGGATGGCGTGGATTTCACCCGCGAGGTTTCCCGGGAGGAGCTGGGGGCGGCGAGTAAGTTGTCGTTCACCGACTCTCTGGACGGCATTGCCGATTGCCAGGTTTACATCGTGACGGTGCCCACTCCGATTGATGAGTTCAAGACCCCGGACCTGACACCGCTGGTGAAGGCCAGCGAGAGTGTGGGCAAGGTGCTGAAGCGCGGCGATATTGTGATTTACGAATCCACCGTGTATCCGGGTGCGACCGAAGAGGTGTGTGTGCCGGTGCTGGAGAAGGTGTCTGGCCTGGCGTTCAACAAGGATTTCTTCGCCGGTTACAGTCCGGAGCGTATCAACCCGGGCGATAAACAACACCGCGTTACCACCATTATGAAGGTGACCTCCGGCTCCACGCCCGAGATTGCCGATGAGGTGAATAATCTTTACGCAGACATCATTACTGCCGGAACCCACAAGGCTAGTTCAATCAAGGTGGCAGAGGCAGCCAAGGTAATTGAAAACACTCAGCGGGATTTGAATATCGCGCTGATGAATGAGCTGTCGATGATTTTTGCCCGCATTGGGATTGATACCCATGAAGTGTTGGCTGCTGCTGGTACTAAATGGAACTTCCTGCCGTTCAAACCTGGACTGGTGGGCGGGCATTGTATTGGTGTAGACCCGTATTATCTCACCCATAAGGCCCAGGCCATTGGTTATCACCCTGAGATTATTCTTGCCGGCCGCCGTGTGAACGACAATATGGGCCCCTATGCCGCCGCTGAACTGGTCAAGGCGATGATCAAGAAAGGGCATACCATTGCCAATTCTCGGGTATTGGTTATGGGGCTTACCTTTAAGGAAAATTGCCCGGATTTGCGTAATACCCGCGTTATTGATGTGGTTAATGAATTAAAGGATTTCGGTTGCCAGGTGGATGTCACCGATTGCTGGGCAAATAATGAAGAAGCCGAACATGAGTATGGTATTTCTCTGGTTCCGGAACCGAAAGCCGGTGAATATGATGCGGTATTTCTTGCGGTACCGCACCGCGAATATGCCGCTCTTTCAGCGGAGCAATTGCGTGCTTATACTAATAGCAACGGCGTTTTATTTGATTTGAAGGGTGTGTTGCCGCTAGGGCAGGCTGATTTACGCCTTTGATCTTTAGGGGAAATACAAAGCCGGCCATTGTGCCGGCTTTTTTGTTAAGTGGATTTAAGTAATTTATTTTGCCTCGTTTCGGTTTTTCTATTATTATTTGTTTCGACTTTCGGTCATATTCAATCAGTATTTAAAACCCCACGATAAAAGGTTTTATTTCCATGGCAAAGATTAATGATTATTACCAGAAGAAGCAGCTGATGGAAAAGCTGGCCGCCGAGCTGGAGAAGCTCGAAAAGGACCAGGCACTGAAAAGCGAACTGGAATTCGAAAACAAAGTTCGTGATTTGATGAAAGAGTATGACAAATCACCGAAGGACGTTCTGCAGATTCTGTCTGCTATTGATCCTTCTATCGCTGGCGCCAAGGCCGAGACTGCAACCGGTACCCGTGCCAAGCGTCCGCTGAAAACCTATAAAAACCCGCACACCGGTGAAGTGGTAAAAACCCGCGGTGGTAATCACAAGACTCTGAATGAGTGGCGTGAAAAGCACGGTAAAGAAGCGGTACAGAGCTGGCAGCAGGATTAACTGCTTATTCCCCTCTCTCAATAGAGGGAGGGGGATATTAACTGATTACGACTTTGTTCCGCCCGCTTTCCTTGGCTTTATATAAAGCCTCATCTGCCTTTTGCATCCACTGCATATAGTTCTCTGGCGTTTCAGTTAATTGCGCGATTCCCATGCTTACTGTGTAGCGAATATCGCCTGCCGTTGTGCTAACCGTGCTGTTCTCAATCGCCTCACGAATGCGCTCGCAAATGACCCGGGCACTCTCGGCATCGGTTTCTGGCAAAATAATGCCGAACTCTTCACCGCCATAGCGGCCGGCGCTGTCCGATTGCCGGATGTTATTGCGAGTGACTTCGGCGGTATGGCGAATCACCTCGTCTCCGGCCAGGTGGCCGTAGGTGTCATTCACCGGTTTGAAGTGGTCGATATCGAACATCACCAGGCTTGTGGCCTGGCCATAGCGCCGGAAACGTTCATATTCCGCATCCACCAGGTTTTCCCAGGTGCCCCGGTTCAGCAGCCCCGTCAGGCGATCCGTCATGCTGAGTTTGGCGAGCTGTTCGTTCGCACGTTCCAGGGCCCGTTTGCTGCTGGCAAATTCGGTTACGTCGTAAATCAGCAGGCACACCTTCTCCACCTCTCCGTTCGGAGCGGTGATCGGGCTGATGGTCAGGTTCTGGAACATGTATTCTTCCGTGCCTGTGATAGGGCGTGTATTCCGGAACTTGAACAGGTAAGGGCGCTGTTCCCAGGACGTAAAGGCCCGGGTGTTCAGCATGGCGACGGCGTCTACCTTTCGGGTAAGCCAGGCTTCCGGGATGTCCGGAAAGGCTTCGAACAAAACCTTGTCCTGAATCTCGCTGGCGGTAATGCCACTGTGGTGTTCCATGAAGCCGTTCCATGCCTGGACGTGGAAATCCAGGTCCAGCACGACCAGCCCCACCTCGACGGATTCGAGCATGTCCATCAGCCAATGGAATTCGTTGGCGTCCTGATTAAAGGCCATAGTCAATCCACCAGATACGCGAGGCGTTTTTCAAGGAATGGGATGGAGTCCTCGGTTAGCAGGATCAGCATGTTACAGCGGATATCCCGGTTTTCCAGAGCATAGCTGATCTCAATACACAGCAGCTGTTCTTCCCGCTTGCTGTGATGATCCAACAGTTCGTTAACCGGGCGGTGCTGGCCGAGAACGGTCGGATGACCCAGGCCCAGCTTCAGGTCGAGCTGATCGCCAATACCGTTGATAAACGCGCCAAACAAGATACTCGACATATCCATGAGCACTTCCACGTTCACGGACTCGCCTTCCAGCACGTCATAGTGAAGTAGTTCGGCCATTTCCCGGAAACTGGCGTCTTCAAACAGCAGGAGGGCCTCGCCTGCGATACCGGCGCCGGTAAAGCCCTGGCAAACGGCTGAATAGTTTTCTGCTCGCTGCGCAGCCGATATTGCCATGTGCAGCTCGGAGTTGGCGATAAACGCAACTTTGGGGATAGGTTGTTTAACAAATACCTTCAGCAGCCGGGCCAGCAGATCTGAGGACCGGCCCATGGCCACGTTGGAGATCTCCTGCAGGTAGTCGCTCAGGCTTACTGAGATTTCCGGGGCTGCTGCCTCTCGACTGTGCAGGCTGGCGTCGTTCAGGGCAGTGTCTTCAAGCTCGGATGGGCGATAGAAGCCGTACTCTTCGAGCAGTCGGGAGACAACGCCGGTGTCGGTTGGCTTCTTGATGAAATCGATGGCGCCCAGTTTACGCACACGTTCCCGGGCTTCGGGTTGGATATCACCAGAGACCACGATGGTTAGAACCGGGAGATCCTCGGAACGGATGTGTTCCAGCACCTGGTAGCCGTCGAGTTCCGGCATGTTCAGGTCCAGAAACAACAGTTCGGCTTTTTGATCGCGCAGGATGGTCAGAGCCTCTTTGCCATCGCCAGCAAACAGGATGTCGTCTGCCAGGCCGGGTGGCAGAGCTTTGGCCATTTGTTTGCGTGCCAGGGCAGAGTCGTCGCAGATCAATATTCTGGTGGTCATGGAGTGCCGTTTGGGGCCTTTAACGAAAGGGCGTAAGTATACCAATCTCAAGCGTTGTGTATATGCGGGCTACATTACAAGTTCGCTAAGCTACATATTGGTTCCTAAGTTAGTTTAGTCCTGTGACGAACATCAAGCTTGAACAACAAATGACGGCCAGGTAATGAATGAATGTGATGTACCTCACTCAATGTACGAGGCTCGGTCGGATATAGTCGTGTTGCGGTCAAAAAGAAACAGTTTGTTACAAAGAATAACGGGCCGCATGCCAGCACCGAAATAATAAAACCAGCGGGCAGGCATGGAGTCGGGTGTCGAAACTGACTCACTAAAACAATCAGAGACACAATCTATGACAACGCAAGCGTACGGATGCGCTGCCCTTGCCATGCTCTGCCTGGGTATTTCGCCCGTTTCCCAGGCAGAACTGGAGCCCATTTCAGATAATGCGATGGGCAAGGTAACCGGGCAGGCCTTTATGCAGATTGAAAACATCCCCGGCCAGAACCATGAGTTCACGCGCATGACGCTGACCATGGATGTAGAGACCCGTGTGAATATTGACGATATTCAGGCCGGCCAGATCAATGGCGGCACGGACTTCTCTGCCACCCACCTGGCCCTTGGTCATATCGCCCGTAACGACGGCGAGGTCTTCAATGGCAAGACCTACAATGCCGGGGATGAAATTCCTTTCGAGGCGCGCATGCCCTATATCGAACTGGCGGAAGATGCCGCGGGCCTTGCCGGATTCCGCATGGGTTTCGGGCAGGCAAGGGGCTCGGTGTCGTCCAATACCACCAGCTTCAGCGGCGACATCGGCCTGAAAGTACAGGATTCAACCGGTGCCGTTTACGATACCTATCTGTTTGATGGCGATGGTGGCGCGGCCACCAACTACCGTGCCTCTCACATTGGTATTGATCCCAACTCCTGTGTTTCCGGAGCTAACTGCACGCCACTTACCCACCTGCAATCACTGACCGTAGGCGAGGATAATGGCAGTGCTGATGGCACTATCGGGTTTACAGATGCGTTTTTCATCGGCTTTCAGCGCGATGACGGTGTAGCCTGGAAAACGCTGGACGGTGCCAATACCATCAGTGTGGGTAAGGGTGTGTTTATTAACCTGCCTACCAACATGACCGTGGATCTGAGCCAGCTGGTTGGCCCGGACGGCATCGACCGCCTGCGCACCCATCAGTCGGATATGGGTACCAAACTGTTCTAATTGTGGATGGCTAGCAAAGCATAGAAGGATCGAAAGGCAAGGATGCCGACACTACTGCTGCTAAATGGTTTCAAGTTCTTTTTCTACGCCAATGACCATCCGCCCGCCCATGTTCATGTGCTCCGAGGTGAACGATGGGCTAAGATTGAGTTGTCGACTTTCGCGGTAAAGTACAGCACCCTCAAGAATCAGGAATTGAGGGAGTGCCTGAAGATCGTTGAACGTCATCAATCTGATTTTCTGGAGAGGTGGAATGCCTGGTTTCAAGGGTAAATCCGTTCATATTGACGACCGTCACTTGCACGTGGAGTTGGAAGACGGCCGCGTAATCTCCACGCCTGTGCATTGGTACCCTGAGTTGGAGGCAGCCTCTATTGCGGAGGTACGTCAGTATCATTTCATCTGCGATGGTACGGGCATTGAGTGGGAGGCGTTGGACTATCACCTGAGCATCGAGGCGATGTTGACAGGTAATGCTCGGCAAAGTGCCGCGTAAGTTTGTTAAACTCCTGCGTCTGACTTTACTTCGGTTGCAGGAGTCTTCCTTTGATCCGCTCTTTCTACTGGCACGATTACGAAACCTTTGGCGTAGACCCGGTTCATGACCGGCCCTCCCAGTTTGCGGGTGTGCGCACCGATGCGGATCTGAATATCATCGAAGACCCGCTGGTCATCTATTGCAAGCCAGCCGACGATTACCTGCCATCCCCCGAAGCCTGCCTGATTACTGGTATTACTCCCCAGAAAGCGCTGGAGGACGGGTTTCCGGAAGCCGAGTTTATCGCCCAGATTAATGAGGCTTTCAGTCAGCCCGGTACCTGCGCTGTGGGCTACAACAGCCTGCGGTTTGATGATGAAGTTACCCGGCATACGCTGTATCGCAATCTCCGTGATCCCTACGCCAGGGAATGGCAGAACGGCAATTCCCGCTGGGACATTATTGATATGGTGCGGCTGACTTATGCTTTGCGGCCGGAAGGTATCAACTGGCCCCGCAAAGAAGATGGCAGCCCCAGTTTCAGGCTGGAAGAGTTGACAGTAGCCAATGGCATTGCTCATGAGGCTGCCCACGATGCCATGTCGGATGTGTTGGCCACCATTGCCGTGGCAAAGCTGATCAAGGAAAAACAGCCCAAGCTGTTCGATTTCGTTCTAAACAACAAAGACAAGCACTCCGCGCGGCAAATGCTGGACACGGCGAGCATGAAGCCGGTGTTTCATATTTCCGCCAAGTACCCGGCAAGTCGTGGGTGTTGTGCTCTGGTGGCCCCGGTGGCGGAAAGCCTGAGCAACAAGAACCAGGTGATCGTTTACGATCTTCGCGAAGACCCGGAAGCGCTGATTAGCGCCTCGGTAGAAGAGATTCGTGAGCGGGTCTTTACATCTCAGGCGGAACTGGGGGAGGGCGTTAGCCGCTTTCCACTGAAAGGCGTGCAACTGAACAAATGCCCTGTGCTGGCGCCGGCGACCATGCTTTCCACGCTGTCACAGGAGCGGTTGGCCGAGCTGGAGCTGGATGGAGACGTACTGCGGGCCAACCTGGCCAAGCTGCGAAAAGCACCAGACCTGCCCGCCCGCATTGCCCAGGCCTTCGAACAGGATTTTCAGGGCAGCGACCTGACCGATCCCGACGAGCAACTGTACGCGGGCGGATTTATCAGCAAAACCGACCGGGAGAAACTCAACTGGTTGCTGACCCAGCCCGTGGATACCCTGGCCGAGCAGGAAGTGAGGTTTGAAGACGCGCGCCTGCCGGAGATGCTGTTCCGTTACCGTGCCCGCAACTATCCGGATACCCTGATTGGCGAGGAAATGGAGCGCTGGGAGCAGTTTCGTACCGAACGGTTGATGCAGCCGAAAAAGGGATGGCGGTCGCTGGAAGCTTTTGGCCGTGAACTTCAGAGATTGGCCTCGGATCCTGAGCTGACGCCCAAAAAGCAGCAGGTTCTGGAAGATTTACATCTTTACGGTGAATCTTTGATTCCATATATGTAGCGATCGAAGACCCCGGGCATCCTCGCGTGAGGATTGTCCGGGATCTGGGTAGCGCCGATTAGCGCCGACGCTGGAAATACACGCTCAGGTTCTGCCCCATCAGACTTTGAACTTCACTACCCAGGGCTTCCGCCTGGATCTGGCGCTGTACCGGGCTGGTGGCCAGGCTGTGGCCATCTTCGTCGCGGGCTTTGACCAGCTTCCACTCCACTTCATTGCTCACCAGGGCCAGCAGTTCTTTGAGCTGACTGGCATCCTGCGGCCGGAACCACCGGTCCCGGCAACCGCCCAGGCTGTAGAAGTCCTCGTCCTTCAGCAGCTCTGTCCAGAGGGTATCTTGCCGGTTGGCCAGCACCATCCTGCGAAGCTGCCGCAAGGCGGTGCGAGTGGGTTGGAGGTTGTGTTCTGCGATCAGGCGTCGAATCTGTTTGTCGCCCTGGGTTTGCTCGGCCAGCGCCGTGTGCATGTGCACAATGGCACCGGTGTTCGAGGCAGTATTGATCAGCGCGGCCAGAGAAAGCGCGGTCATGGCCGGTGAGGGCACACGGCCCACTTCCACCCAGTGGACCTGGTGACCATCGGCCACAAAACGCTGAGCGATGGACCAGGGCCAGAACACGATGTTGTCCATGTTCAGGCTCTGGGCCATGCGGGTGCCTTTGGCGATGTTCGCCAGGGATTCATCAACCGCGATCACTTCCACGTCGTCCAGATATTGAGCCAGCTCCATGGCTCGCTGGCCAGACTGAGCGCCGCACACCATAATCCGCAACGTGGCGGGGAGGTTGTCGGTGTTCAGGCCCAGCTCCTGAGCCATCACGGCTTTCAGGCTGGTCTCCGTGCGATAGGCCAGCTGGCTCCACGCCGGCCATGCCTGGGGCACATCGGTTTTCTCCAGGCAGAGTTCCTCGGCTTTTTCGTCAAAATTCTGCTTGATGGCCTCTTCTTCCGCCCGGTTGTAGTAGCTGGCTGCCATAATGGGTTGCATGGCCAGTGGCCAGTCCACCAGGTTCCATTGGCCGAGTTGAACTGCAAAGTTCTGGTGGAAAAGCGCACCATACATGGCGCTGATCATCAGAGAGCCAATCAGGGCCTCTTGAGGTTCCCCTACGGCGAATTGCGCCATGATGCTTTCATTGATGGTGGCCGCCAGGCGTTCCTCATCGTCTTCCGCCGCCAGCGCGAAGCCGGTGCGGTCGGCGTATTCCGCGATCGCCAGGCAGAGGGGCTGCAGTTCGTCCCTCAGGCTGGCCGTTTGAGCGACCTCCGCCATAATGGCGCGGCGCAGTAGCACCACCAGTTCTTCCACGGCGGCATTGGGCATCAGGGTTTTCTGGAGCGCCAGGATCAGCAATTCATCTTCTGCCGCGGCATCCAGGAAGATTTCGGCGTGAGGGTTATCCAGGTCGTATTGCTGCTGGATGATTGCGCCGACAAAGTGGCCGATTTCCTGGTGTGGCAGACCTTCCTGCCGAAGCAGGGCAATGGCGTCCAGCGCCAGATCGCTGTCGGCTTTGTGAACCTGAAGGTGCTGCGCACACGAGAGCATGCCGGAATAGACAGAGTCCCATTCCGGTCCGCTTTGGAGTAACTTTCGGTAGTGCAGGTAGGCAACATCAAACTGGCCCTGCAGCCGTTTGGCGTGGGCCACGCCGCAGAAAGCGGCGGCAGATTGCCGGTCGCATTCCAGTGCCTGCAGGAAATACTCCTCCGCCAGGGCGGGGCGCTCGCTCTTCAGTGCCCAGTAGCCCAGGTTGCAGTATTGCTGGGCCTGGGCAGGTTGCCGGTTCAGGCTGGCGTTGAACAGAGCATGGGCTTTTTCAAGCTGGCCGTCGTCCATCTCCACCCGGCCGAGTAGGCCGAGAGCTGCTGCGTTGTCTGCCTCCAGCGCCAGCGCCTGGTTCAGGTACTCCCGGCATTCATTCCGCGCCTTCAGCCGCTGAATGTAGGAAAGCCCGTTGCTGTTGGACTCGCCATACGCCAGGTTTGCCTGGAGCACCAGGCGCGCGACCTGAGCCTGAACCGAGCGGGAAAGATGCGCGTTATGATGTTGTACTTGCATGGAACACCTCGTTACCAGCCAATATCCGATGCGGCAAAGGTCTGCAGTTTTTTGACGGTTTGCCGGGGTTTGAGGGAGGTGTTGCGAAAGGTGTGCCAGTTCGGAGCAGAGATGGAAATCTGCCCCGAACATAAGGCTCAAATACGCTCAACTCTGATGGTGTAGTTGTGATGAATCGCGCGGTTTACATTGATCATGGTATCCCGGATGCCTATGGCCTCTAAATGAAGATATAGGCGGTTGGGGTGCGTATCGTTCTCCAGTTCAAACTGGTGAGAGCAGCTGTTCTCATCAGCAACGACTGCAGGTGCCGTGTTGAACGGGTTGTTGCCTTGACGGTCCTCTGGCAATGGCTCGCGGATGTCCAGATCCCATTCATAGCCGCGTATTACCACCGGCGCGATGGTGGTGCCGCATGGGTAGCCGCCGATGGTAAAGCGGTAACGCCCAGGGCCGGCGATGAGTTGGTAATAACTGTCGGTGTTGCGTGAGGTGCCCCATTCCAGGCCCACGCGTCCGTCATTGTCGCCAACTTTCAGCGGGTAAGGTTGGGTCTCGGTGCCCTGGCTGAGGCTGAAGAGGGAGATTCTTGTAGCCGTTTTCGCCACATTGCTACCCAGGCGAAGGTTGTAACGCCGGTCGCCTGCCAGCGGGCGGACCATGAATTCAATAAAGCTACTGGCGGTGCCGCTGGCGCTTCGGATAGCAGAGCCGCCCGGGATGTTGCTGAACACGGCGTTTACGCCCTGGCTGCTGCCATCAAAGTTGATCAGAACACCGTAGGAACCGGCAAAGTTAATACTAACCGGGATGTCTCTGGGCTCGGTGCCGATGGGGATGTTGTAAAGATCACCCCATTCGCACAGAAGGCCGGCGTACACGCAGATGGTGCCTGCAACGCGGTTGGAGCCAGCACTGACGGCTGGCATGGAGCGGCCAAATTCGGTCTCGAGGTTTTGTCGAGCCTGGGCGACAAGCGTCTGCTCGTTTTGCTGAGCTTCGTTAAACAGCCGAACCAGGGCATCTTTTCCGGTGCCGTCTGGCCAATCATCGCCGTAGCCGGCGTCGGTTCTGGCAAAGTCCTCCGCCAGCGCATCCAGTTCTTCCTGGGTCATGCCGATGCTTGCCATGGCGGCGGAATACAACAGCAGCATGTAGCTGTCGCGATCAGTTTCCGGATCTATGCTGTCCAGCAGGTTGAGGTTCTCCGGCAAGGTGGAGAGACCGAACCAGGTCATCAGGTAGTCGTTTAGGTATTCGTCACGGAGCTCTTCGTAGCTATATCCCTGTGGCATCCAGTATTCGTAGTAGCGGGCAGCAAGGTGGGTAAAGAGGTTTACATTTCCCACTAACTCGCTGCTGGAAACCGGCATAACGGCCCTCAAGCGAAAGGTGTCCGGCGACCAGGTTCCGGCTATTTCATTAAAGTAATGGCCAGTAACAGTAACCATGGCTAGGCCTTCCCAGCCAATCCCCTGAAAACTGATTTTTCCGTCGGGGCCTGTTTCAGTAGACCAGGTGTTACCCGAAAGAGAGCCGTTCGGGTTTAGTCCCTCAACCGTGACCGTGGTGCCGTTCTGGAACGGGCCTTTCTGGGCGTACCCTTCGCCGGGTGAGGGCTCCAGCACGGTGGTGGGCTCTGTCGGCTGATCGTCTGGTGAGGCAGGCGGTGTGGTATTGGTAGGGGGAGTGGTGCCGGCAGTGTCCTCGTTGCCAGAACCGGAACTTCCACTGTTGCAGCCAGCCAAAGCCAGTGCCACCAGAAGGGAAAACAAAATCAAAGACCGTGAACGCTTCATGGCACTTTCCTCTATGTAATCTGAACGGCCTGCCTACCTTCGGGCTTGGGCTACCCACAGCGCGTTAGAGTAGTGCCAGAGTCGAGACTGCATTGGCATTAGTAAAACTATAGGCAGGTATGTCGCATCTGCAAGCTTTTTTGACGCGGAGTCAGACCAGGCTGGTTTTTTGCCTCAGGTTTTCAGGCCAGACTCACCGAATTCCGGATGGGTGTTTTCGAGTTTCCAGTCGAGATCAGGGTTGAACTGGTGTAACTGGGAGGAGATCATGCAGACCAGCCAGTCGTCGTGACTGCTATTCAGTTTTCGTAAAAGCAGGACAGGCCGCTTTTTAGCGTTGGCCAGGTTGGTGAACGGAAATGGCATCAAAGCGATATCGCCAGCCTGCTTCACTGCCAGCGCTCCTGAATATCTTCATCTGAATAGAGTTCTGGCTCATCCTCGATGCCTCGTATGGCTTGCTCAGCACTCATGGACTTGAAGTCTTCCTCAGACCAGTCGGTTGGTTGTTGTTTGTTCTTTGCAGCGTATCGCTGTTCGAGAAAGGCCGCAAAATCGATGACTTCCTGTTGTCTCGCCGGCGGCAAACGGCTGACCATGCTGATTAGCTCGTCAAGTTGCATAGCTATTACCTCATGCGTTTTCAGGAAGGTGAAAGGTGAAGTTATCATAACTTGGTCGGGGTGATTAGGTGAGGTATGGGATTTGGGGTCTGACCCCAAAAATAGGAGTGGTTATGGGTTCGCAGGGTACGGGTGTTTATCAGGTTAAGGTCACGCTTTCTGGCATCAGGCCGCCTATCTGGCGACGCTTACTGATTTCGCCGCAGGCGACGTTTCAGGATTTGCACCGGATTATTCAGATTGCCATGGGGTGGCGGGCGTCGCATCTGCATTTGTTTCAGGCATCTGATGGTCGGTTGATTGGCGACCCGGCGGAGGATGAAGATGACATGATGGGGTTTCGGGATGAAACCCGCTTGCGGGTGGGCAGTGTTCTGACGCGGGAAGGCCTGGCCATCAAATATGAGTATGATTTTGGCGACAGTTGGGAACACCAGGTAAAGCTGGAGAAGATTCTGCCTGCAGGCGATGAAGGGCACTTGCCCCGTTGTATAAAAGCCGCACGCCAGTGCCCGCCGGAGGATGTGGGTGGGGTGCATGGCTACTATGAGTTTGTGGATGCGATGCATGACCCCGCGCACCAGGAACACGAGGGTGTGAAGGAGTGGTGGGGCGGGGAGTTTGATCCCGAGTTTGTGAACCTGGAGGAGATCAATCAGCTGCTTCCAGAGCGGGATGCCCTGTTTGCGGAGAGCGACGTTGATGCGCTGCCGCCTGCTGATTTCTGTGGCCTGAGCCCAAGCCAGATGCATGAGCTGCTGCTAAGCCCGCTGCATTGCCCGTCTGTGTTCAAGCCGCTGATCAATGCAAAAACGGTTGACCAGGAACTGGATACCGCACCTATCCTGCAAATGGCAAAGGCACTGGTTAACGAACTGGGCGAGAAGGGCATTCGCCTGACCGGCAAAGGTAACCTGCCACTCAAGCAGGTGAAGGCCATGATTGAGGCCGCCGGCGAGGAGGTTGTGGTGCCGTTTGCCGGGTACGGTTCCGTGCGTTCCGAGGAAGACATTCTTGGCGTACAGCTTACCCGTGTGCTCCTGGAGTTGGCCGGCTACACCCGAAAGGAAAAGGGCCGCCTGCTGCTGAAGAAAGACGCCGCCAAACGCCTCGAAACCAAAGGCTGGCTAAACCTGTATCAGGACATGCTGGCCATCACGTTCTCCGAATTTAACTGGGCCTGGATGGACCACTACGACGGGCTGGACGATATACAAACCGTCGGTCCTTTCTTCCTGTGGTTACTGGCAGAGAAAGGCGGCGTCTGGTTGCCGGTTGATGGCTGCATAAACGATATGCTGGCAGCCTTCCCGCAATTGCTGCTTTCGGCCCAGCCACTGCCATACGCCAGCGAAGAACAACAAGCCCGCTGGGCGCTGGATTCCAGAGTGATCCGCCTGTTCCGGCTGTTGGGGTTGATTGAGTTGAACCCGGAACGGGCCCTGTTCCGCGAGGAGGCTATGCAACGGCTGCGGAGAACGGCTTTGTTTGAGGGGCTGTTTGCTAAGGCTTAAGGTAGGGTCTGACCCCAATTTCTCACATTTGGTTGCGATCAAACTTATGCAACCATATTATAGTTGCACTGACCGATCAGGATGATCCGATGGTTAACAAGGAAAAGTTCAGGGCCAGGCTGCTCAGAAAGCCCACGCCGAAAGATATTACGTGGACGGAGTTGCGTAGTTATTTGCTCAGTCTGGGTTTTGAAGAAATGCAAGGTAGTGGTTCGCGGGTGCGATTTTACTTGCAGGCTGACGCCGGTGAGCGCGGCTTGATGATTCGGTTGCACAGGCCGCATCCGGAGAAAGTTTGCGGCCCGTTGATGATTCGGGATGTGGCGCAGACATTAAAAGCTTGGGGGCTGCTATGAATTCGAATATCTTGAAGTATAAGGGTCAGATCGGCTCAATAGAGCATGATCTGGACAGGGGGGTGCTTTACGGCAAGCTCCTGTTTATAAACGACCTCGTCACATATGAAGCTGAAAACCTGCGCACGCTTGAGCAAGAGTTCCGGGTTTCAGTGGATGAGTATCTGGCTGATTGCGCAGCGATGGCGATCGAACCGAATAAGCCGTTCAAAGGTTCGTTCAATATCCGAATTGGCAGAGAGCTACACAAGAAGCTGGCAATGAAAGCAGCCGGTGAAGGGCTTGGGTTGAATGAGGCTGTGCAGCTTGCGGTTGAGCGGTTTGTTGTAGGTGAAGAGCGTTATTGAGTGAGCCGCGAATAAGGTACATTTGAGCCAGAGAAATGTCTTGGGGTCTGACCCCAAAAGTAGGCGAAATCCATTGAGTCGTGCAGGATTCGCACGACGATGAGCTTGCGTGCTGTTTAGTCCTTTTTATTCAGTTCTGCGGCCCTGTTGATCAGGTAGTCTGTGATCGCTTCACCGGTGCCCAGTGTGACTGTGCGGCCATTATCGACGTCTGCCAGCCCTTCGGCTAAGGCTCCGCGAAGTTCGAGAAGCTTTTGCTGCAGTTGGACTTCCTTCTCTTCGACCAACCGCAGCCCTTCTCTCAGTACCTCGCTGGCATTTTGGTAGCGACCTGCCTTAACCAGGTTACTCACCAGTTGTTCCTGGTGGTCTGTTAAAACTATATTTCTAGTTGCCATTGTTCGGGGCCTCCCTGTGTCTATTGGCATATATTGCCATTTTGGTTATAGGGTTCCAAGCAGGAATATTGGATTCGACCCAAGTGCATTTGATTGGGTGAAATGTCTTGGGGTCAGGGTCAATTAGAAAGTTGGGAGTAGGTCAGTTGCAACTTTGTCGTTCAGCTAAAACCAAAACGGCCGGGTGACTAACCCGGCCGTTTTGTACCACTTGGCGATGATTATCCCTGCAGTAACTGCAGTACCTGCTGTGGTCGGGCGTTGGCCTGAGCCAGTACAGAGAGGCCGGCCTGTTGGAGCACCTGGGTGCGGGCGAGTTCGGCGGATTCCGCTGCGAAGTCCGCATCCCGAATTCGGCTGTTGGAGGCCGATAGGTTTTCGGAGGTAGTGGCCAGGTTAGCAATAGTAGATTCAAAGCGGTTTTGAATCGCACCCAACTCACTCCGGATTGAGTTAATAGTCGTTAGTGCTTCATCGACTCGAATAATGGCATCATTTGCGCCGTTTACGGAATCTATTGCGACATCCTCCAGGCTGCCGTCAACAGTTGCAGCTGTTGCACTGGCGGTTAGAGCAGTTGTACCGTTGGTGGTGAGGGCGATTGCGCTAAGATCTTGATCGGACTTTATCTCGATGCTTGCCCCATCGTCTGTTGCGACCGCAAATGCCCCGTCAATTTGGCTATTAATTGTATTGACGACATCTGAGATGCTGGCTTCTTCGCCAGTAAAGGTGACAGTTTGAGCACTACCGCCGCCAACTGTAACGGTAAAGGTGTCGTTTGCAGCCACCGCATTAGTTCCGCTAAAGTTGACGTTTAATGCCAGCGCTGTGGCGATAGAACCGATATCGCCTGCTCGCGTCCCCTCTGTCAAGTCTACGCTAATGGTATCCCCTGAATTGGCTCCAACCTGAAAGGAGGCAATGCCAAATGTGCCATCAAGAACCTTCAGCCCATTAAAGGTTGTTTGGTTCGAGATCCGGCTAATCTCAGCTATCCTTTGTTGGACTTCCGCATCCAACGCTTCACGGTCCGATTGGCTGTTTGTAGCGTTGGCCGACTGAATGGCAAGTTCTCGGATTCTCTGGAGGTTGGATACAACCTCATTTAAGGCGCCTTCCGTAGTCTGTGCCAGAGATATGCCGTCATTGGCGTTTCTTTGAGCCACATTCAAGCCGGATATCTGAGATTCGAACCTGGTTGAAATGGCAAGACCTGCTGCATCGTCTTTGGCGGAGTTGATCCTAAGACCTGAGGAAAGCCTTTCAAGAGCTGTATTGGCGGCTCCCTGGGATGCGTTAAGGTTCCTTTGGGCGTTCAATGAGGCGATATTAGTGTTGATGACCTGAGGCATATCATTTCTCCCTGCTCAGCGGTGCCGGAACCCTGGTGCCCGGTCATGAAGGGGGCCTTGGCCGGCTTAAACTCGTTAAATTGCCGTGTTGCAGGGTTACAAGCGAAGGGTGTGCCAATTCTTTATTTTATGGATAACAGATTGTTTTTATGAGCCAATTTTTTGCTTTCAAAAAGTCCGAATCGCCATTGGTCAAACTTTTGCCGCTTTGAAGAGGAATTGATTTGCCGATTTTACATTTGTTAACAAAAACGCCTGTTTTTTTTCTAAAGCAAACACGCCGGGCGCCGTTAAGTGAGTTAACAGGGCGGCGCTATCAGCTTTGAAACGGGCGCCAGACCTCTTCCATGAAATAACGACATCTGTCGAAGGAGAAGTATTATGGCTCTCGGTATTAACACGAACGTGGCTTCTTTGAATGCGCAGAACCAATTGGGGCGGTCCCAGAATTTGGGTAACGAAGCGCTACAGCGGCTATCCTCTGGTTTGCGGATCAATTCCGCGAAAGATGATGCTGCAGGTTTGGCAATCTCTACCCGGTTCGATGCTCAAGTCCGGGGCCTTACAGTAGCCCAGCGTAATGCGAACGATGGTATCTCGCTGGCGCAAACAGCAGAAGGTGCATTGAATGAAGTGACCAACAACCTTCAGCGCATCCGCGAACTTGCAGTTCAGGCCGCAAACGGTACGAATAGCGCAGATGACAAGACTGCCCTGCAGCAAGAGGTCACAGACCGTCTGGCGGAAATCGACCGGCTTGTCACTGACACAAAGTTCAATGACGTTGAGGTTTTGAATGGACCTGCTGCCGCCATTGATTTTCAAGTGGGTGCGAACAGTGGCGAGAAAATCTCGATTGATCTGAGTGGGAATAAAATGGATACCGCTACTCTGACGGTTGCTGGATTAGACGTGACAGGTGATAACGCGACTGTTGGCGCTGAGATTGACAAGGTTGATGCAGCCTTGAAGAGTGTGAACGAGTTCAGAGGTAAATTGGGTGCGGTGCAGAATCGTTTCGAGAGCACAATTGCAAATCTGGGCACGTCAATTGAGAACCTGAGCGCTGCCAATAGCCGGATCTTGGACGCTGATTTCGCAGCCGAATCGGCAAAGCTCGCCAAGTCTAACGTGCTTCAGCAGGCCGGCATCTCGGTTCTGGCCCAGGCTAACGCCCGTCCAAACCAGGTTCTGTCCCTCCTGCAGTAATCGGGACATGTTGACGGCAGCAGCCACCCTTCATTTATGAGGGGTGGCTCCAAGCCGTGATAAGGATAGCGAGGTGAGCTATGAATGACGTGAACCTGAAAAACCCGGATTTGAAGCTGGTCCGCTCCAGTGAGCAAGCCCCGGCTCGGGCGTCTGCGTCACCTCTGGCTGAAGGCAGAAATGCATCCACTCAGCTTGCCGTTTCCCCTTCTGGTCGGTCGACATCCGTCAATTCCAGTCAATCTCCTCAAGAGGCCCAGCAACAGTCAAAAGCCGAAAGACTTGAGCGGCTCAGCGAGGCTCAGCGAGGGCAGTTGGATGATGCAGTATCAAAGTTGAACGACTATGTCCAAAGCGTCCAGAGGGATCTGCAGTTTGAAGTGAATAATGAACTTGGCCAAACGATTGTTCGGGTGGTTGACCAAGAAACCCAGGAAGTTATTCGTCAGATTCCAGATGAAGTGGCGATGAGGTTGGCAGAAAATTTGCAGCAGGATGAGCCGCTGACGTTGTTCAATATCAAAGTGTAGAGTATTGCCGCTTTTGTCTTGGCTGAGCAACGGAACTCCAGCGCCGCCGCACCTCTCAACGGGTCCGGCGGCGCTGTCCTTCAGAGGAGAGTCTGTGGTTTACACACTGTAACGAGTTAAATTACCGTGATAGGCAAAGTTTTTCCGCTTTTGGCCGTTATATTGGTTAGTAAATAGCCTTTCTGGAGGCAGCGATATGGCAATTTCATCACTGGGAGCGGGTTCTGGCATCTTTAGTGCCGACCTTGTTGACCAATTGGTTAACGCAGAACGCAGGCCTGCGGAAGTGCGTCTTAACCAGCAGCAACAGACAACCGAATCAAAGATTTCTGCGTACGGCGCCTTGCGCAGTGCTCTTGAAGCGTTGCGTTCGCCAATGGAGACTTTGAGCTCTTCGGAAGGCCTTAAGGCATTTTCTGCGAATTCATCAAATGAGTCTGTATCTGGAGTCTCAATCGACCCCGCTCTCGCGGTTAGGGGCAGTTATAGCCTCAATGTGACTCAGCTTGCCCAGTCGCAGTCTCTGGCCTCGGGTGAGTTTTCTGATCGCGACTCTACGGCCATAGGCACTGGAACACTCACTTTTAATGTCGGCGGTGTGAGTACAAACATTACGATTGACGAAAGTAACAACACGCTTGACGGTGTTGCGTCAGCCATTAATGATGCTAATGCTGGCGTTTCTGCAGGTATTGTGGATACGGGAAGCGGTTATCGCCTTGTTTTGTCCTCAAACGAGTCGGGTATCTCGAATGCCATCCAGGTGTCAGTTTCCGGCGACGGTGATGGTTCAGATACCGACACAGGGGGGCTCTCACGTTTTGCCTTTGATGGCACTACCTCCAATCTTACTGAAACCGTCCAAGCAAAAGATGCCCAGTTGGAAGTAAACGGCATTGCCATCACCCGCTCAAGCAACATAGTGGAGGGGGTAGTTGATGGTGTTACTTTCGATCTTAAGTCTACGGGTATCTCATCAGTGAGTGTCGCTCGAGATTCAGATGCAGTTGCCGGTCGTGTTCAGGAGTTCGTGGATAAATTCAATGCCTTGCAGGATGTGATAAAAAAATACTCCGGCTTTGACTCGGCATCAGGTCGAGGTGGGGTCCTCTCAGGTGACTCAACAATACGCAGTATTCAAAGTGATTTGCGTGGACTATTGACCACGATCCCAGAGGGTCTGGAGGGCTCCCCAGTCCGCATGCTTGGTGATATTGGGATCGCTACCGATCCGAGTACCGGTAAATTGGAATTTGACCAGGCCAAGTTCAAACAGCAGCTCGACGACAATCCGGGGGCGGTTAGCGCTTTATTTGCGGAGCGGGACGGGGTTGATGGAATTGCTGGGCGAACGCTTGATCGACTGGAGGGTTTTCTCTCCAGTAATGGATCCCTGTCGAACCGAACTGACGGTTTGAATAAAACGCTAAGTAATATTCAGGATCAGCGCGATCAACTGGAGTTAAGAATTGCCTCCTATGAGGAACGGCTTATCAATCAGTTTTCTGCTGCAGACTCCCTTATTGCGCAGATTCAAAGTACCGGTAATTTTGTGAGCCAACAGTTGGCTGCAATAGCGCCGCGATCTAATCAGGACTAGTTCTCTTCCGAAATACAGGTGATATATGAATGGTTTGCAGGCATATCAGCGCGTAAACACTCAAACCAGCATCATCGATGCGGATCCTCATAGGCTTATCCAGCTGCTTTACAACGGTGCAATTGAGCGGATCAACATGGCCAAGTCCCGGATCCAGGCGAAGGATTATTCTGGCAAGGCCCAGTTGATCAATAAGGCCATTGAAATCATTGGCGGGCTTCGTTCCTTCTTGGATTTCGAGAAGGGCGGCGATCTGGCGCCACGGCTTGAAGCTTTGTATGACTACATGGAACGTACCTTGCTGGAAGGCAGTGCCCGCAACGACATCGCCAAGCTGGACGAAGTCATCGGCCTGTTGCGCTCTGTCAAAGAAGGCTGGGACGGCATCCGCGAAGAAGTGGTAACCCAGCACTCCCAGGCCGCTGGCTAAACCAGTACTTTTGCCGTCCATGGCGCCCCTATCCTTTGGCAGGGTAGGGGCTTTATAGCCATTCCCCCCGCCATCCCGTACAATGTTGCCCTTCTTTTCAACACATCCATTCTGTTCAGTCTGGAGCAAGGGCATGTCTGATATTAAAAAGGTGGTGCTGGCCTATTCCGGTGGCCTGGATACTTCCGTCATCGTTCGGTGGTTGCAGGATACCTATAACTGTGAGGTGGTAACCTTTACCGCCGATATTGGCCAGGGCGAGGAAGTGGAGCCGGCGCGTGCGAAAGCCGAAGCGCTGGGCGTTAAGGAAATCTACATCGAGGACCTGCGCGAGGAGTTTGTGCGCGATTACGTGTTCCCGATGTTCCGCGCCAATACCATCTACGAAGGCGAGTACCTGCTGGGTACCTCTATCGCCCGCCCGCTGATTGCCAAGCGCCTGATCGACATTGCCAATGAGACTGGCGCGGATGCTATCTCTCACGGTGCCACCGGTAAAGGTAACGACCAGGTTCGTTTTGAGCTTGGCGCCTATGCCCTGAAGCCGGGCGTGAAGGTGATCGCTCCCTGGCGCGAGTGGGATCTGAACTCCCGCGAGAAGCTGCTCAAGTACTGTGAAGAGCGCAACATCCCGGTGGAAATGAAGAAGGGCAAGAGCCCGTACTCCATGGACGCCAACCTGCTGCACATCTCCTACGAAGGCATCAACCTGGAAGACCCGTGGGCGGAAGCCGAGGAAGACATGTGGCGTTGGAGTGTGTCTCCGGAAGCCGCCCCGGACAAGCCCACCTACGTGGAGCTCACCTACAGGAAGGGTGACATCGTTGCCGTTGATGGTCAGGAAATGAAGCCCCACGTGGTGCTGGAAACCCTGAACAAGCTGGCCGGTGAAAATGGTATTGGCCGCTTGGACATCGTCGAGAACCGCTACGTGGGCATGAAGTCCCGCGGCTGTTACGAAACCCCGGGTGGTACCATCATGCTGCGCGCCCACCGCGCCATCGAGTCCATTACTCTGGACCGTGAGGTGGCACACCTGAAAGACAGCCTGATGCCGCGCTATGCCGAGGTGATCTACAACGGTTACTGGTGGTCTCCGGAGCGTGAAGCCCTGCAGGCGCTGATCGACCAGACCCAGAACTACGTGAACGGCACCGTTCGCCTGAAGCTGTACAAGGGTAATGTGGACGTGGTCGGCCGTAAATCTGACGATTCTCTGTTCGATGAGAAGATCGCCACCTTTGAAGAAGACCAGGGTGCGTACGATCAGAAAGATGCGGAAGGCTTTATCAAGCTGAACGCGCTGCGCCTGCGGATTGCCGCTGGCAAAGGTCGCAAGCTTTGATGGTTTGTTGATGCCCTGAAAACGCCCGGTTCATAACCGGGCGTTTTTGTTTATACTTTTCAAATAATTCCAACAACGAAAGTCGTCACCATGAATGCGTTGGGCACAGCTTCCGTCGCCGCTTTGCGGCAGTATGTTCGCTACGCCGATGCCAAAGGTATCGCGGTTGATCCGCTGTTTGAAAAGGCGGGTTTGAAGCCGGAGATCCTGGATTCCGATGAGGGCCGAATCGACGGCGAACAGCTCCAGGCATTTATTCACTTGCTGGCCGAACATACCGGTAACCCGGTATTGGGATTGGAGACCGGCGACTATGTGCAACCCGGTTCCTACAGTGTACTGGGTTACATCACCATGAGCTGTGCCACGTTGGGGGAAGCGGTTACCCGTATTGCGCCCTATGAGAAGCTGGTGGGGGATATGGGTACCACCCGCCTCAAGATGAGGGGCGATTCCGCGACACTGATCTGGACCTGCAATTTTACCGATTCTGTGGTGTGGCCCCAGGTGGTGGACAATGTCTTTGCCTCCTGGATCAACTATGCGCGATGGCTGGCAGACAGCACGGACGCCACGCCGCTGGAAGTTCGCCTGAGGCGGCCTTCTCCCGGCCCGGAGCATGAGAAGGCCTATGCTTTGCGCTGGCAATGCCCTGTACAGTTTGATGCAGAGGAGGACAGTGTCAGCTTTGCTCAGGCACTGCTCGCAACCCGCCTGCGTCAGCCAGACCCGCTATTGCGAAAAACCCTGGAAGCACACGCATTGTCTCAGTTGGCGTTGCTCGACACCGACACGGATCTGACCAGCAAGGTAAAGCAAAGCATCCAGAAACAGCTCGCCGAGGGCATTACCCGTCAGGATATGGTCGCCGAGGATCTGGGGATGACCAGCCGTACCTTACAGCGAAAGCTGAGTCAGGAAGGGGTGTCGTACCAGAAATTGCTGGATGAGGTGCGCCAGCAGATGGCGGAGGACTATTTGCAGAATACCGACATGAGCATTCCTGATATTGCCTTGCGCCTGGGCTACAGCGAAACCACGTCGTTTCATCGCAAATTCAAGGCCGCGACGGGTAAGACGCCGGGGGATTTTCGCAGGCAATAAAAAAGCCAGCTTATAAAAGCTGGCTTAAGAAATTCGGAAAGAACGAAAGTGCCTGAAAAATTCGTTGATCCTGAGGAATCCACCTGCGGTACCCATATGGCGGCGGAGGTACTACTCGGCTCCTCCGCCATGGGTGGATACTGCTTGATTCCACAATGTCAGAATAAGCCTGATCGCCTTTCCTGTCTGTTTGTGAAGTGTGTCCCAGTGTTACTGTTTGTGATCGCTACACACCTTCCCGTATCTCCGGGGCGGTTTCGGTGAACCGGCGGGTTTCATAGGCGTCCACAAGGCCCTGTACAGCAGCGCGTTCCATATCCTGTACCGTGGGGGTGCCATCCTGGGCATCGGCTTTGCAAAGGGCCATGCCGGCTTCTACAGAGATGAAGCCGGCGGTGGTTTTCAGCGCTTTGTGGTTGATGCCGTCAAAAATGCGCCGGAATGCGGTGGTGGTGCAGTGATCACTGTTGGGGAAGTAGGAGACAATCGCAAACTGGTTGTCACCCACCCGGCACAGGGCGTCAATCGGGCGAATCAATGTGCTCAGGCGCCGGGCGATGCCGATCGACAGTTCGCTCATCACGCTGGGCGGATGTTTGCGTTTCAGGTCTTGCCAGTTGCGGATGCCGCACATCACGTAGGCGGTTGAGCCGCCCCGGGATTCGGCGTGGCGCAGGGTTTTCTGCAAGCGCTGGCGGGCGTATTTGTTGTTGGTCAGGCCGGTTTCCAGATCAATGATGTTGCTGGATTCCAGTTCCTGGTTGTTCTCCACCAGCAGGGCGTTGGCACGCAGCAGGGTGTTCTGCCGGTCGGCCATGCGGTCTGCCGCAAAGATGCGGGGGATGAGCTGCTTGGTCATGTCTGACTTGTAGATGAAGTCGTCCACACCCCGATCGAAAGCTTCCGACAGGGCTTCCACACTCTCGCGGGCGGTGAGCAGAATCACATAGGTGTAGTGGTTGTTCTGCTCGTCTTGCTGGCGCACCTGGTCGGTCAGCTGCAGGCCGTCCATTTCGGGCATCAGCCAGTCTGCAATCAGTACGCTGACCGGGCGTTGTTCCATGAGTTTCAGAGCGGCCGGTGCGTTGTTGGCGATGCGTATGTCGCGGTAACCGGCATTTCGCAGCGTACGGCCCACCACCATACTGCTGAATTTGGCGTCGTCTACTACGAGAATGGGAAGATCGAGGTTTGGCATTATTTATCTACTTCTTACCAGTCCATTGTCAGATGCGGTTCGCCACAGCTCTTGGTATTCTTGGCGGTTTCGAACATCCGTAATCAAATTGTCGCCACAGTATACCCCTCCGTGGCCTTTGGAGAATAACGACTATGCCTTCTTTTGACATTGTTTCAGAAATCGAAATGCACGAAGTTACCAACGCGGTGGATCAGGCCAAGCGTGAACTGGGTAACCGCTGGGATTTCAAGAATGTTGAGGCGGATATCGAGCTGGAGGACAAGCGCCTGACTTTGAGCGCAGAGCAGGAGTTCCAGCTGGAGCAACTGGTGGACATGATGCGAATGGCTTTTGCCAAGCGCAACATCGACACGCGTGCCCTGTCGGAAGATGGCGAAAGCAAAGCGGGCAAGCTGGTGAAGCAGCATTTCACCCTGAAGCAGGGTATTGAAACGGACATGGCCAAGAAGATCGTGAAGATGATCAAAGAGCAGAAGATGAAAGTGCAGGCCAGCATTCAGGGCGACAAGGTACGGGTTACCGGCAAGAAACGGGACGACCTGCAGGAAGCCATTGCCATGTTGCGTGAGGCGGAACTGGATATCCCGCTGCAGTTCAACAACTTTCGCGACTGATCCGGAGAGGCTCTTATTTATCTTCCCCCCAATGTTGTAGCCCTGATTCGGGATACCGCCTACACCTACACCCGCTGGCAAGTGATTGCCATGTTGTTTCTCGGGTTCTCGGCGGGGCTGCCCTTTCTGCTGGTGTTTTCCACCCTCAATGCCCGCCTGGCAGACGTTGGGGTGGAGACCGCCACCATCGGTTTTTTCAGCTGGCTTGGCATTACCTATTCCATCAAGGTGTTCTGGGCGCCGGTGGTGGATCGGCTGAAACTGCCAGTGCTGGATCGCTTGTTTGGCAAGCGCCGCAGCTGGATTCTGCTGGCTCAGGCGGGCATTGCCACCGGGTTGTACCTGATGTCCCAGACGAACGCCCTGGCGGCTCCGGAGACACTGGCGCTGTTCGGATTGTTGGTGGCTTTTTCCTCGGCCACGCAGGATGTGGCCATTGATGCCTATCGCATTGAGATTGCTCAGGAGCGGCTGCAGGCGGCGTTGGCGGCCACGTATATTTTCGGTTACCGGCTGGCATTGCTGGTGGCCGGGGCCGGTGCACTTTACCTGGCGGAGTTCTGGTCCTGGGAGGTGTCGTACCAGGTGATGGCAGCGTTGGTGGGCGTGGGGGCACTGACGGTTCTGATCGTGAAAGAGCCGGAAGTAAACCATTTTGCGGCTGCGCAGGACATTGCCCATCGAATTGAGGAAGAGGTGGAGAAACGAAGCCACCTGCCTGAACGCCTGGCCAGGTTAACTGGCTGGTTCTATGCCGCGGTGGCTGGCCCGTTTCTGGACTTCTTCCGTCGGTATCGGGAGCTGGCGGTGGCCATTCTGGTGCTGGTGGCGGTGTATCGCATTTCGGATATTGCCATGGGGGTGATGGCCAATCCGTTCTATCTGGATTTTATGGGTTTCAGTAAAACCCAGGTGGCCGATGTCACCAAGGTGTTCGGGTTTTTTATGACCATTGTTGGCTCCATGGTCGGTGGGGTGCTGGTGGTGCGCTATGGCGTGCGCCGGATACTGCTGGCAGGTGCCGTCATGACGGCGGCAACCAATCTTCTATTCGTGCTGCTAGCCCAGCAACCACCGGATATCGCGGCGCTGGCCTTGGTGGTGAGTGCCGATAACCTCAGTGGCGGTATTGCCAACGTGGCGTTGATTGCCTGGCTGTCCAGCATGACCAGTGCCTCGTTCACCGCCACCCAGTATGCCTTGTTCAGCTCGCTGATGACGCTGCCGGGCAAGTTCCTGGGGGGCTTTTCCGGGATTGTGGTGGCGAACTTTGGCTACGCCGAGTTCTTCCTGATTGCGGGGTTGATGGGCGTGCCTGCGATTCTTCTGGTGCTGTTTATGATGCGACACGGCGCCAGGCTGGATGCGCTGGCGCCCGTCAAACATGAGGAAGATGCCCTGGTGAAATAGCGGCCGTTCAGGAAGAGCAGCTGATGTTCAGATGTTTCCCCCAATCCGGTGGCAGGGCAGCGTATTTCTCATACTCGGGTTGCTCATCAAAGGGCTTTTCCAACACCTTGAGCAGTTCCTTCATTGGCTCATAGTCGCCGTTCTGCGCCTCCAGGATGACTTGCTGGGCCAGGTAGTTGCGCAGAATGTACTTCGGGTTTACCCGGCGCATGGTGTATTCCCGTTCATCGTGGCCACGGCTTTCCTTCTGTAGTCTGGCTTCGTAACGTTCCAGCCACTCGTCAGCCACGCTGCGGTCTGCGAACAGATCACGAACCGGCGCGGTGCCATGGTCGTGCAGGTTGGACAGGCCGCGGAAAAATCGGGTGTAGTCCACGTGGTGTTCGTGGAGCATGCTGAAGGTGTCCATGATCAGGCCCATATCTGACCCATCCGCTTCCTCCAGCCCCAGCTTGGCGAGCATCTGGTGTTTGAAATGCTCGTTGTAGGCGGTTTCATAGCGTCGCAGTCCCCGGCGAACGGTATCTTCGTCCATGATCGGCAACAACGCATTGGCCAGGTACTGACAGTTGATAAAGCCTACCTGGGGCTGACGGTTGTAGGCATAGCGGCCTTCGTGATCGGAGTGATTGCAAACGAAGCCGGCGTCGAAATCGTCCAGGAAGGCGAAGGGGCCATAGTCAAAAGTGTCACCGATAATCGACATGTTGTCGCTGTTCATCACCCCATGGCAGAAACCAACGGCCTGCCATTTCGCAATTAGTCTGGCGGTGCGTTCCACCACTTCCTCAAACCAGCGGGCGTAGCGTTGGTCCTCCGGCAAGCTGATCAGTTGAGGGAAGTGCAGGGCAATCACATGCTCTAGCAATGTTTTCAGGGCGTCCGGCCCTTCATGGTGGGCTGCAAACTCGAAGTGGCCAAACCGGATGTGGCTTTTCGCTACCCGCATCAAAGCGGCGGCGGTTTCAATAGATTCCCGGCGCACCGGGTCTTTGGCGCTGATCATGAACAACGCCCGGGTGGTGGGAATTCCCAGGCCATGCATGGCCTCACTGCACAGATATTCACGAATGGTTGACCGGAGTACTGCCCGGCCATCGCCGAAGCGGGAGTAGGGCGTGGTGCCTGCCCCTTTCAGGTGCCAGTCCCAGCGTGTACCGTCCGGTCCCACGGTTTCCCAGAGTAAGAGGCCGCGGCCATCGCCCAGTTCCGGGTTGTACATGCCGAACTGATGCCCGGTGTACTTCATGGCGACCGGGTCCATCCCCTCCAGAAGTTCGGCGCCGGCACCAATGGCCGCCCAGTCATTTTCATCCCGCACCAGAAATCCCATATCGCTGGCCAGGGCCTGGTTAAAGCAGACCATGCGCGGTTCAGACAGGGGGGATGGCTGTACCCGACTGTAGAAGCTGTCCGGTAATTCCAGGTAGCGATGTTCCACCTGAAAGCTGTTGTTGCTCATAAAACGACCTGGCTTTGGTATGAATACTGCGTATGTATAGGGTTGAAGCCTAACAACAGATTGCAGAGCAGGTGAACCAAATGCAACCACACCTGATAGTTTTCACCGACCTGGACGGCACCTTGCTGGACCATCACAGCTACAGCTGGCGGGCCGCATCGCCGGCCATGGCAAAGTTGGCCGCTAACGGTATCCCCTTGATTTTTAACTCCAGTAAAACCGCCGCCGAGATGCGCCATCTGCAAAACGCGATGGGCATACGGGGCCCCTTTATCGTCGAGAACGGTGCGGCGGCGGTTATCCCGGCGGGCTGTCTGGACCGCACCGAAGAACAGGTGATGAATTTTGGAGCAGATCACCAGCAGGTCCTTCGCACGCTTATGGTGCAGAGGAGGGCGGGTGCACAGTTTCGGGGCTTTTCGGATATGGCGGATGCGGAACTGGCGGAGGTTGCGGGCCTGGATGAGGTGGAGGCCTCGCGGGCCCGGCAGCGCCTGGGTACGGAGCCGCTGATCTGGCAAGGCAGTGACCCGGAGCTGGACCAATTCAGTGCGGCACTGGGGCGTGAGGGGCTCCGTCTGGTGCAGGGGGGGCGCTTCTTGCACGCCATGGGGCGCTTCGACAAAGCCGAGGGGGCCCGCTTTTTGCTGGAGCAATACCGGGAGCACTATAGGGGCGAGCCGCTAGTCACCATCGCATTGGGCGACAGCCCGAACGACCAGCGCATGCTGGAGGCCGCGGATATCCCGGTGGTGATTCGCGGGGTGAACAGCGATCAGGTCCAGTTGCCATCGCAGAAGCACCCCATGCGCTCCCTGAAGCCCGGCCCGGAGGGTTGGAACGAATGCGTACTCAATCTTCTTTTCGAGTACGGCTACTAGGCCGCCAGGCGTGGCCAAAAGCATAGGAGAGGCGCCATGGGCGACTTTTACCAGAATGGCATAGTAACGACCCTGCACAATCTTGTGCGACGACCGGTAGAAGACATCGAGGCCGATCTGCTTCAGTTCCGCAAAGCGCGGCCCATGTCACTGGTGTTGCCGTCTCTGTATTCAGAGCTGGAAGGCCCCGCCCTGAAACACATTGTCCAGGAGCTGGCAAAGGTGCCTTACCTGGAAGAAATCGTGATCGGGCTCGATCGTGCCGATGAAGCGCAATACCGGCACGCATTGGAGTACTTCTCCGAGCTGCCTCAGCCGTTCAAGGTACTGTGGAACGATGGGCCGCGTTTGCGGGCCATCGACCTCAAACTTCGCGAGCAGGGCCTGGCCCCCACTGAAATGGGTAAGGGGCGGAACGTCTGGTATTGCTTCGGTTATGTGCTGGCCTCCGGGGTGAGCAAATCGGTGGCGTTGCACGATTGCGATATTCTGACCTACTCGCGGGACCTGCTGGCACGGTTGATTTACCCGGTGGCCAACCCTGGATTCAACTACATGTTTTGTAAGGGCTATTACGCCCGGGTCGCCGACGGAAAGATGAATGGAAGGGTCAGTCGTCTGCTGGTCACGCCGCTGATCCGAGCCCTGAAAAAAGTCTGCGGCCCGAACGATTTTCTCGACTACCTCGACAGCTACCGCTATCCCCTGGCCGGAGAATTCTCGTTCCGCACAGATGTTATCAATGACCTGCGCATTCCCAGTGACTGGGGGCTCGAGATTGGTGTGCTCTCGGAGATGAAACGAAACTACGCCACTAACCGCCTGTGCCAGGTGGATATTGCTGATGTCTACGATCACAAGCATCAGGATCTCTCGCCGGAGGATGCCAGCCGAGGGCTGTCCAAAATGAGTGTGGATATCGCCAAGGCCCTGTTCCGAAAGCTGGCCACCAATGGCGAAGTGTTCTCCAATGAGAAGTTCCGCACCATCAAGGCGACCTATTTCCGTATTGCTCTGGATTTTGTGGAAACCTATCAGAACGACGCCGTGATCAACGGGCTCGGTTTTGATCGGCACAAGGAAGAAAAGGCAGTGGAACTGTTTGCCCAGAATGTGATGCGCGCCGGCGCCTACTTCCTGGATAACCCCATGGACACCCCCTTTATCCCCAGCTGGAACCGGGTGACCAGCGCCATTCCGGACATTCGTGAGCAACTGCTGGAGGCTGTTGAGCTGGACAATCAGGAATATCGGCCATGACTCAGTCACTGAAGAGCAAGCTGCAAGGTATGCTCGAGGCCGTCTATCCCTCGGTAGATTGCGACTTTCTGGCGGAGCAGTTACTGGCCACCATGGGGCTGGCGCCCAATGCCGACGCCCCACCAGCCCACCAGAACCATTGGGACGAAACCGATGTGTTGTTGATTACCTACGCGGACACGCTCCAGCAACCGGACGAGAAGCCACTGGTGACGCTCAAGCGCTTCCTGGATGACTGCCTTAAGGACTCCGTTTCCGCGGTGCACATACTGCCGTTTTTTCCTTTCAGCTCTGATGATGGCTTTTCGGTGATGGATTACCTGGCGGTGAATGAGAGTCACGGTGGCTGGCCGGAAATTGAGGCCATTGCCCGGGACTACAAGTTGATGTCCGATCTTGTGATCAACCACATGTCGGCCCGCAGCCGGTGGTTCGAAAACTATAAGAAGCGCATCGACCCGGGTAAGGACTATTTCTTTGAAGGCAACCCGAAAGACGACCTCAGCCAGGTAGTGAGGCCACGTACGTCGCCCCTGCTCAATCCGGTGCAGACCGACGACGGCGAGCGCTATGTGTGGTGCACCTTCAGTGAAGATCAGGTAGACCTGAATTTTGCCAACCCGCAGGTACTGTTGGAGTTTGCGGGGATCATCCGCCAATACCTGGAACGGGGTGTGATGATTTTCCGTATGGATGCCGTGGCCTTTCTCTGGAAAGAGCCGGGCACGCCGTGTATTCACCTGCAGCAAACCCACGAGCTGATCAAGATTCTGCGCTTGCTGATTGAACATCACACGCCGGACGCGGTGGTGATTACCGAAACCAATGTACCCAATCGAGAGAACCTGACTTATTTTGGCAATGCCAACGAAGCCCATGCCATCTATAACTTTTCGTTGCCGCCTCTGCTGATCAACACGCTGGTGACCGGCAATTGCCGACATCTGAAAACCTGGCTGATGAGTATGCCCCCGGCGCAGCTGGGCACCGCCTATCTGAACTTTATCGCTTCCCACGACGGCGTTGGTCTGCGGCCCACAGATGGCCTGCTGACCGAAGATGAAAAGCAACGCCTGATCAACACCATGGAGTCGTTTGGGGGTAAGGTGTCCTACCGCCGGACGGCCGACGGGCGGGATCAGCCCTATGAGATGAACATTGCGCTCTGGGATGCCCTCAAAGGAACCGCAGAAGGCGGTGCTGACCACTGGCAGCTCGCGCGATTCCTGTGTGCGCATACCATCATGCTGGCTCTCGAGGGCATTCCCGCCTTTTATATTCACAGCTTGCTGGCCACGGAGAACGATCAGGCGCGGGTGGAGCATACCGGGCGCCTGCGCTCCATTAACCGCAGTCAATGGCAGTTGTCGCAACTGGAGGAAACCCTCGCAGATCCACTGACCCACCACAGCAAGGCATTCCGGGAGCTGAAGCGCTTGATTGCCATACGCCGTGCTCAACCTGCTTTCCATCCGAACGCCACGCAGTTCACCTTACACCTGGGGTTGCAGTTGTTCGGGTTCTGGCGCCAGAGCATGCGCCGGGAGCAGTCGGTGTTCTGTATCCATAACATCAGTCCCGAGGTGCAGCAGGTGGCGCTCAGTGATATTAATCTGATTGGAACGGATCGTTGGGTAGACTTGATCTCCGGAATGGAGGTGGATGATCTGGCTGGGTCAATCACCCTGAAGCCGTATCAGAGTGTGTGGTTGTCCAACCAGCAGAGACGCTGAGCGTTAAGGCGAATGCCTCAGGAATGAGGCATGGTTGGTTTGTATTCTGCAAGTCGGTGGTTATAATCGGGGCTGCTCAGGATGAGTCAGTTCAACATAATCTTCAGGGATCGAAGTCATGCCCCAGGCAAGCGGATTGCAGTTCACCGCCCGTGTAGGCGAATTCCCCTCGGATCACTTTGTCGTTGTCGGCTTCGCGCTGACCGAACGTCTGTCTGATCTGTTCCATGGCCGGTTGCAGCTGGCCAGCACCGACCCGGATGTGGCCGCCGCCGATGTACTGGAACAGCCGGTAGACCTGGTGGTGTGGCAGGACGGCCAGCCCCTGCGCCGGTTCACCGGCGTGGTGAACGAATTTATGCGGGGCGACACCGGCCACCGCCGCACCCGCTACGAAGTGGTCATCCAGCCGCCCCTGTGGCGCCTGGGCCTGATGCACAACAGCCGCATCTTCCAGACCCAGACCACCGACGCCATCGTGCGCACCCTGCTCGAAGAGCGGGGC
>NZ_AXCC01000038.1:0-15425 GCF_000475315.1 Marinobacter sp. EN3
GTCGCCAAGATCATCGAGTAACCTTCGGGTTACTCGTTTGTTGTTGCGCTGAGTTGTTTCGGTGCAGGCCAGTAGCTCAATTGGCAGAGCAGCGGTCTCCAAAACCGCAGGTTGGGGGTTCGATTCCCTCCTGGCCTGCCATTTTTCAACATCCGGATACATAAGCTGATTCCTATGGAGTCAAAAGCCGTTCAGTCGACCAGCCGTTTCGATGCTCTGAAATGGCTGGTTGTTTTTGTTCTGATTGCCGTTGGTGTGGTTGGTAATCAGTATTTCAGTGCCGAGTCTGTGCTGTATCGGGTTCTGGCTCTTGTTGGGCTGGGTCTTGTTGCTGCATTTGTTGCGCTGCAGACCGAGCGTGGCCGTCGTTTTGCCACCCTGTTGAAGGAAGCACGCGTAGAGATCCGGAAAGTCGTCTGGCCCACCAGGCCTGAGCTGGTTCAGACCACGATTATTGTTGTGGTGTTTGTGCTGGTTGTGGCTCTGATCTTGTGGGGTATGGATTCGCTGATCAGCTGGCTGGTCGCCGGCTTCATCGGCTAACGGGAGTGGGCAATGGCTAAACGCTGGTACGTCGTTCATGCGTATTCTGGCTTTGAAAAGCACGTAATGCGCACTCTGAAGGAGCGTGTGGCGCTCGAAGGCATGGAAGACAAGTTTGGCGAGATCCTGGTTCCGACCGAGGAAGTCGTCGAAATGCGCGATGGCAAGAAGCGCAAGAGCGAGCGCAAGTTCTATCCCGGGTACGTATTGGTCCAGATGGAAATGGATGATGCCTCATGGCATCTTGTGAAGAATACTCCTCGGGTACTCGGTTTCATTGGTGGTACCAAGGACAAGCCGGCACCCATTACCGAACGCGAGGCTGAGGCAATCCTGCGTCGTGTAGAAAGCGGTGCTGACAAGCCCAAGCCGAAGACCTTGTTCGAGCCGGGTGAGATTGTACGCGTTGTTGAAGGTCCGTTTGCAGACTTCAATGGCGTTGTTGAGGAAGTCGACTACGAGAAGAGTCGAGTTAAGGTTGCGGTCCTGATCTTTGGCCGTTCAACTCCGGTAGAGCTGGAGTTTGGTCAGGTCGAGAAAGACTGAGCGTAGCCTGAAAACCTGAGAGCTCGCGCGCCACGGCGACGCGGGCTTTTTGTGTCTGCTGAAGGCAGTTATATAAACGGGGAGCCGAGAGGCGTCAGAACCCACAGGAGAACTATCATGGCAAAGAAAATTGAAGCCTATATCAAGCTTCAGGTTGCTGCCGGTCAGGCCAACCCGAGTCCCCCCGTTGGTCCGGCCCTGGGTCAGCGCGGCGTAAACATCATGGAATTCTGTAAGGCCTTCAATGCCAAGACTCAAGGCATGGAACCGGGCTTGCCGATTCCGACTGTCATCACCGTATACAGTGATCGCAGCTTTACCTTTGTTACCAAGACCCCGCCGGCGCCGGTGCTGCTGAAAAAAGCGGCTGGCATCAAGAGCGGTTCCGGTCGTCCGAACACGGACAAAGTGGGTACGGTAACCCGTGCTCAGCTGGAAGAAATTGCCAAGACCAAAGAGCCGGATCTGACTGCTGCCGACATGGAAGCAGCGGTTCGTACCATTGCCGGAACTGCCCGCAGCATGGGCCTGAACGTGGAGGGTCTGTAAGATGGCAAAGCTGAGCAAGCGTCAGAAGCTGATTCGTGAAAAAGTAGACTCTACCCGTGCCTACACCGTTGATGAGGCGGTAGCACTGTTGGCCGAGCTGGGCCAGAACGTCAAGTTCAAAGAGTCTGTAGACGTGGCTGTTAACCTTGGTGTTGATGCGCGTAAATCTGACCAGGTCGTACGTAGCAGCACTGTTCTGCCGCACGGTACTGGCAAGACTGTTCGTGTAGCTGTGTTCACTCAGGGTGCCAATGCCGAGAAAGCCACTGCTGCCGGTGCAGACGTCGTAGGTATGGACGATCTGGCTGACGAAGTGAAAAAAGGCAATATGGACTTCGACGTGGTTATTGCCACTCCGGATGCCATGCGTGTGGTTGGTCAGCTGGGCCAGATCCTTGGTCCGCGCGGCCTGATGCCGAACCCGAAGGTTGGTACTGTAACTGCAGACGTTGAGACTGCGGTCAAGAACGCCAAAGCCGGCCAGGTTCGCTACCGTACTGATAAAAACGGCATTATCCACGCTCCGCTGGGTAACGTCGAATTCTCTGCGCAGAACATCAAGGAAAACCTTGAAGCTCTGGTGGCAGATCTGAAAAAGGCCAAGCCTGCATCGTCGAAGGGTGTGTATCTGAAGAAGATCACCATCTCTTCCACGATGGGTCCTGGCCTGACTATCGATCAGGGTACTCTGAGCATCTGAGGCTCTGAGCGGTAGTTACTTTGTAGTCTGGGCGGAAGCCAAGGCTGTCAAAGACCGCAGGCCCCCGCAGCGCCCTCTTGAAGGGCGCCTCAAGGGTTAAAGCAACGCCTGCGCAGACGGTGTGACGACGTTCTCTCTGAACCCAAACACCGTTAGGCGTCCCGCGAGGGACATAGATGGGTTTGCTGGCATAAGCCGGCGAAATCGAGGAGAAAACCAGTGGCAATTAGACTCGAAGACAAGAAAGCGATCGTCGCTGAAGTCAACGAGACTGCTGGTACTGCTCTGTCTGTGGTTTTGGCTGACTACCGTGGTGTCACCTCTGGTGACATGACGGCGCTGCGTGCCAAGGCTCGTGCCGAAAACGTGCGTCTGAAGGTTGTTCGTAACAACCTGGCAAAGATCGCGATTCGTGGTACCGAGTTCGAGTGCATTGATCCGGCGCTGGTTGGTCCGACCATTCTGGCTTTCTCAATGGAAGATCCGGGTGCCGCTGCGCGCCTGCTGAAGGATTTTGCCAAAGAGAAAGAGGCGTTCGAAATCAAGGGTCTGGCTGTCGGCGGTGAGCTGATGGGTGCAGAACAGATTGATCGCCTGGCTACGCTGCCGACGCTGCACGAAGCGTTGACCAAGCTGGCCATTGTTACACAGGCACCAGTTACCAAGCTTGCACGTACCCTGAACGATATTCCGGGCAGGATCACACGTGTTGTAGCTGCAGTCCGGGACCAGAAGCAAGACGCTGCTTGATTCTGTTGAACACCATTTTTTACATTTTTGGGAGAAAGTCATGGCTCTGTCTAAAGACGATATTTTGAATGCAATTGCTGAAATGAGCGTAATGGAAGTTGTTGAGCTCGTAGAAGCAATGGAAGAGAAGTTTAACGTTTCTGCTGCTGCCGCTGTTGCTGCCGCTCCGGCTGCTGCCGCTGCTGGCGAAGCCGCCGAAGAGAAGACCGAGTTCGACGTAGTTCTGACCGGCGCTGGCGAGAAGAAAGTAAACGTTATCAAGGCCGTTCGTGAACTGACTGGCCTGGGCCTGAAAGAAGCCAAGGAAATGGTTGACGGCGCACCTTCTACTGTTAAGGAAGGCGCAAGCAAGGACGAGGCTGAAGAAGCCAAGAAGAAGCTTGAGGAAGCAGGCGCTTCTGTTGAGCTCAAGTAAGAGTCGGCTGTTGATCGACACCGTGCGTTAAGCATGGACGGGCTGGTGGCTTCGTGCCACCGGCCTTTTTCTGTTGTATATGCTATAGAGTCTGGTGTGCAATTGCAGGTTGATGTCAGATCTATAACCTACAGCCAGAGTCTTGTTCAAGACGGCGCGATAAGCCGAGCAACTCGGCCCCGAAGCAGAACATTTGATTGCTTCTTGATACCAGGTATCAGGTCTAAAGCTGGGGAATGCAGATGACTTACTCCTACACTGAGAAAAAGCGGATTCGCAAAGACTTTAGTAAATTGCCTTCCGTGATGGAAGTCCCCTATTTGCTGTCTATTCAGCTGGATTCGTTCCGGGACTACCTCCAAATGGAAACTGCGCCTGAAGACCGCCGGGAAACTGGTCTTCATGCAGCATTCAAATCCGTATTCCCGATCGTCAGTTATTCTGGCAACGCCGCGCTCGAGTATGTGAGCTACCGAATCGGCGAGCCAGTCTTTGACGTCAAGGAATGTCAGCTCAGGGGCGTAACTTACGCCGCGCCGCTACGGGTGAAGGTCCGCCTGATCATTTATGATAAGGAATCGTCCAACAAGGCGATCAAGGACATCAAAGAGCAAGAAGTCTACATGGGCGAAATGCCCCTGATGACCGAGAACGGTACCTTTGTTGTTAACGGTACCGAGCGCGTTATTGTTTCCCAGCTCCACCGTTCACCTGGTGTGTTCTTCGATCACGACAAGGGTAAGACCCATTCCTCCGGCAAGCTGTTGTACTCAGCCCGGGTGATTCCTTACCGTGGGTCCTGGCTGGACTTCGAGTTCGATCCGAAGGACGCCGTGTTCGTTCGTATCGACCGCCGTCGTAAGCTGCCCGCCTCCATTCTGTTGCGTGGTCTGGGCTATACCTCCGAGCAAATGCTCGAGATGTTCTTTGAAACCAGTAAGTTCAGCCTGGGCGCGGAAGTGTGCAAGCTGGAGCTGGTACCAAGCCGTCTGCGGGGCGATATCGCAACCTTCGACATCAAAGACAATGACGGCAACGTGATTGTTGAAGAAGGCCGCCGGATCACTGCCCGTCACATCAAGCAGCTGGAAAAAGCCGGTATCACCGAGCTGGAAGTACCGACCGAGTATCTCTACGGCCGTGTCCTGGCCAAGGACATGATCGATCAGTCTACCGGCGAAGTGCTGGTAGAATGCAACACCGAACTGACCGAGGAAGTGGTTACCAAGATCCTCGATGCCGGTGTTAAAGACATTGAAACCCTGTACACCAACGACCTGGATTGCGGTCCGTTCATGTCGGATACCCTGCGTATCGACCCGACCCGCACCCCGCTCGAAGCGTTGGTGGAAATCTACCGCATGATGCGCCCGGGCGAGCCGCCTACCAAGGAATCTGCGGAGAATCTGTTTAACAACCTGTTCTTTTCCGAAGAGCGTTACGATCTGTCCGCCGTTGGCCGGATGAAGTTGAATCGTCGCCTGGGCCGGGAAGAAAGCACCGGCGAAGGCACGCTGACGCACGACGATATCATCGACGTACTGAAGACTCTGATTGCCATTCGTAACGGCCAGGGCCAGGTGGATGACATTGATAACCTGGGCAACCGTCGTGTGCGTTGCGTGGGTGAAATGGCCGAAAACCAGTTCCGTGTTGGTCTGGTGCGTGTTGAGCGTGCGGTTCGTGAGCGTCTGAGTCTCGCCGAAAGCGAAGGCCTGATGCCGCAGGACCTGATCAACGCCAAGCCGGTTGCGGCCGCTGTGAAAGAGTTCTTTGGCTCCAGTCAGCTGTCCCAGTTCATGGATCAGAACAACCCGTTGTCCGAGGTTACCCACAAGCGTCGTATTTCCGCGTTGGGCCCAGGTGGTCTGACCCGTGAACGCGCTGGCTTCGAAGTCCGTGACGTACATCCGACCCACTACGGCCGCGTGTGCCCGATCGAAACTCCGGAAGGCCCGAACATCGGTCTGATTAACTCGCTGGCAACCTACGCCCGGTCCAACTCCTACGGCTTCCTTGAGAGTCCGTACCGGAAGGTGGTTGATGGTGTGGTGACCGACGAGGTGGTTTACCTCTCTGCGATTGAAGAGAGCAACTACGTGATCGCTCAGGCCAGTGCCGCTACCGATGAAGGCAAGCGTCTGACTGACGAGCTGGTTACGGTGCGTCACCAGAACGAATTTACTGTAGCGCCTCCGGAAGCGGTTAACTTCATGGACGTATCTCCTCGCCAGGTTGTATCGGTCGCGGCGTCTCTGATCCCGTTCCTGGAGCACGACGATGCCAACCGGGCCCTGATGGGTGCGAACATGCAGCGTCAGGCGGTGCCGACCCTGAAGTCGCAGGTGCCTTTGGTGGGTACCGGTGTTGAGCGCACGGTGGCTCAGGACTCTGGCGTGTGTGTAACCGCGCGTCGCGGTGGTGTGATCGAAAGCGTGGATGCGGCCCGTATCGTGGTTCGCGTCAACAACGAAGAAACCGAAGCCGGTGATGCAGGTGTGGATATCTATAACCTCACCAAGTACACCCGCTCCAACCAGAACACCTGTATCAACCAGCGTTCTATCGTGCGTCAGGGTGACGTGATTGCCCGTGGCGATGTATTGGCGGATGGTCCTTCTGTGGATCTGGGTGAGCTGGCTCTGGGTCAGAACATGCGCATCGCGTTCATGCCCTGGAACGGTTACAACTTTGAGGACTCCATTCTCATCTCCGAGAAAGTGGTTCAGGAAGATCGTCTGACCACCATCCACATTCAGGAACTGACCTGTGTGGCTCGTGATACCAAGCTGGGCAGCGAAGAAATCACCGCAGATATTCCGAACGTGGGTGAAAGCGCACTGTCCAAGCTGGATGAGTCCGGCATTGTCTACATCGGCGCTGAAGTGGGCCCCGGCGACATTCTGGTTGGTAAGGTAACGCCGAAAGGCGAAACCCAGCTGACCCCGGAAGAAAAGCTGCTGCGTGCCATCTTTGGTGAAAAAGCGTCTGACGTTAAGGACACGTCTCAGCGTGTGCCGACCGGTACCCGTGGTACGGTCATTGACGTTCAGGTCTTCACCCGTGACGGTATCGAGAAAGATGCCCGTGCGCTTTCGATCGAGAAAGAGCAGCTGGACAAGTACCGTAAGGACCTGAAAGACGAGTACCGCATTGTTGAAGGTGCGACGTTCGAGCGTCTGATGGCCGCTCTGAAAGGTCAGGAAGTGATCAGTGGTCCGGGCCTGAAAAAGGGTGCGAAGCTGGAAGAAGCCTACCTGGCGGAACTGCCGCGAGCCGACTGGTTCAAGCTGCGCATGAAAGACGAAGCTTTGAACGAGTTGCTGGAGAAATCCGAGCAGGGCCTCGAGGATCGCAAGAAAGAGCACGAAGCTCGCTTTGACGACAAGAAGGGCAAGCTTCAGCAGGGCGACGATCTGGCTCCTGGCGTACTCAAGATTGTTAAGGTTTACCTGGCAATCAAGCGTCGTATTCAGCCGGGCGACAAGATGGCTGGCCGTCACGGTAACAAGGGTGTTATCTCTGCGGTTATGCCGATTGAAGACATGCCCTACGACGAGTTTGGCAATACCGTCGATATCGTTCTGAACCCGCTCGGTGTACCGTCGCGGATGAACGTTGGTCAGGTCCTTGAAACTCATCTTGGTGCTGCGGCGAAAGGTCTTGGTGAGCGGATCAGCCGCATGCTGGATGAGCAGCGTAAGGTGGCTGAGCTTCGCAAGTTGCTGGACGAGATCTACAATCACTCGGACGAAGTGTTCAAGGTTGACCTTGACAGTCTGACTGATAAAGAGATTTTCGAGCTGTGCAACAACCTGCGTGGTGGCGTTCCCATGGCAACACCGGTCTTCGATGGTGCCAAGGAAGCTGAGGTGAAGAGAATGCTTGAGTTGGCTGGCCTGGATACCACCGGTCAGACCAAGCTCTATGACGGCCGTACCGGCGATGCGTTTGATCGTCCGGTGACTGTTGGCTATATGTACATTCTCAAGCTGAACCACCTGATCGACGACAAGATGCACGCTCGTTCTACCGGCTCTTACAGCCTGGTTACCCAGCAGCCGCTGGGTGGTAAGGCTCAGTTCGGTGGTCAGCGCTTCGGTGAGATGGAAGTCTGGGCTCTGGAGGCATACGGTGCCGCCTATACCCTGCAGGAAATGCTCACCGTCAAGTCTGACGACGTAAACGGTCGGACCAAGATGTACAAGAACATTGTTGATGGCGATCATCGCATGGAGCCGGGCATGCCCGAATCCTTCAACGTTCTTGTCAAGGAAATCCGCTCGTTGGGTATCGACATCGAGCTGGAATCCGAGTGAGCCGAATTGTTTTTGGCAGCGTGAGCGGGCACTCCGTGTGCCCGCCCGAGATTAACGCCATCCGGAGCTTTAACTGATGAAAGATTTGCTGAATCTTCTAAAGAGCCAGAATCAGAGCAAGGAATTCGACGCCATCCGCATTGGCCTGGCGTCGCCTGACATGATTCGTTCCTGGTCTTTTGGCGAAGTAAAAAAGCCTGAGACCATTAACTACCGTACCTTCAAGCCGGAGCGTGACGGTCTTTTCTGTGCCAAGATCTTCGGCCCGATCAAGGACTACGAGTGTCTGTGCGGAAAATACAAGCGCCTCAAGCACCGCGGTGTCATTTGTGAAAAGTGTGGTGTCGAGGTTGCCCTGGCGAGCGTTCGTCGTGAGCGCATGGGCCATATTGAGCTGGCCAGCCCGGTCGCCCATATCTGGTTCCTGAAGTCGCTGCCGTCCCGCATCGGCCTGATGCTGGACATGACCCTGCGTGATATCGAGCGGGTTCTGTACTTCGAGAGCTTTATTGTTATCGATCCGGGTATGACCACTCTGGAGAAGGGCCAGCTGCTGAACGATGAGCAGTATTACGAAGCCCTGGAAGAGTTTGGTGACGAGTTCGACGCCCGCATGGGTGCGGAAGCCGTCAAGCAATTGCTGGAAGACATCGATCTGCAGGCCGAAGTTGACGCGCTGCGCGAAGAAATTCCGCAGACCAACTCCGAGACCAAGATCAAGAAATTCAGCAAGCGCCTGAAAATTCTGGAAGCGTTCCTGTATTCCGGTAACAAGCCGGGCGACATGGTCATGACCGTGCTGCCGGTTCTTCCGCCGGACCTGCGCCCCCTGGTTCCGCTGGATGGTGGCCGTTTTGCCACTTCCGACCTGAACGACCTGTACCGTCGGGTGATCAACCGGAACAACCGTCTCAAGCGCCTTTTGGAGCTGAATGCTCCGGACATCATCGTGCGTAACGAGAAGCGGATGCTGCAGGAAGCTGTGGATGCCCTGCTGGACAATGGCCGTCGTGGCCGTGCCATCACCGGCACCAACAAGCGCCCCCTGAAGTCCCTGGCTGACATGATCAAGGGTAAGCAGGGTCGTTTCCGTCAGAACCTGCTGGGTAAGCGTGTTGACTACTCCGGCCGTTCGGTGATCGTGGTAGGTCCGTACCTGCGCCTGCATCAGTGCGGTCTGCCGAAGAAAATGGCTCTGGAGCTGTTCAAACCGTTCATTTTCTCAAAGCTTGAGCACCGCGGACTGGCGACCACGATCAAGGCCGCCAAGAAGATGGTCGAGCGTGAGGAAGGTGTGGTCTGGGATATCCTGGATGAGGTCATCCGTGAGCATCCGATCCTGTTGAACCGTGCGCCGACCCTGCACCGTCTGGGCATCCAGGCGTTCGAGCCGGTTCTGATCGAAGGTAAGGCCATTCAGCTGCACCCGCTGGTGTGTGCGGCCTACAACGCTGACTTCGATGGTGACCAGATGGCGGTACACGTACCGCTGACTCTGGAAGCCCAGCTTGAAGCCCGCGCGTTGATGATGTCTACCAACAACGTGTTGTCGCCCGCCAACGGCGAGCCCATCATCGTACCGTCTCAGGACGTGGTACTGGGGCTGTACTACATGACCCGTGAGCGCCACGCCGCTCTGGGTGAAGGTATGGTCTTTGCTGACGTCAAGGAAGCCCATCGCGCTTACGGTGCTGGTCAGGTTGACCTGCAGGCGAAGGTTAAGGTTCGGGTCAAGGAAGTTGCGGTTGACGAAGACGGTAATCGTACCGAGAGCTTCCGCATTGTCGATACCACCGTTGGTCGCGCTCTGCTTTACGATATCGTGCCGGACGGCCTGCCGTTCGAGATCGTCAACAAGCCGATGGTGAAGAAGGCGATTTCCAACCTGATCAACACCTGTTACCGGGATGCTGGTCTGAAAGACACGGTCATCTTCGCTGACCAGTTGATGTACATGGGTTACCACTACGCAACCCGTTCCGGTATCTCGATCGGCTTTAACGATTTCGAGATCCCGCCGGAGAAGTACGAGCTGGTGGATGCGGCCTCCGACGAAGTAAAAGACATCGAAAACCAGTACGCATCCGGTCTTCTGACCCAGGGTGAGAAGTACAACAAGGTGATCGACATCTGGTCCCGTGCCAACGACAAAGTGTCCAAGGCAATGATGGAGCGTCTGTCCAAAGAGCAGGTTATTGGCCCTGATGGCCAGCCAGTGAAGGGCGAAGACGGTGAAGACCTGATGCAGGAGTCCTTCAACTCCGTCTACATGATGGCCGATTCCGGTGCGCGGGGTTCCGCCGCCCAGATCCGTCAGCTGTCCGGTATGCGTGGTCTGATGGCAAAGCCGGATGGTTCCATCATCGAAACGCCGATTACGGCTAACTTCCGTGAAGGTCTGAACGTACTCCAGTACTTCATCTCGACTCACGGTGCTCGTAAAGGTCTGGCGGATACCGCACTGAAGACCGCGAACTCCGGTTACCTGACCCGCCGTCTGGTTGACGTGTCTCAGGATCTGGTGGTGACCGAGGAAGACTGTGGTACCGATGAAGGCCTGCTGATGACGCCGCACATCGAAGGCGGCGACGTGGTTGTGCCGCTGGGCGACCGGGTTCTGGGTCGTGTGACGGCTCGCGATGTGTTCACGCCGACTGACAAGGACAACGCCGTTGTTCCTGCGGGCACACTGCTCGACGAGAAGACCGTCGAAATGGTTGAGCGCGCGGGTGTAGACGAAATCTGGGTACGCTCTGCGATTACCTGTGAGACCCGTCACGGCATCTGTTCCAAGTGTTACGGCCGTGATCTGGCCCGTGGCCACCAGGTGAACGTGGGCGAAGCGGTAGGTGTTATCGCTGCCCAGTCCATCGGTGAGCCGGGTACCCAGCTGACCATGCGTACCTTCCACATTGGTGGTGCCGCTAGCCGGGCGTCTGCGGTAGACAATATCCAGGTGAAGCATGGTGGTACGGTACGCCTGCACAACCTGAAGTCGATCGAGAAGACCGATGGTTCGCTGGTGGTGGTATCCCGTTCCTCCGCGCTGGCCATTGCCGACGAGCAGGGTCGTGAGCGCGAGTGGTACAAGCTGCCGTACGGTGCCGTGCTGTCTGTGAAGAACGGTGATCAGGTAGAAGCCGGTGTTGTGGTTGCCAAGTGGGATCCGCACACGCACCCGATCATCGCGGAAGCGAAGGGCACCGCCAAGTTCGTCAACATGGAAGAGGGCATTACTGTCCGTACCCAGGCTGACGAGCTGACCGGTCTGTCCACGATGGAAGTGATTGACCCGAAAGAGCGTCCGGCTGCGGGTAAGGACATTCGTCCGGCCATTCAGCTGGTCGACGACTCGGGAGAGGAAGTGGAGCTGCCTGGGGGCGGTACCGCGATCTTCTTCCTGCCGGCCAACGCTCTGGTAACCATGGCGAATGGTGCCAAGATCGAGCTGGGTGATGTGGTCGCCCGTATTCCGCAGGAAAGCTCGAAGACCCGGGACATCACCGGTGGTCTGCCTCGGGTTGCCGACCTGTTCGAGGCCCGTCGTCCGAAAGAGTCCGCAATCCTCGCGGAGATCAGCGGCGTGGTTTCCTTCGGTAAAGAAACCAAAGGCAAGAAGCGCCTGGTGATCACGCCGAAGGATGACGATGCCTATGAGGTTCTGATTCCGAAGCATCGCCAGCTCAACGTGTTCGAAGGTGAAACCGTTGAAAAGGGTGAGGTGATCTCGGATGGTCCGTCGAACCCGCACGACATCCTGCGTCTGCTGGGTGTGGTCGAGCTGGCCAAGTACATCACCAACGAAATCCAGGACGTTTACCGTCTGCAGGGCGTTGTCATCAACGATAAACATATCGAGGTTATCGTTCGCCAGATGCTGCGCAAGGTCGAAATCACCGATCCGGGTGATACCACGCTGCTGTCGGGCGACCAGGTAGAAATTACCCAGGTGATGGAAGAGAACGAGAAGGCGAATGCGGCAGACAAAGAGCCTGCACGCTTCGAGCGTCTGCTGCTTGGTATCACCAAGGCATCGCTGGCGACCGAGTCCTTCATCTCTGCGGCCTCGTTCCAGGAAACCACCCGGGTTCTGACCGAGGGTGCGGTGACTGGCAAGCGGGACTACCTGCGCGGTCTGAAGGAAAACGTGGTGGTAGGGCGTCTGATACCGGCGGGTACAGGTCTTGCTTATCACAATGAGCGCCGTCGCAAGCGTGACCTGGAAGAGCAGGGCGTGACTGCGGCCGATGTTGAAGAAGCTCTGAGCGCCGAACTTAACCGCGAAAGCTGAGTTCGAGCGCGCCACCCTCGGGGTAGATACCTACCTCCAGGGTGGTTAAAAAGAGATCAGTCATCTTGACTGACTCGGGGCGCAAGCTTAAACTTGCGTCCCTTAAATTTTACCCCCTGCATTGGGGGTAAGTTTCATTGGTATGGTTTTTTTGGAGTTTGCTTACATGGCAACGATTAATCAGTTGGTGCGTAAGCCTCGTAAGCGCAAGGTAGCCAAGAGCGACGTTCCCGCGCTCCAGGCTTGCCCTCAGCGCCGTGGTGTGTGCACTCGTGTATACACCACTACGCCGAAGAAGCCGAACTCAGCACTGCGTAAAGTGTGCCGTGTTCGTCTGACTAACGGCTACGAGGTTTCCTCATACATTGGTGGTGAAGGTCACAACCTTCAGGAGCACAGTGTTGTGCTGATCCGTGGCGGTCGAGTAAAAGACCTTCCGGGTGTGCGCTATCACACTGTTCGCGGTACTTTGGACACCCAGGGTGTACAGAACCGTAAGCAGGGCCGCTCCAAGTACGGTGCAAAACGACCCAAGTCCTGATGTCCCGAGCGGGTGTCTTTTATCGTTGCTTGTCAGAACGGTAAGAGTAAGGCTGAGTAGCAGATGGCTATCTCAGGGGTTCCTGAAGACCTTTTAGATATATAAGGGCTTATCGATGCCTAGAAGAAGAGTTGCAGCTAAGCGGGAAATCATTCCCGATCCGAAATTCGGCAGTGCACGTCTTGCCAAGTTCATCAACCACGTGATGGAAAGCGGTAAGAAGTCTGTTGCAGAGCGCATTGTTTATGGCGCGCTCGATATTGTTGCCGAGAAATCCAAGGAAGAGCCGATCGAAATGTTCGAGAAGGCCCTGGAGAACATCCAGCCGATGGTGGAAGTAAAATCCCGTCGCGTGGGTGGTGCTACTTACCAGGTGCCTGTAGAAGTACGGCCTTCCCGTCAGAACGCGCTGGCTATGCGCTGGCTCGTCGAATACTCACGGAAGCGTGGTGAGAAGTCCATGGCGCAACGTCTGGCCGGCGAAATTCTTGACGCGGCAGACAGCAAAGGTGCCGCGGTGAAGAAGCGCGAAGACGTGCATCGTATGGCAGAAGCCAACAAAGCATTCTCTCACTTCCGTTTCTAACAAGCCGAGGTTTATATCGTGGCACGCAAGACTCCTATCAAACGTTACAGAAACATTGGTATCTGTGCGCACGTGGATGCGGGCAAGACCACTACAACCGAGCGTATTCTTTACTACACCGGTCGTAGTCACAAAATGGGTGAAACCCATGACGGCGCTTCCACTACAGACTGGATGGAGCAGGAGCAGGAGCGTGGTATCACCATCACGTCTGCCGCTGTTACAACCTTCTGGCAGGGTATGGACAAGCAATACCCCGAGCACCGCATCAACATTATCGACACACCGGGACACGTTGACTTCACTATCGAAGTAGAGCGTTCTCTGCGGGTTCTCGATGGTGCCGTGGTTGTGTTCTGTGGTTCCTCTGGTGTTGAGCCGCAGTCTGAGACTGTATGGCGTCAGGCCAACAAGTATGAAGTTCCGCGCATGGTGTTCGTCAACAAGATGGACCGTGCCGGCGCTAACTTTATGCGCGTTGTTGAGCAGATCCGTAACCGTCTGGGCGCGACCACTGTGCCCATCCAGCTGCCGATTGGCGCGGAAGACGATTTCGAAGGCATTGTTGACCTGCTGCGCATGAAGGCCATCTACTGGAACGAAGCTGACCAGGGCATGACCTACGAGCTTCGCGACATTCCGGAATCCATGAAGGCGGAAGCCGAGAAGGCTCGCGAGCAGATGATTGAAGCTGCTGCCGAAGCCAACGAAGAGTACATGGATAAGTATCTGGAAGGCGAAGAGCTGACCTACGAAGAGATCAAGAAGGGTCTGCGCGATCGTACCATCGCCAACGAGATCGTTCTGGCGACCTGTGGTTCCGCGTTCAAGAACAAGGGTGTTCAGGCGGTGCTGGATGCCGTTATCGAATTCCTGCCGGCTCCGGATGAAGTTAAAGCCATCCGCGGTGAGGTTGACGACGAAGGTACAGAAGAGACTCGTCCGGTTGACGACGATGCGCCGTTCGCTGCTCTGGCGTTCAAGATCGCCACAGATCCGTTCGTGGGCACGCTGACCTTCTTCCGTGTTTACTCCGGTAAACTGGAATCCGGTAATGCTGTGTTCAACTCGGTTAAAGGCAAGAAAGAGCGTGTGGGCCGTATGGTTCAGATGCACGCCAACGACCGTGAAGAGATCAAGGAAGTTCTGGCGGGCGACATCGCCGCTGCCATTGGCCTGAAGAACGTGACCACCGGTGACACCCTGTGTGACGAGAACAACAAGATTGTTCTGGAGCGCATGGAGTTCCCTGAGCCGGTTATCTCCGTAGCTGTTGAGCCGAAGTCCAAAGCTGACCAGGAGAAGATGGGTGTGGCGCTGGGCAAACTGGCTCAGGAAGATCCTTCGTTCCGTGTTCGCACCGACGAAGAGTCCGGTCAGACTATCATCTCTGGTATGGGTGAGCTTCACCTGGACATCATCGTTGACCGTATGCGTCGCGAGTTCAAGGTTGAGGCCAACATCGGTAAGCCTCAGGTGGCTTATCGTGAGTGCATCCGTAAGCCGGTTGACGTTGAAGGTAAATTCGTTCGTCAGTCTGGTGGTCGCGGCCAGTACGGTCACGTAAAAGTGAAGTTGGAGCCGCTGCCTCTGGATGATGAAGATGGCGAAAACTTTATCTTTGTGAACGAGATCGTTGGTGGTGTGGTTCCCAAGGAATACATTCCGGCGGTTCAGCAGGGTATCGAGGAGCAGATGCAGAACGGCTGTCTGGCCGGCTATCCGCTGCTGGGTATCAAGGCGACGCTGTATGATGGTTCCTACCACGACGTCGACTCCAACGAAATGGCGTTCAAGATCGCTGGTTCCATGGCGATGAAGAAAGGCGCCCTCGAAGCAAATCCTGCCCTTCTTGAGCCGATCATGAAGGTTGAGGTTGTTACCCCTGAAGATTACATGGGTGACGTTGTTGGCGACCTGAACCGTCGTCGCGGCCTCGTGCAGGGTATGGATGAGAGCCCTGCGGGCAAGGTCATCCGTGCAGAAGTTCCGTTGTCGGAGATGTTCGGTTACGCCACCGACCTGCGTTCTGCAACACAGGGCCGGGCGTCTTATGCGATGGAGTTCTCCCGCTATGCGGAAGCTCCTTCGAACATTGCCGAAGCGATCATTAAAAAGGGTTGATCCCAGGACTTAAGAAACAGGAAGAGGTGTAACCGTGTCCAAAGCAAAGTTTGAGCGTAAC
>NZ_AXCC01000039.1:0-340 GCF_000475315.1 Marinobacter sp. EN3
GGGTTTGGCTGCAACGCTCGTTCACTCTGGTGATTGCCAAGGCCGGAAAATTCGCTGTCTGGTTTGGTTGTCACAATGGCCAGCGGTGTTGGTATTCATGGCGTGCCCCAGTTGTGGGGTCGTCCGTCTCAAACGGTAATCGGGTTGGCGGCTTTTGCGTTCTGGTTCTTTTCGCCATCCGTCGAGTTGGTTCAAGCTGTCCGGGAGAGGGCATGCGGTCTGGGTTTCCAGGCTCAACCACGGTGGTGAACGGCCATTAACCAGGCGGTCAACCGGACGCCAAAAGCGTACCGCTTTTGGTTCCCTCCGCTGCGCTCCGGCGCCGGTTACCTCAGCGTTA
>NZ_AXCC01000040.1:0-411 GCF_000475315.1 Marinobacter sp. EN3
CGCCGGTTACCTCAGCGTTAATGGCCCGGCTTTTGTGGGTTTTTGGCGGGTGCGGTGCAAAGGCCTTGGCATCAGGTTTGGTGCAAAGCCCGCTCATGCTGGTGATCGCCAAGGCCGGAAAATTCGCTGTCGGGTTTGGTTGCCAAAATAGTCTGCGGTATTGGTATTCATGGCGTGCCCCAGTCTCGGGGCCGTCCGTCTTAAACGGTAATCGGGCCGGCGGCTTTTGCGTTCTGGTCCCTGTCGCATCCGTTGAGTTGGTGCAAGTTGTCCGGGAGAGGGCATGCGGCCTTTGATTCCAGACTCAACCGCGGTGGTGAACGGCCATTAACCAGGCGGTCAACCGGACACCAAAAGCGTACCGCTTTTGGTTCCCTCCGCTGCGCTCCGGCGCCGGTTACCTCAGCGTTA
>NZ_AXCC01000041.1:0-83073 GCF_000475315.1 Marinobacter sp. EN3
TACTTTCGTACCCATTAGTAACATTCCAGGTGCCCCACGTTATTCCAACAAATGGTCGCGCACCGATCCCCCTGGACATAGCCTGCCGTTCGAAGCGCTGACGCAAGTTGTCGCGACCGCTCCGAAACAGTTGCCCAGTCAGATCGACTGGGATTTCCATCCGTTCCTATCGACACAATCTCAGCGTCTCCATGGTAGCGAGCAGCATGGTCGATCAAGGAATTCACGGTGAGCTCCATGTTCATCATTTGGCCAAGCACGTTTATCTCCTCTCCATTTCTACTGCTCGTGGGACGGAATAGTTGGCGTCAGTAGTGTCCGCGGTGGGCGTGGGCGTCATAACCCGAGCCTGAACCGTGACATTTCCCAGGAGGATGTCGGCTGCATTTTCGGCAATCATCATGGTGGGTGCGTTGGTGTTACCGGCAACCAAACTGGGCATTATCGAAGCATCGACGACTCTAAGCCCTTCAATGCCTCTGACTTTCAACTCTGGATCAACGACTGACTCCGGATCCACGCCCATACGGCAGGTGCCAACGGGGTGGTAGATAGTCTCTGCATTTTCCCGGATGAAGTCCGCAATCTGATCGTCCGAGGACACAGAGTTTCCGGGCATGACTTCTCGCTTACTATGCAAAGCCATTGTCGGTGCCGCGAGTACTCGTCGCCCGAATTTAACGGCGGAAATCATTGTCTTGATGTCTTCGGGGTCACTCAGATAATTGGGCTGAATCAACGGATCGGCTAATGGATCAGGGCTTTTCAGTCCAATAAAACCCCGGCTTTTGGGCAGCAGATCGCAAATGTGTAAGGTGTAGCCATACCCGGTCATCACTTTTCGCCCATGATCCTTCAAAAAAGTTGGCAAAAAATGGAATTGCACATTCGGTCGTTCACACGAAGGGCTGGATTTAACAAAGCCTCCTGCCTCGGCTACATTACTGGTGAGAAACCCGCGTCGCGCAAAAATATAGGAAAAAAGTGCGCTCACTCCCCGAAGCAGGAAGCTGGGGGCAACACCAATAGGCAAACGTGAGTTCGCCGCGTGCATCAGCGTAATATCCAAATGATCGACCAGATTCTTGCCCACCTCAGGAAGGTGATGGACCAGAGGGATTCCGTGTTTCCGAAGCTCTTCGCGATCACCGATTCCCGAAAGCATAAGTAGTTGTGGTGAATTAACCGCACCACCAGACAATATGACTTCACCGCCGTTATTGAGTCTAAGCTGGCGATATTCGCCCCCCTGGTTCAGTGTCACGCCGACTGCCCGCTTACCGTCCATTACCACCCGGGTTACCCGAGCGTCCGTTAGCACATCGAGGTTAGGCCGTTTCTCTGCGCCACGCAGAAACGCCTGCGCCGAACTCCAGCGCCGACCATTTTTTTGTGTCACCTGGTAGAGGCCCAGTCCCTCTTGCGTTTCGCCATTGAAATCCGTGTTCACCGGGACATCCACATGGGAAGCGGCGCGAACAAAATCCCGACTTAACGGATTGACCGATCTCAGATCGCTTACGCTGAGTTCACCGCCCTTGCCGTGGTAAGCATCCGGTCCGAAACGTTCGTTATCTTCCAGTCGGCGAAACAATGTTAATGCGCGGTCCCATCCCCAAAGGTCGGTTCCGGCAGCCTGACCCCAGTGTTCATAATCGGCTTTGTGGCCCCGGATGTAGACCATGGCGTTGATGGAGGAGGAGCCGCCAAGAGTTTTACCCCGGGGCCAGAACAGACGGCGCCCCTTGAGATGTTCCTGAGGCTCGGTTTCGAAGGCCCAGTTCACCTGCTTGCTATTGGCAAGAAGTGCAATACCCACAGGCATATGTATGAGCGGGCTCTTATCCTTTGGCCCTGCTTCAAGTAACGCTACTCGCTTCGAGGGATCGGCAGTCAGTCGGTTAGCCAATACACAGCCAGCCGACCCGGCGCCAACAATAATGTAATCGTACATAGTGACTCTCTTGTTATTGGATTATGCTCAGCCCAGAATACGAACAGCAGCATCTATGAGCCGCCGGACCCAGCGTGTATAGGGAGGAAAAAGCAGGTGGATGAGAGAATGCTTATCCTCCATCAGCGCCTTTTCATGGGAAAAAGCGCGGAAACCGTATTCACCGTGTGCCGCCCCTATCCCGGAATTATTAACTCCACCAAACGGCAGGCCCGGATGTAGAAAATGCACAACTGTAAGGTTGACTCCTACAGCGCCGGAACTTGTTCGTTCGATAATACTCCTGGCAAAAGACTTGTTTTTGTCGAATACGTAAAGCGCCAGCGGCTTGGGGTTATCATTTATTTTATTGATAACCGAATCAATATCATCGAACTCAATAACCGGTAATATCGGGCCGAATAACTCCTCACGTGAGATATCCATGTCGCTGGATACATTTGCAATCAACGTCGGAGCAATAAAATTTTCTTCAGCATCTGTAACGCCACCTTCAAAGACTTTTGCGCCTTTGCTTTTGGCATCATCTATAATGTTTGATACGCGCTGGAAATGACGGGCATTTACAATCCGGCAATAGTCAGCCGTCGATTTTTGAGCTTCCGGTGTTTTTCCGTAGGTGCGCCCGATTTGCTTTTTAAGTGCTTCATTGAATTGGTCTGCGATACTTCTGTGTACAAAAACGTGGTCTGGAGCGATGCAGGTCTGGCCGTTATTGGCAAACTTCCCCCAGACAATATATCTGGCAGCCTTCTTTATGTTGGCATCCGGGCCTACGATGGTCGGGGATTTCCCGCCCAGCTCCAGTGTCACTGAGGAAAGGTTCCTGGCAGCAGCCTCCATGACCAGCTTGCCTACCGCAGGGCTACCAGTGAAGAATATGTGGTCGAAGGGCAAGGTCAACAGTTTCTGCGCTACCGCAGCATCCCCCTCAACCACGGAAACCAGGTCAGGAGAGAAGGTTTCGGCGACAATATCAGCGATCACCTTTGAGGTATGGGGTGTCATTTCCGAGGGTTTGATGATCGCACCGTTTCCTGCAGCCAACGCCGAGACCAGAGGTCCCAGCGCGAGATTGAGCGGATAATTCCACGGTGCAATGATCAGGCACACCCCCTTTGGTTCTGGCCGAACATAAGATTTCGTACCCAGAACGCCAACGGAGGCAGCCACCCGCTTCGGACGCATCCATTTACGCAAGTGTTTTTTAGTGTGTCGAATTTCCTGAAGCACCGGCAGAACTTCGGTTAATTTGACTTCGGGAGCGGGTTTCCGAAAGTCTGCCGCGCACGCCGCAATAATTTTTGGTTCGTGGCGTTTAATCGAATCCCGCAGTTGGTCGAGCTGCGCTATTCGAGCCTCCAGGGTAAAACTGCCGCGGCGTGCAAGCTGTGCCTGCTGCATGGCCGTGAAAGTTGCTTCAATTGTATCGGTGGTTGACCTGTTGGTGGCCCCGACCTCAACCAGGCTGGCAGTCTGCATTATAAATTACCTCTTGCCGAACGAGACTGTTGTTATTTTCCATCGGATTACTAGTCTTCATAGAGGACATAGTCCTCTTTTGTGGCACCACAGTCCGGACAGCACCAATCGTCTGGAATATCTTCAAAACGAGTGCCGGCAGGGAAGCCTTCGGCTTCATCTCCGAGAGCTTCATCGTAGATATGGCCGCAAGTGATGCAGACCCACTTCCGATAGGTATCTTTTTGAGTCGAGTCTTTGGGCGATTTTGAAGAGGTAGGCTTCGGTTTCGCTTTGGGCTTTGTTTTATTTTTAGCTGAAGGAGTAGATGCGTCCGTTGCTTTCTGCGATGCTCCCTCGGTCTTAGCTTGGCTGGCAGTACGGACCGCTATATTGGTTGCGGACACCGAAAGTTCCGAGTTCGCTTCTTGAAGCGCAACGAAGTCAACCTTATCCCTGACGGCACAGTCTGGACAGGACCAGTCTTCAGGAATTTTTTCCCAGGTCGTTCCTGCAGGAAAGCCTTCGTGCGGATCACCAACCACTTCGTCGTATACATAACCACAATCCGGGCATTGATGTTTAGCCATTTAAAGCACCTTTCAAACGATATTATTGTCTTTGTTTTGGTAGCGCCCGACGCGCACCCTCTTTCAGGTGCACGTCAGAGGCTCTTTTTCTGCAACGTAAATAAAGTAAACGACGTATATAAGTTCTAATTAGCCGATCATTTAGACGCTGCGGTATCGACTGATTCAGAATCAGTCCCACCAAATTTACGCACATAGAATTCACGCTTGCCGGGTTGAATCTGAATCTTATCGAGATCTCCTTTAGCCCAATCCAGCACCCGGTGGTCCATTATCGACCGAAACCATGAGGGAAACATTGCGACCAGGAACATTCCGGGATATCCCGATGGTAAGGAAGGCAGGTCTTTGAAGTCGCGAAGCGATTGATAGGACCTTGTAGGATGGGCGTGATGGTCGGAATGTCGTTGCAAATGAAACAGAATCAGGTTCGACATAATATGGTTTGAGTTCCATGAGTGGTGCGGTTGTTGACGCTCATAACGTCCATCCGACATCTTCTCGCGCAGCAATCCGTAATGCTCAATGTAGTTGGCGCTGGTCAGCTGCCACCAGCCAAAGGCCATCTGGATGGGCAGGAAGATCAGCATTAACGGACCAAAAAACGCCAGCAATGCGGCATACAGCACGACCGTCAGAATCATCGGCTGAAGCACTTCGTTCTCCAGGCTCCAGACACTTTTGCCGCAACGGCTCAGGCGCTGCTCTTCCAGCGTCCATGCCCGCTTGAAAGCACCGGGAATTTCACGCAATGAAAATGCGTAAATGGACTCGCCCATGCGGGATGTCGCCGGGTCCATCGGTGTTGCCACATCACGATGATGCCCCTTATTGTGCTCAATGAAGAAATGGCCGTACCCGACCACGGCGAGAACCAGTTTGGCCATCCAGCGGTCAAACGTCTCTTTTTTATGGCCGAGTTCGTGGCCTGTGTTCAGAGCCAGGCCATTGATGATGCCCATGGAAAAGGCCAGTGCGACGAACTCGAAAACATTCATTGGATGCGTGGCCACCCACCAGCAACTGACAATCAGAGATGCGTAGTGAACGGGCACGGTCAGGTAGGTCAGCACCCGATAGTAACGGTCCTGCTCAAGCCGGGGCACAGCCGACTCGGGGGGGTTGGAAAAATCTTCTCCGAACATGGCATCAATCAAGGGAACGGCACCATACCAGAAGATTAATACCAGCCCGTACCAGATGCTCCATCCGGTCTGGGCGACCAGATAAAGGCTGATAAGGGGTGTCGCTGGCCACAGCACGGAAAGGACCCACAGGTGGCGCTTTCTGTCCACATAGTTTTCGGCACCAGGGTCCCTCTGAAGAGACTCTGTTACTACATTTTCTGACATTGACATCAGGATCACCTTATTGTTATCGGATTCATCATCTTTTTACATCTTGTTCTGACCGGGCCACTCAGATGAGCGGGACGGTTGTGCACAGTGACAGGATTGGCTATAAACTGAGGTCAGACAACTACCCGAACGGGTAGGTTTGGGTCAGAGATCTGTCGATATGCGTCATGCCCTGGCGCGGGCGCGTTCCGGGCTGGCAAAGCAGGAGACTTGACTGTCATGACACGCCATAGCCTGGAAGATTGGTGCAGAAAGATGTCCGCCCGGATGTGGGGTCGTCAGCGTTTCATCACTCAAGGCTGTACAGACCGCCAGCGCCTGAGTGCTTCCGCGGTGCCTGGAGCAAAAGTCGTTCTGTACCGGGCTCCGCCGGGCTCCGGAAAATCTGTACAGGTAGCCCTGGCAGCGAACATCCGCGATCCGGAACACGAGAGTGCCGTCTATATCAATAGACGATCGTACCCGGACCCGCGCGAAGTCACTGACAGCCTGTTTGCGGCGTTGGTTTTATATCAGCTTGAAGGACCTGAATCCCGGGGAGCGCTGAAAAGCGACACCGACACCATCGAAGCGCTTCGGGATGCCTTATTCAATGCAAAAAAGACCATAAGAATTTGCCTTGACGGGCCCGGTGAAGGGGCGGATAACGGGGATCTGATTGAGGATCTGATCTGTGAAACACCGGACAATGTAAAATTTTTTATTGCGCCTGGCAGCACCGGGGCGTTGCCACGTTTGTCGCTGATGACGGGTGTTGTGACCTATGGTGCTGATGAGCTTGCCTTTACAGAAGAGGACCTAAAGGAGCCGGAGAAGCTTGGTGAGGTAACGGGTATAGGTGGCTCCGAAGCAGGCAACATTATACAAGCCACGGGCGGATGGCCCGCACTCGTCAGGCTGATGTGCCAAACCCCGAACCCGGACCTGCCTCCCGAATCCTGGCCGGAAACCCGCTCGTATTTCAGGGACAATCTCTTGTCCGTGCTACCCAGACATGCGCGAAGGTTTGTTTGCAACGCCGCGATGCTCGAGGAGGTCAGCGCGGAGTGCTATGACTATGTCTATAAAACGCAGCAGGCTGATCAGGAAATTTCGTTTGTTAACGAAAAATTTGCACTTTTAGCCCCCACCGTTTCCTCCGGCGAGCGCCTGGCCATGCACCCTGTGCTGAGAGGGTATTTGCGTAGTGTGTTTAATGCCACTCAACGGGAGCGCCGTTCGTATGTACTGAAACGCGTCGCCTTCTGGCATTGGCGCAGGGGGGAGTACCTCCATTCAATCAACGTCGCCCTGGAAGCCAGTGACCATCGCTGGGCGCGCGTGGTCAGTGACAGCATTATTCTGGACGTGGCGCTCCGGCAAGGTGAAATCGAAGTGCTTCGCACATGGTTTGAAAAGGTGCCGGCCCGCACGATAAAAAAAATCGCTTCCTTAAGCATAGGCTATGCCTGGACTCTGTATTTCAGCCAGCAAGCGCGGCAGGCAGAGGAAATGCTGGCGAGTTCCCGCCATCCGATTTCCAGGGGGCTGGGCAGCCTTGATGAGGAAGGGTGGCGGGAACTGGTTAAGGCAATAGGTAAAGCCACACACGATGAATTGTCGGAGAGCCAGACGCTCTGTGAAAAGTGGATTGACGCCTTTGGCGATCGCAATATGGTCGGTAAAGGCGCGGCCCTTACATGCCAGGCATTCATTGCCTCCAGCGATCGCCGCTTTGAAGAGTTAGAAGAACTATTGCACAGAGCGGCGGTGGCCAACCAGTCATCCAATCAACTCTACGCGTTTATCTGGCTTAAAACGGCGGAAATCCAGACAGAATTGTTCAAAGGCGACATGGTCCGGGCAATGTACCTGTTGCGTCAGGCGAATAAAACCGCAGAAAAGATTGGCGTACCAAAAAGCTTTTTAAGCAAGATGCTTGGTGTTCTTGAGGTACAAATCCTGCTCGAACAGGATCATCACCTGGTTTCCCCGGAATCTGCACAGGCATCCTTTGATTTCGCCTTGAATTATGGCGTTACCGACATTCTGTGGGGATGTACACAGACCTGCAGCCGTTTGCTGTACCACCAGGGATTCCGGGACAGAGCCATGGCCCTGTTGGAGCAAGCCCGCCTGGCCGCCAGCGAGCGCGAGCTCCCGCGCCTCAATATCCTGACGAAAGTTCAGCTGGCTGAGTTCACTCTCCTGAACAACGAGGAATTGGAGCCACCGATACTTCCCGATGAATCCGAGCTGATATTTACGCCGAATCAAAACCGGGCCATTCAGGCGCACATTGCTTTAGTGCGCTCAATGTACAGGCTAAGGCTTGGGAAGCAGTTTGGTGTGGCCGGGAACTATGCCAGAGAGGCGCTTCAGGCTGCCAGTGCCATCTCAGATGCCAGAACCAGGGTCGCCGCCCAGTATTGCCAGGCCCTGGCAGCCTTTGCCCTCGGTTCCTCAAAACCGGCAAAGCGCCTGATTCTTGATGCCAACCTGCATGCGGAGCATCTGAATTGCCACTTTACACCGCTGTGGATAAAAGAAGCGCTGCTTTCCCTGAGTCCCCTTGCCCGGAATCTTTTTGATGACCTGCCGGACACCGCTGAAGCAGCCACTACAAAGGACCCCGAGGTCCGGGCAGACGACCTCAGCGCTGCACCGGTACCGGGACATACCGACTCCGTTATCACGGTCAGGCAGATTTCCATACTGAAGTGCATAAGTAATGGAATGACCAACAAAGCGATCGCTGAGCGGCTTCTTGTGACCGAGGATGCTGTCAAATGGCATCTGAAGAAGATTTTCAGCGAACTTGGAGTAACCAACCGGGTTCAGGCGGTCACTGAAGCGCGACTGCGCGGACTCTTATAGTGAGACGTAACCGGTGCTCTGCTGGTTGCGGAGCCGGGGTATGGGCAGGGGTGTATGGGCAGGGGTGTATGGGCAGAGAGTGCCACCTTTTCGCGGCGCTGGCAGGCGGCCCGGCTTCGCCGGGCAAACAAAAAGCCCTGGCTGGTAAGCCAGGGCTTTTTGGGGTTACTGCTGTGTCGTTGGTGAGAGATAGGTGAGAGAAAGCATCTCTTGCGGGATTTCAAGATGGATGACGGTGTCTGCGTTCAGTCCCAGAAGATCGATGATCGGGTTACAAAGGTCAGGAACCAAGCTGCAGAGGCCATCGACGTTGTCCGATGTGAGCGTAATATCTCCTCGCACTTCAACGTCAATCGGGACTGCCTCGACATTGGCCAGTTTGATCTGTATACGGCCATCCTGGAGAAATATCACCGGCCCTCTTACCGTCAAGGAATCAAGAGGATAGCTGTATAGGTTATGGTCAAGATAGGCCGGCCCAATGCTTGGATTGAGGTAAGGGGCATCCAGGTATACGTCCAGATTAAGCTCGAAGGTAAACTGACCCTGATCATTGGTATAGAGAAAGCCATTCAGCGGTTCGACATTGCCACTGGCATCCCTTGGGTACCTCATGCGCATCATGAGCGGGCCGGTCGGGATGAGTTCTTCGGCCTCAATGCCGGTGTCTGCAAGCCCAATTCTTGCAAACGCATCCAGCAGTTGAGTATCTATTTTGACCCACACATCGCTGGATGTGGTGGCTAACACAGAGGGCAGAATTTCCACCGGTACCCGGCCCTGGTCGTCCGGCTGTCCTGCTACGATGGTATCGAGCATGGCTGTCAGATAAATGAACTTGTCTTCGGGGCAGATGTCGGGGGATCCATCTCCTCCTTCTTGCTCTGTGGCGAATCCACATCCAATGTTAGCGTCAACAACAAGAGAATCCTGTTGAGGAGGATCCAGTGAGCTGACCCCATTGGATGCCAGGCCTACCGCGTTGGCAACGCTTTCTCCTGCTTGAGAGCCGGCCTCAAGATCTTTTGTATAGTCCAGATCCGCATTGGCATCGGCCGCCGGCAGGTTTCTCAGCGGCAGGTAGGTGGCATTCTTTTTCTCGATGCCGGTGAAGTAGTTCACCAGCGCCGTGCCGCCCTCGGTTCTGTGGGTTGCCTCCCATTTATCCTGGGTGAGCAGGACGGTTTGCAGAGGCAGCCCCGCGGCTGACTCTATCGCGGAGTCATTGGCATTCAGCGTATAGCGGTAAAGCCTGCCTGTCTCCCACGGAACCAGGGGCGTAATGGTCAGGGACCGTGGCTCGGTGGTGAGGGTGTATTCGGAGATATCAAGTTTTTCCCATTGGCCAGTATCCGTTTGCCTTTCAACGGTCAGACTGTCGCCGGGGATGATGGTTTCCGGGTTCATGTTCTGGGAGAAACGGACGATAATGGGCTTGTCGGTTTCGAGTTGACCAATGGGTAGCAGGTCGTCATCGTCTTTGCCCCCGGTACAACGTCCCTGGTTACCATTACTGACATTCGTATCGGTAATATCTTTGGCACAGGGGAACCCCGGGTGGGTTATCAGGGCAAGCGGTGACTGGTCCGTTGGCGTGCCCGGTTCGGTCGGGCTGAGTTGGAAGGGGAGGGCAACCTGGCTGGCAAAGGTGTTTCCGGCCAGATCCCGCAAACCGGACCCGTTTTGCGACGAGGCACCATCGGGATTGAGCCTGAGAACGTAGGCCGGACCATGCTCCAACGGCTCCACGGGATCAATGACAACACTGCCGCCATTGGCTTTCAGGTTCGCATCAACCGGTACTCCATTCTTTTCCAGCTGAATGTTGTCTGAATGGATGGATGAGGGGAGCAGCGGTTCGTTGAAGTAGACCACCAGATTATCGCCCGGGCGAAGCTTGTCCTGATTATCATCCCCGGGCACCCAGCTCTTGATGAAGGGCGCTTCGGTGTCCGCGAAGCCGGCCTGCAGCGGGGCATCTTCGACGTTGCGGAAGCCGTTCAGCTTGAAGGAGATCAGGCCTGAGGCCGTGTCAATGCCCATCACGTCCGGCTCAATAACGCCAACGGCTTCGATGCTCAGCTTGCCGTCCTCGACGATGGCGGTACCCACCAGCTGCACGTGCATGAGCTGCTGGCCAAGGGCACCGTTGGCAATGGTGTTCCCGGTATTGAGGGCCATATCGACGTAGAGTTCGAGCGATCGGGGTGCATCCACTGCATCGGTGTAGGGATTGGGCATCAGGAAGCCATTGGCGTCCGAGAGAAAGCGAACCTCGACGGCGTCGGATTCAAACCCGGCCGGTACGGCACCGGCGACCTTGACCACTACGGAACTCCCGGTCAGCAGGGTGCCCCGGTCGATCCTCAGGGGAATGCTCTGGCCGGCCGCTTCAAATTTGGGAATAAAACCCAGCTCCGCGAACACGGTGCCGGTGACGGCCGTCGGGTTGTCCGGGCCCAGAAGGGGAGAACTCAGGTTCACCGAGTTGTAATCCTCGCCCGTCAGCGGTAGCTGGCCAGACAGGGTTTCAGCAGCCTGGGCCATAATCTGCCGCTTGCCCGTCGGGGAGCGGGAGTCGATCGGGTTGAAGGTCAGTGTGCGATCTTCGGACAGGGCATCATCGAGCAGAGCGCTTTTGATGCCGGTAGTCACTTTCAGGGTATAGGTTTTGGTGGGGTCCAGGTAGCCTTCCGGGTCCACCGTGACCCGGTGACCCCTGACGTATACTTCGGCATTCACCGGTTCACCGGCCTGGTCCGTCAGGCGGATGGTGTCGCCGTAAACCACCGATTGCGGGTCGACGGGCTCGGTAAACTGAAGCCGGAATGACGTAAAGTCCGTGACGGGGTAGTCGCTTCCTCCGTCCGGAATGGTCCGCGCCAGTTCAAATCCGGTGCCTTCGGTCTGGCTCAGAATCGGGCCGGATGTGGCCGGTGCTGTCCTGAATCGGATGCCATCCGCGGTCAGTGACACCGGTGTGCCGCCAACCTCAAGGCCCTCTGCGGTCAGGGTGTAGCTGGTTCCCGGCGCAAGCGCCGTGTCCGGCTTTGCCGCCAGCCCCATCTTGTCTTCACCAGTGAACATCACGTCGGTGAGGGTAACCTCGTTCCCGGTGGCATCCTTCAGGACCAGGACATCGGGAAGGTCAGTCAGCGGTGTATCGATGGACTTGTTGAAGCGCAGGAAGACCGGTGCTGTTGTGGGGACGGTGGACGTGACACCGGGCTGATCGCCGCCGGGGGACGTACTGTCAGCCGGATAGGTAAATGTCAGCGATCCGGGTGTCGGAGCCCGGGTAACGGTCTGCTTGTCTCCGCTACCCCCGCAGCCTGCGAGTGCTGTGGTGACAATCAATGCAATGGTTGTTTTTTTCATGCCGCACCTCTTCAGAATTTCAGCGTAACCGAACCGCTGAACACGTGAATGTCGCCGTCTGCGGTAACGTCTTCTTCATTGCCGTTATAGTCGACAATGGTGAAATCACGCTCTTGCAGCTTCTGGTACTGGTAACCAAGGTCCACGCGAACGGGGTAGGCCAGAAGACGGGTGCGGTTGAATGTGGCGCTTAAGCCAAGCCCGACAGAAATCTTGTCTGTGTCCAGGTAGTTGATTTCCGGGTTTCGGGTGGTTTTCAGAGGGGATTCTTCATAGGCGACGCCGGCACGCAAACTGAAGTTATCGTTCAGCATAAACTCGCCACCGAGACGGGGAATCAGGGTGTCGTCAAACTGCATGCGGGCAGCAGGGGAGAGGCGGTTCTGATCCTTGATGGTGTCGCTGGCAAATTCATCTTCCAGTTCTGACCAGTTCTGTTGTTCTACGCTGCCCCCGATACGCCAGCCGTCACCCTGATACTGGGTACCAATGACCCAGATTTCCGGCTGAAAGGAGTCTATCGTGGTAACCGCAAGCGCAAGCCCCGGATCGGGAATCGTCTGGTCGACAATGACGTTTGCGTCGATACTGGTGGAAGCCGATGATTCTGCCCGGTAAGCAAGGGCCGTTTCCCAGCCGCTCAACCAACAGCCGCTTTCAGGGCAGAAAGTTTTGCCCCAGTCGATGGAGGTACTGAGAATCGACTTTACAGAGGGTTCGGCATTGACTGACAGGCGCTCACGTCGTGTCTCACCGGCCAGGTTCGATAACGTATCCAGCTTGGCTGTGGCTTCGAGGGTGACTCTTGCCGAGATTCCGGCGTCAATACCTCGCCAGATGTTGGTGGCACCACCGATATTGAGGAACAGGGGTTCCCTGCCATACTCCATGAACTGGCCGCTTTCTGATGTGTTTGAACTGAAGGCCAGCAGTTCCTTGCCATACTTCTCTACTCCCGCGATGAAGCCAAAGTAAATGGGGTGCTTAAAACGGGTCAAGGAAGAAAGATTTGTTTTCATGCCGATGAGCACATGCTGACTCGGTGAGTCGGCGAGTACGTCGCCATCCCGCAGGGGGCCATCCGCTCTCAGTTCCTGTTCTGCATGAAGCAGGCCTAGGGTCAGCTCTCCCCGGGGATCTTTTGTCAGATAAGCCGGGTTATAGTAAGTGGCAGACACCTGATCGTTGAACATAGACAGGGATTGCGCTGTAGCCACGTCGGCTGCCATTACCCCGTAGGTGGTGCCGATGTTGCCCATGCTGGCCTGAGTGGGAAAAGAACCCCCAGCGGACAGAATTGCGATTGCAAGGCAAGAGGTAGGGCCCTTAGTAAAAAGGGGAGTCTTAGGCATTAATATGCTCCGTTTTCTCGTTATTGTTGTCAGTACATCTATACAGCGCTTGTTGAGGCGGTCAGATGCTGTTCAGCAAAAAAGCTTACTTAAACTGTTTTTTCGGAACATTGGCCCTCTTGACGCCACAGATCGTCTTTAACTCAGCCAGGCTTTTTCGTGAGAAAGGTTTTGAAAGGACGTCGCTCAAGTAGATTGCCGAAGCGCTGCTTGTCGAGCTGATGCGCCGGGGAGTCGACCTGGTTACCGCAGAGGTCGAGTCGGCTTACGCCAGCTCGGACGACCCGGTTGAGCGTTTGCGTCTTTGTATCAACGCACATCTGCGAGCCCTGTTGTTAGGTTCGGATGCGGTTTACGTGCTGTTGTTTGAATGGCGGGCGCTGGGCCCGGAGGCTAGTAAGGAAATCATCGAACTGCGTGACCAGTACGAGTCCCTGTGGGCCGGTATCCTCGAAACAATGATTGCGCAGGGCGTGGTCCGGCAGAATGTTGACGGCCGTTTGCTTCGCCTGATCGGCCTTGGGGCGCTCAACTGGGTTGCAACCTGGTTCGACCGGAACGGAGTCCATTCACTCGACGCCATTGGTGATTTTATCTGGCAGATCGCTATGGACGGTGTCATCAATAAAGGTGTCCAGGCATAATCGGGATTCGCCGGCATGGACGTACCAGCCAAAGCAACAGCGCTACCGCCAGCAGTCGCTCTGGCAGTGTCCCAGCGATCAGATCGGCAGTCAGTCGGATCAGTTATCGCTGCTGTCCGACAGGTAGGCGCCGTCCTCGTCATGGACTTCCTGGCCGGTCACCGGCGGGTTGAAGGCGCAGATCAGGCGCATGTCCTCGGTGCCACCGTACAGGGTGTGCTTGTCGTGGTTGTCCAGGGCGTAGAGGGTACCGTCGGTAATCTCGTGAACTTCACCCGTGGCGAGGTCCTTGATGCGCCCGTTACCGGCAACGCAGTAAACGGCTTCCAGGTGGTGCTTGTACCAGAAAGTGTGCTCGGAGCCTGCCTTGATGATGGTTTCGTGGAAGGAAAATCCCATTCCGTCCTTCTTGAGCAGCAGGCGGCGGCTGGTCCACTGCTTGTCGCTGACTTCACGCTCGGTACCAATGATGTCCTGAACTTTAACGATTTTCATGGGCGTATCTCATGGTTGGTTGGTCAGAATCGGGTGAAACAACTTTATAGTATAAACATTAGGCATCTATATATTTCAAGTGGCCCTTTCCTCCTGCCACTGGTCATACCCCTCTAGCGCTTCCCGGCTGTCATTGCCCGGTGTGGCCCGCTCCGCACGCCGCGAGAGGCTTAACGTACGCTATTTTCCGTTTCGTGAGGTGGCCCCTTGACACGTGCGTCACCGACTCTGCTGAATCGCGTTCTGCGACGATGGCGGGTGACGCATGGCCTCGCTGGCCGGCAGCGCCGGAGGCGTGGACCTCCGGCGCATCATCAGCGCCGGAACAAGGGCGGCCAGGAAGATCGCGCCGACGATAAAGAAGCTGTCCCGGTACCCCAGCATGTTGCCCTGGCTGTAGATCACGCGGCCAAGATAGTTCATCGCCCCGGCCTGGCGTATCGCCTCCGGCACGCCAGCCTGTGCAAACAAGCCGGTTACTTCGTGCAGCATAGCGGTCGTTGCACTGTTGCCTGCATGCTGTGCCGCCGTGAAGCTGTCTACGTAGAGCTGAGATCGCCGCTCCAGAGCGATGGAGAGCAGGTTGACACCAAACGCCCCGCCGAGTTGGCGCACGAAGTTGATGGCGCCGGAGCCCTGACTGAGTAGCGTCATGGGGAGCGCCTTGAGGGCGCCGGCGTTCAGGCTCGGCATGATGAAACCAAGGCCGATACGCCCCAGCATGATCCACCAGGCGAACAGCCAGAACGAGGTATTGGTATCCACGTTGCTCATAAGAAACGATGACAACGCGAAAATCACAAGCCCAAACATGACCGTGGCATAGGCGGGTGTCCTGTCAGTCAGCCGCCCCGCGATGGGGAAGACCAGGGCCAGAATCAGCCCCGCCGGCATTAGCAGCAGGCCCGAGCGGGTCGGCGTGTAGCCCTGGATCGTCTGGACGAACAGCGGGATCAGGAAGGTCGAACCGAAGATGCCTGCTCCGAAAATGAAGGCCACGACGGAGGCGCCCGCATAGACCCGGTTCGTGAAGAGCTTGAGATTGAGCATGGGTGCGGACGTGCGCAGCTCCCAGACGATGAAGCCGATGCCCGCGACCAGGGCGATGGCGAAGTCGCGCAGGATGGGGTCGGAGATCCAGCCGTCACGCTGCCCGTTCGACAACCCGTTGAGCAGGGTCACGAGAAACACCGTCATCAGTCCAAAGCCGATCCAGTCGAATTTGCGCGGCGGACCGGAGGTTGCGCGCCCCGGCATCAAGATCGCGGCCATAAACAGGCCGATGAAGCAGAAGGGCACGGCCATGAAGAAGACATAGCGCCAGCTGAAGCTGTCGACCATGATGCCGCCAAGCGTCGGGCCAAGCGCCGGGGCCAGCACCACGCCGATGCCGTAAATTCCCATGGCCGACCCGCGTTTCTCCGGCGGAAAGACCTGGAAGATCGTCTGCATGGCGAGCGGCTGGAGGATGCCGGCCGCGCCGCCTTGTAAAACACGGGCCAGGATCAGCACGCCCTCGGCGGGGGCGAGCCCACCCATGATGGAGGCGGCGATAAAGATGGTTATCGCCAACATAAAGGTCGCGCGCTGGCCGAGGGTATCGACCATCCAGGCATTGAGCAGCATGGTCCCGGTCATCGCGGCGAGGAAGCCGGTGGAGAGAAGTTGCGCCTTGTCCTGGCCCATGCCGAAAGCGCCCATGATATCCGGCAGGGCTACATTGACGATGGTGGCGGTCAGGATAGTGGCGATCGTGCCCATCATGACCGTCGCTGTGACCAGCCAGCGATAGGACGGGCCGAAACGGGCGAATAGCCCCTCGATACTGTCCGGCCGGGGCGCGCTAGTCATCGGCTCTCGCCTCCAGCTCCACCATCATACCCGGCTTGAGTTCGCCGCCGTCCTGCTGCACCGCGATGCGCACTGGCAGGCGCTGGGTGATCTTGGTGAAATTGCCGCTCGGGTTGGGGTTGGGCAGCAGGGCGAACTCGCTGGTGGCGGACTGCCCGACGCGCGTGACCCTGCCCTCAAAGCGCCGCCCCGGCAGGGCATCGACAGTGATCATCACGCTCTTTCCCGGCCGGAAGAAGCGGATGTCGGTCTCCTTGACGTTCGCTTCGACACGCACCCGCTCGGGATCATGCACCATCAGCAGGCGTTGGCCGGGGGTGACATATTCGCCCTTGTCCACAAATACCCGGTCCACCACGCCGTCGAATGGCATGACGATGGTGCGATCTTCCAGGTCGAGTTCGGCCTGGGCTTTTTGTGCACGTAGCCGCTGCTCCTCCGGGCCGAGTTCGGCGAGCTGGGTGCGCAGCACCGTGAGTTCCCCGCGCGCGGCTTCAGCCTCGGCCAGGGCGGCGCGGGCATTTTCCAGGTCCGCCTGGGCGCTCAATGTCTGCTGCTTTGCCGTCTCCAGCGCCGCCCGCGTCTGGTCCAGGCGCGCACGGTTGATGGCACCGCTCGGCGCCAGCTTCTCCGCCCGGTCATTCTCCTGTCTGGCAAGATCGAGTTGCGCTGCCGCTGCTGCCAACCTGGCCTCTGCCGCCCTCACCGCTGCCTGTTTGGCGGTAATGCGGCTCTGTGTCTGACGGTCGGTGAGTGCGATGCGCGCTTCGATCTCCTCGCGGCGGCGGGCAATCCCGGCGAGTTGCGCGTCAAGCGCCTCGACACGGAGACGGCTTTCCCGGTCGTCGATCCGGATCAAAACCCTGCCTCTCTGCGCGGCATCGCCATCGGTCACTTCAAGTACCGTCACCCAACCGGGAACCCGGCTGCTCATGGCAACAATGTCGGCGGCGACACGGGCATCCGTCACAACGACATGGGTGAGCTGCTGATACAGCCACCAGCCGCCACCTCCGAGAACGATCAGCGTCGCCAGGATCGCGCCATACCATCGCCATGGCCGAGGGCGGGCAGGAGGTAAAGCCGTCTCTGACTCAGCCTCCCTCTTCTTGTCGGGGGCGGTGCGTAGATCGGTTTCCTGATCGTCGTCCTGGTGTTCCCGGTGGGTCATATGCTGGTTCACGCTCTAGCTCTCATCAGTTTTTGTCCACAGGCTGCATCGCCCTTGGGGTGCCGCCCAGCTTGTCGGCGATCTTCTCGAAGACCTTCAGACAGGTCGCCACCTCGGCATGGGACAGGTCGGATAAGATTTCCGCCCGCACCGCCGCTGTGGTAGCTTCGATCCGTTCCAGAACAGGGGCAGCCTCCGCACGCAGGTGAACCGATTTGGTGCGCCGGTCGGCGGCTTCCGTGCGGCGTTCGATCAGCCCCTCCGCTTCCAGCCGGTCCAGCGCGCGTACCAGGGTCGGCCCCCGCACCCCGACCGCCTCGGCCAATTCACGCTGGGTTGCCGCCTGGGGCAGGCGAGAGAGATGTAACAGGGTCAACCAGCGGGACTCGGTGAGGCCAAAGGTGGCCAGCCGCCGGTCGATTTCGGCGCGCCACAGCCGGGCGACCAGCCCGAGGCGAAGGCCGAATTGTTCCTGATCGTGAAGTGGCTTCGTCATCTCATTGCCTGCATCATTATGTAGCTGTACTATAATCAATAGATAGCTAAGTATCAAATGGCGAGGGATGTAGCCCCGAAGGCAGCACTGTCTAGAGCAGAGGACCGGGAAAGGCGTTCCATCCCGATCACAGAAAGGAGCACCACGATGTACAGGACGATCCTCCTAGCCTATGACGGCAGCCGGCAAGGCCGTGAGGCGCTGGACCAGGGGGCCGAGCTGGCTTCGCTTTGCCAGGCTCGTGTCTATCTCCTCGCCGTCGTCACCCATGAACTGGGTGTCGCGCTCGCTGAAGCGGCGGCACCCTCAGACCTGCCGGAGCGAGAATATCAGGAAGTGCGCCGCGTGCTGACGGAGGGCGCGGAAGCGCTGCGGCGGGCGGGGCTTTCCGTCGACACGCGCCTCGCTGCGGGCAACCCCGCCGAGGAGATCGGCCGAATGGCGCACGAGGTCGGCGCGGATCTGGTCGTGGTCGGTCACCGTGAACAGAGCGCGATGGCCCGGTGGTGGCACGGCTCCGTCGGCGCTTCGCTGCTCGCCCACGCGCCATGCAGCCTGCTGGTGGCCGTTGCGGACCGGTAGTTGTCAAGGAATATGTCGCAGGGTCTTCATCAAGGTCTTCGCCGGCTAGGCTGAGGAGAAAGCCCTTGATTCAGGTGTTAATCGGTTGGCGGCCACTGCTGCGCAGCATGTAACACGCGCAGTATTCGTACCGTCAAGGCATCCTCCTGGTACACGAGGATATAGTTCGACCAGGCGACGAGTTCCCGGGTCCCTTCAACCCGACCAGGGCGGCCTATTGTGGGGAACTCCGGCAGCTTTTCAGCTTTCATCTCGATATCATCTTTTACGCGCTGTGCTGCATCGGGATTGTCATCAGAGATGTAATCGACAATCCCTAGCAGATCGGTACGAGCCAGTTCCAGCCATTCCAGTTCAGGCACGGCGACGCTTTCTGTCGATCAACGCTTGTGCCTCATCCATTACCTGTTGATGAGGAACGGTAGGTCGGGCATCAGCCAGGGCCTCTTTCACTTTATCGCGGAACCAGGCGTCATGGGCTTCCGGATCAGCCGTTAACCCAACGGGCAATCCGCCCTCTTTGGTTACGCGGGTTAGAAGGATGCGGACGGCATCTGATACCGTCAAGCCGAAGCTGGCGAGCTTTTCCGCTGCATCAGCCTTCAGCTCGTCGTCCACACGAACGTGCAGCATTGAAGTGTGAGCCATGATGAATTCTCCGTTTGTCATGCGTAACTCTACTTTGTATCTCAAATGCGATACAGTCAAGCTGTAGATATTAGCAAAATCACTGCGTTTGGTCAGATGCCAGTATTTTATAGATTGTTGACCGGCCTATCTTTAACCTCCTGGCGATCTCCGTAGCCCCCACTCCCTGGCTGTGCAGGGCACGGACTCTATCCTTGTCCACCCTGGGTTTACGGCCAAACTTGACCCCTTTGGCCTTGGCCTCCAGGCGGCCCTCGTTGGTGCGTTCCAGTATGCGCTGACGCTCGGGCTTGGGCCACGGCCGACAGGATGGTGACTACCATCTTGCCCATGATCCCCTCGGTGCTGATCCCATCGTCGAGGAACCGGATAGCCACACCCATGTTGTCGAACTCTTTGATGAGCTGGCCCGGAGTTGCGTCAATACAAGATCGAATAGCACTGGGATGACATTATTCACATTGCCGGTTCGCTCAAACTGGGGACCGTGCAGGCCTCCGTGGGATGCGCTGGAAGCGTAACTGGAAGCGTTTTACCCCAAAGGCGGTGGGCCGGGGGCGCCCACCCATGGGCCTGGGACGAATGTTGCGGCTGTATGTTAGTGGCCCCAACAGTGCTTTGGCTTCTCGGACCAAGGCATCGAGGATGCGATTTACGACAATCAGGCGATCCGGCGTTTCGTTGGCATTGACCTTGGCCGGGAGTCAGCACCGGATGCGACCACCTTGCTCAAGTGTCGCCGATTGCTGGAGCGCGAAGGGCTCACCGGCAAGCTGTTTGAGGCGATCAACGCTCATCTGGCTGGGCAGGGGCTGATGCTACGCGAGGGCACCGTGGTGGACGCGACGCTGCTTGCCGCATCGCCGTCCACGAAAAACCGGGCCAGAAAACGCGATCCGGAAATGCACCAGGCTCGCAGCCTGCTTCACGGCGAAGAAACAGACGTTATGTACCTGTGCTGGGTTGTGTCAGCCAGCGGTTAAGCTAACATCCGGCACAAGCTGATTTTTCTTCTGCTGGCATTGAGCCTGCTGGGGTCCGGATTTGCAGCATTGCCAACACCTGGATCAGCCTGACCGCTGCCAATTGAGAAGACGCGATGAAAAGATATCCTTACGGTTTTTCAGCAGCCTGGGCGCTTACGCTGATGTTCGCGATGGCCAGCCCCACGGTGGCAGCTCAGGCTGCACCGGATGAACAGAAAGAAACCGTTAACTGTGCGTTGATCCGGGACGGCATCCAGCGACTTGCCTGCTATGACGCCCAGAATGACCCCATTGCCGCCAGAAAAGCGGCGGACGAAGACACGTTACAGCAGGCGGATGAGGAAGCCGCTATTCCGGTGGCTGATGATGCCCGGCGGGAGCAGATCGTCAGCGATGCTCTTGAGGACGACTCAGACACCGGTCTGATGACAGCCCTGGTGGATAATTACCTGACCGCGGAGAAGGCAATTTTTTCATTCACCGGCAGTTTTGTGACCCACCGCCCCAACTACATCCTGCCATTCACCTATGTGGACGACCCTAACCCAAGGCCCACCAGCCCGAGACTGGGCCCCGCCGGCTATGACTTCGCTCTGGAAGAGGAAGAGGCGAAATACCAGATCAGTTTCAAGATTCCACTGCTGACTGGCATTTTTGATGATCGAACCACCTTCTGGTTTGGCTATACCCAGCAGTCCTACTGGCAGGTGTACAACACCAAAGACTCCGCTCCCTTCCGTGAAACCAACTACGAGCCCGAGATTTTCTTCCGGCACCGGCTGGACTGGGATCTTGGGCCTGGCACTCTGAGTGCGGTGTCTCTGAGCTTCAATCACCAGTCTAACGGTCAATCAGAACCCCGGTCGCGCAGCTGGAACCGGATCATGGGCACCGCGGCTTACAGCTATGACCGCTGGCTGTTTATGGTTAACCCCTGGTTCCGGCTGCCGGAGAGTGGCAGCGATGACGACAACTCGGATATCGAGAAGTATCTCGGACATGGTAGTTACCACGCGGTTTACAAGCTGACAGAGGACCGCACGTTCTCGCTGAAGCTTTTGAACAATATGCGTTCTACCAATCGGACGTCGGTGGAGTTCGGGTACAGTTTCCCGATGGGGGATACGATGAAGGGCTTTTTCCAGTACTACAACGGGTATGGGGAGAGTCTGATTGATTATAACGAGCGTATCGAGCGGTTTGGCGTGGGGATTCTGCTGAATAACTGGTTCTAGTCGGAGTGTGCCCGGCGCAACTCCACGCTGCCATGCATCAGGTCCGTCAGGCCATGGTGCTGAGTGTTCGCCGGAAGCGGGTCAGGGCCAAGGCAAAAAGGGTACTCCCGATAACGGCGATGGCCAGGAATTGCGGCCACACGGTGGCGAGGCCCGCGCTACGATACAGAATGGCCTGGGCCAGCATTACAAAGTGGGTGTTGGGCGCGGCGAGCATGATGTACTGGACGGCCTCCGGCATGCTCTCGCGCGGCGTCGAGCCCCCGGAGAGCATCTGCAGCGGCAGCAGCACCAGCATCAGCAGCAAGGCAAACTGCGGCATGGACCGGGCGACGGTGCCCAGGAAGATGCCCATCGAGGTGGTCGCGAACAAATGCAGCGCAGTCCCGACCAGGAACAACGCGAGCGAGCCTTCGATGGGCACGGACAGCCAACCCTGCACCACCGCAGTCAGTGCGAAGGCGGTGGCGGCAAGGACGACCAGCGCCATCGCCCATACCTTGCTGCTCATGATCTCGAAAGGCGTGACCGGCATGACCAGCAGATGCTCGACGGTGCCGTGCTCGCGCTCACGGATGAGCGCCGCGCCGGTGAGGACGATGGAGAGCATGGTCACGTTATTGATGACCTGCATGATGGCGCCGAACCACGACTTGTTGAGCTGGGGATTGAAGCGCATCCGCAGCGCCAGATCGACCGGCAACTCCGGAACCTCGCGATAACGCTGCGCGAAGGCGCGCACCTCGTCGGTGACGATGGTCTGGATATAGCCGCTGCCGGTAAATGCCTGGCTCATGCGCGTGGCATCGACGTTGAGCTGGACCGTGGGCCGCTGCCCTGCCAGCAGGTCACGCTGGAAGTTGGGCGGGATGTCAAGAGCGAAGGTGTCGAGGCCGGCATCCATGCGGGCGTCCATCTCGGCCTGCTCGATCACCTCGGGGAGAACAAAGTACGGCGGGTAAAAGGCGCTGACGATGCGCCAGGACAGCGGCGAGCGATCCTCATTCACCACCGCGATCGGCGCCTTGTTGAGGGTCTCCGGCATGGCCGTGGCCGCCGTGTAGACGGAAACGGTGAAGGCGTAGACGATCAGCACCAGCATGATCGGGTCGCGGACAAGGCTGCGCAGCTCCTTGACACCGAGATGGCAAATATTGGCAAGGCGCATAGACTATCGCTCCTGCTTCTTGAGCAGCGCGGCGGACAGCCCGATCAGGACCGGCACGGCCAGCGCCAGTGGGAGAAAGGCGCCATGCAGGTCGGAGAAGTTGAGGGCCTTCGAGAAGGTGCCGCGCGCGATCGTCAGGAAATGCGTGGTCGGATAGACCTCGCCGATCAGCCGGCCCATCCCTTCCAGGGACGAGACCGGGTCGATCATGCCGGAGAAGTTCGCCGCCGGCAGGATGGTGAGCACTGCCGTGCCGAAGATCGCCGCGATCTGGCTGCGCATGAAGGTGGAGATCAGCAGCCCCACGGCCGTGGCGGCACCAATATAGAGCAGCGCACCCACCGCCAACGTCAGGAAGCTGCCCTTCAGCGGCACGCCGAAGACGGTCACCGCGAGCAGCGTGAGCAGCAGGAAGCTCAGGAAGGACAGGACCACGTAAGGGAACTGCTTGCCGAGCAGGAACTCGAGCCGCGTAGTGGGCGTGACGTAGAAGTTGGTGATCGAGCCGAGCTCCTTCTCGCGCACCACGCTGAGCGCCGCGAGCATGGCCGGGATCAGCATGAGCAGCAGCGGGATCACCGCCGGTACCATTGCCACCAGGCTCTTGACGTCCGGGTTATAGCGGAACCGGGTCTCGATATTGACGAGCCCCGCCAAAGCCTCGCCGTAGCCGGCCTCGCGCGCCTTGGTCGCCAGCCAGTGGGCATGAATCCCCTGCACATAGCCGCGGACGGTCTCGCCCCGTGTCGGCATGGCGCCGTCGATCCAGGCGCCGGTCTCGACCCGCCGGCCCCGGGCAATGTCGCGCGCGAAGCCCGGCGGGATCTCGATCGCCAGACTGATGTCGCCTTCGCGCATTCGCCGGTCAAGATCGGCATAATCGGTGATCGGCGGCCGCTCGACGAAGTACCGGGAGCCGCTGAGGTTGAGCGTATAGTCGCGGCTGACGGTGGTCTGGTCGCGATCCAGCACCGCAAAGGTGAGATCCTCAACATCGAGGCTGATCCCATAGCCCATCACGAACATGAGGATGACGCTGCCGAGCAGCGCCAGCGTCAGCCGGATGGGATCGCGGCGCAGCTCCAACCCTTCACGCCGGGCGTGGCTGATCATGCGCCGGGGATCGAACATGCGCCGCCAGCCCTGGGGTTCGCCATGGCCTGCCGACGCGTTAACCGTATCGAGCGACGCTGTTTGCTCCTCTCCGCCTTCGCCCTCCCCCGACGCCTCCTCCAGATGCGCGACGAATGCCTCTTCCAGGGTCTCTGCGCCCCGCTGCTGTACGATATTCGCCGGCGTGTCGGTGACCAGCACCCGGCCCGCATGCATCAGCGAGATGCGGTCGCAGCGCTCGGCCTCGTTCATGAAGTGGGTGGAGATGAAGATGGTCACGCCGTCGCGGCGCGACAGCTCGACCAGCTGGCGCCAGAAGGCGTCGCGCGCCACCGGGTCGACGCCCGAGGTGGGCTCGTCGAGGATCAGCATCTCGGGCTTGTGGATCATGGCGACCGCCAGCGACAGGCGTTGCCGGTGGCCGAGGGGCAGCTGGCCCGGCAGACTGTCCACCACGGCGGTCAAATCGAAGCGTTCAACCATTTCGTCCACCCGCCCTGAAATCTCGGCAGCGGGCACCTGGAACAGCCGGGCATGCAGCTCCAGGTTCTGCCGCACCGTCAGCTCGGTGTAGAGCGAGAAGAACTGCGACATGAAGCCGACTCGGCGGCGGGTCGCGAGGTCGTGCGGGTCCACCTCGTGTCCGAACAGCCAGGCCCGGCCTTCGCTCGGCGGAAGGAGGCCGGTCAGCATCTTCATGGTCGTGGTCTTGCCGCAGCCGTTGGAGCCGAGAAAACCGAAGATCTCACCCCGGGGGACACGCAGGTTCACATGATCGACCGCGATGAATTCGCCAAAGCGCATGGTCAGATCCCGGGCCTCGATCGCGGGGTCGCCATCGTCTGCCGACCGCGGCGGAATCTCGACCGGCCGATAATTGCGGCGCTTGTCTTCCGGCAGCAGCCGGATGAAGGCCGCCTCCAGCGAATCCGCTCCCGTGCTGTGCAGCAGGCCTTCGGGCGTGTCGCTGGCCAGCACCGCCCCACCGTCCATCGCTGCCAGCCAGTCGAAGCGTGCCGCCTCATCCATATAGGCGGTGGCAACCAGCACGCTCATGCCGGGCCGGGAACGACGGATGCCGGCGATCAGATCCCAGAACTGTCTGCGCGAGAGCGGATCGACACCGGTGGTCGGCTCGTCGAGGATGAGCAGGTCCGGATCGTGGATCAGCGCGCAGCAGAGGCCGAGCTTCTGCTTCATCCCACCGGATAGTTTGCCCGCCGCCCGATCGAGAAACGGCTTGAGCCCGGTGGCCCCGGTCAGCACCTCGATGCGGCGCGCCCGTTCGCCGCCGTCATGCCCAAATAGGCGCCCGAAGAAGTCGAGGTTCTCGAACACCGTGAGTGTCGGATAGAGGTTCCGTCCCAGGCCCTGTGGCATGTAGGCGATACGCGGGCCGACTCTGCGGCGATGGCGCGCATCGGCCATATCGCCGCAGAGCACCTCGACTCGTCCTGTCTGGACCGCGCGGGCGCCTGAGATCAGCGCCAACAGACTGGACTTGCCGACCCCGTCCGGGCCGATCAACCCGGCCATGCAGTTTGCCGGGATGTCGATCGTGACCTCGTCGAGCGCACGCGCCTTGCCGTAGCGCAGGGATACATCGCGCAGGCGGGCAACCGGCACGTCAGCCCCCCCGTCATCCTCGATCAGTGTATCTGCCTCCCGGCTCATTGCGGCAGTCTCGTCTGCAGTTCAGGCGGCCAATCCACCCGCGGGTCGAGCCGCACATAGGCCATGCCCGGCAGGCCGGTCTTGACCTGGAGGAGGTGCTCTCTGAGCAGGTCCGGGGCAATCCGCGCCTTGATGCGGAACATCAGCTTCTGGCGCTCTTCTTGCGTCTCCACCGTCTTGGGTGTGAACTGCGCGACGTCCGCCACGAAGGAGATTTCGGTCGGGACCACGTATTGCGGGGCGGCGTCGAGCACGAGCCGCGCCTCGGCCCCGAGCGCGATCCGCCCGGCCTGTTCCGTCGGCAGGAAGAAGGTCATGTACACATCGGTGAGATCGACCATGTTCAGCACCACGCCGCCCGGGGAGAGAACCTCACCGGGCTGAGCGACACGGTACTGGACACGCCCGTCACGCGGCGATTTCAGCACGCTGTCGTCGATATCCGCCTGAATACGCTGGAGGGTGGCCCGCGCCGCTTCCACCGAGGCCTCCGAAGCAATGACATCCGACCTGGCCCGCCCTATGGCGGCTTGCGCGGCCGCCGCCTGCGCCTCCGCGGCGCCGACCGCAGCCTTCGCCGCCGCAGCCGCGGCACGGTCGTCATCGAGCTGCGCCTCGGAGGCGGCATTTTTTGAGGCGAGCTCCCGGGTGCGGGCAAGCCGTTTTTGCGCGGCGTCGAGCTCGGCCTTCCTCTGGGCTATGAGCGCTTCGGCGGCCTGCTTCTCGGCCTCACGCTGGGTCACCAGGCTTTGCGCGGTCTCGATGCCGATGAGCGCCCGTTGCAACTGCGCCTCGGCCTCCCGGAGCTGCGCCTCCAGAACGGCCGTGTCCATTTTCGCCAAGACCTGGCCGGCGCGGACGAAGTCGCCCTCGTTGACCAGGATCTCCCGGATCCGGCCTGCGGTCCTGGCTGCGATATCGATCTCGACCGCCTCGATCCGGCCGTTTCCGGCGGCGAATCCGTCGGGCAAGTCCTGCGGTTGAAAATGCCACCAAGCCCAAACGCCCAGCCCAATGACAATCGCAGCGGCGACGCCTCGAATACCTGCTTTCATGAATTTTTTCACGTCTTGGATTGCTCCACGCCAGTTGGCTCACTCATTCTTGACCATTGAATTCAGGCTGAGCGCGATCTTTGTAGACCCACATCTTAAGCTGTATCTTACGCACGAACCACAGCAATTAGGCTGATCCACATCATTTTTGTCGACAAACAAATATCCGGGCGAGATTCCCAGTTTCCCTATTATCCCAGTTTATAATCATGGGTAGTAACTACGCGGACTGCTCAGAGATAGAGTTTCTATCCATGGGTAGTAAAATGGGTAGTATTGAGCGGCGATGGCTGTGAAAAATACACCAAGCAACTGTTTATAAATGCTTTTTAATTTTTATTCGTCGAGCAGGTGCAGAATCTGGAATGAGGTATGAGCCGGGGCGGTTGGTGCTACCCCGGCGTTCGTGCGGTTTACTCCGACGGCTTGATGGCGAGCAGGTCGGTCCGCAAATGCGTCAGCACCTTTTCGGCCGTGTTGCCGATGACACGGGCGGCCAGGCCGGTTTTGCCAGTCGTACCGATCACGACCATGTCGGCCTTGATCCGGTTGGCAACACTGGGAATGATCTTTTGAGCAGGGCCAGATTCGATGTGGACCTGTTCCGGCATCAGGTGCCAGGTGTTGCACAGGTGTTCAATCTGCGGTTTCAGGGCCGCTTCCCGTTTTCTGGCGTGGGCCAGAGGGTCGATGATGTCCAGGTCGGCCAGAACCACCGAGGTATGAAGTGCGTGCACCAGGTGCAGCTCTGTTTCCAGAGCCTTCGCCAGATGCCAGGCGCGATCAATGATGCGATTGTTCAGGGCTTTCTTCACGGGCTTGTCGGAGCTCAGGTCCACCGCCGCCAGGATTGGCCGAGCCTTGTTCCATTTGTTCTCCGCCACCAGCATCACCGGTGACGGGCACTCGCGAATCAGGTGCCAGTCGGTCGGGGTATACAGGAAGGTTTCTGAGCGATGGCCCGTCTTTACCACGACACCAACGTTCTCTTTCTGGCACTGGGCAATTACCCACAGGTGAATGTGCTTTTCCCAGACCGTTCGGGCATGGATCTTCAGATCATTGCAATCGGCCAGCGCCAGCATCTGTTCCAGCCATTTCTGGCGATGTTCCATGAGCGCCTGTCGGGCCCGTTGTTGTACCTCCGGATCGCCCGGCAGTGCATCCAGATATTCATGCACAAACGCCACGACCTCCACCGCTGCGCCCGTTGCCCGGGCCAGTGCCACGCCACGGGCGAGGGCGGTTTGGTCTTTATGGTGGTGATCCATGATGATCAGGAGTTTTTCCATGGCGGTATCCGTTTACTGTGGGTGTTTGCTGCCATACTAACAGCTGAACCCGGGCCGGGATGCGGAGATAAGTCAAACCCCGTATAATTTGCCGCTTTCTGGCCATGCGTGTTGGCCGCAAACTGTTGTTCAGGAGTCTTCAAGCCATGAAGCAGGCCGGTGGGCAGGGTACTCTGTTTGTGATTTCCGCTCCTTCCGGCGCGGGCAAGACCAGCCTCGTGTCGGAAATGCTCCGTCAGGATTCCCGGCTGGGGGTGTCGGTATCCCACACCACTCGCCCGATGCGCGATGGAGAGCAGGATGGCGTGAACTATCACTTCATCAGCCGGGATGAGTTCGAGGCCATGATTGCCCGGGGTGATTTCCTGGAGCATGCGGATGTTTTCGGCAACTACTATGGCACCTCCCAGGTGTGGGTGCGGGAAACCCTGGCTACCGGGCAGGATGTGATCCTGGAGATTGACTGGCAGGGGGCGGAACAGGTGCGCCGGCTGATTCCGGAATGTGTGAGCATTTTCATTGTGCCGCCCTCGGCTGAAATCCTCCGCCAGCGACTTGTTGGGCGTGGTACTGACGCGCCGGAAGTCATCGAACGGCGGCTGTCGGAGGCGGAGGAAGAGTGCCGGCACGCGGTCGAGTTTGATTACCTGGTGGTCAACGATGACTTTGCGGTGGCATTAGCTGATCTGCTGGCCATTGTCCGCAGTCAGCGGCTGAAAATGGCCACCCAGCAGGTTCGCCACGGTGAGTTGCTGCGGGACTTGTCCGCTCACGGGTGATGGTGGTTTTCACTGTATACAAATTGAGCCGGGGTCAGTAAACTACGCGGTCTGCTAAATCAGTGATTCTTTTTGTTCGGGGAAGATAATGGCACGAGTTACCGTTGAAGATTGCCTGGAAAACGTAGATAACCGATTCCAGCTGGTCATGCTGGCCACCAAACGCGCCCGCCAGATCGCCACCAAGGGTGCCGAGCCGATGGTTGCGGAAGAGAATGATAAGCCGACCGTTATTGCCCTGCGTGAAATTGCAGAAGGCAAGGTGACCCGCGATCTTCTGCTGGAAGAAGACGACGACTGAGTTCGTCCGGTTGCCGGCGATGCGTAAAAATACGTGCCGGTAATTGAGAAGCATTGAAATCTGCCTCCGCAGTTTTATAGTGTAACTATAGAACCTGCCAGGAAGGACAACGGAAGCCCGGATGCACGCATTCGGGCTTTTTTGTCCCCGGTATACTGAGAACAATGGAGGCGCGGTGGTCGCAGCAGAGGCAACGGTAGAAGAACTGGCCAGAGAGCTCAGTTCCTACCTCGATACCAATCGCATCAATCAGGTGCGACGGGCTTACTATTACGCCGAGCAGGCCCACGAAGGCCAGATGCGTAAAAGCGGCGACCGTTATATTACCCACCCCCTGGCTGTGGCCGGAATTCTTGCCGACCTCCGGCTCGACCATCAGAGCCTGATGGCAGCCATGCTTCACGATGTCATTGAAGATACCGGCATTCCAAAAGATGCGCTGGCGGAACAGTTCGGAGAGGATGTGGCCGAGCTGGTAGATGGTGTCTCCAAACTGACCCAGATTGAGTTCCGCTCCCGGGCGGAGGCCCAGGCGGAAAACTTCCAGAAGATGACCCTGGCCATGGCCAAGGATATCCGGGTGATTCTGGTGAAGCTGGCGGATCGTCTGCACAACATGCGCACCCTTGGCCCCATGCCGTACGAGAAGCGCCTGCGTATTGCCACTGAAACCCTTGATATCTATGCGCCCATTGCCAATCGCCTGGGCATGCATTCCATCTGTACCGAGCTTGAAGATCTGGGCTTTTCCTCGCTTTATCCCATGCGCGCCAAGTACATTTCCAAGGCGGTGGAGAAGCTTCGTGGCAGCCACCGGGAGATCATTGAAGACATCCGGGGAAAATTGCAGGAAAAGCTGGAGGAGCGTGGGCTTCCGGGCCGCATTCTGGGGCGGGAGAAACACCTGAACTCCATTTATAACAAGATGAAGTTCAAGCAGAAATCCTTCCATGAAATCATGGATGTGTATGCGTTCAGGATCATTACGGATACCGAGGATAACTGTTATCGCATACTTGGTGCCGTACACAGTCTCTACAAGCCACTGCCCGGGCGTTTCAAGGATTACATTGCCATGCCCAAGTCGAATGGCTATCAGTCCATTCACACTACCTTGTTCGGCATGCACGTGAACATCGAGATCCAGATCCGGACCGAGGAAATGGAGCACATTGCCAACAATGGTATTGCTGCCCACTGGATGTACAAAAACGAAGCCTCCGGCGTGACCACCATCAATCAATCCCGGGTAGATCGGTGGGTGAAGGGGCTCATGGAAATGCGCGAACGCGCGGATGATTCCATGGAGTTCATTGAACACGTCAAGGTCGATCTGTTCCCGGACGAGATCTATGTGTTTACGCCCAAGGGCCGGATCATGGAGCTGCCAAGCGGGGCCACCCCGGTGGACTTTGCCTATGCAATCCATACCGATATCGGCAATGCCTCTGTGGCGTGTCGGATCAATCGCAATCTGGCATCTCTGAGTCAACCGCTGCAAAGCGGGCAGACGGTGGAAATCATCACCGCGCCCGGCGCCCGCCCGAATCCTGCCTGGCTCAGCTTCGTGGTGACCGGCAAAGCCCGAAGCAGTATTCGGCATGTGCTGAAAACCCGTAAGCGGACCGAGTCCATGGAGCTGGGTCGCACCCTGCTCAAACGTTCGCTCAAGGGTTTTGGTGCCAAACTGTCGGATATCAGCGATGCCCAGAAACAGGCGGTGGTTAATCACAACCAGGTCAACAGCTTTGATGATCTGATCAGCGATATTGGTCTGGGTAACCGTATGGCCTATCTGGTGGCCCGTCAGTTGGTGTCCGGCAATGACGTGATGGACGCGCCGGCCAACCTGGAAAACGCCCCGGACAGCAAGCAGGGCGCCGTCACCATACGCGGCACCGAAGGGCTCTTGGTACGCTTTGCCAATTGTTGCAAACCCATTCCCGGGGACCCGGTGGTTGGTGTGATGGACTCCGGCAACGGCATGGTGATTCATTCAGATACCTGTTCCCGCCTGCCGGAGGACGATGAAGGCCGTGCCCGGCTGACCCACCTGAAGTGGGCCAAGGACATTACCGATGAATTCTCGGTGGAGCTTCGGGTTGAACTGGAGCGCCAGCGCGGGGTGATTGCCGAAGTAGCGAACGCCGTTGCCATGGCAGACGGAAACATCGAGCGCATCAGTGTGGAAGACCAGAACGCGCGCTTCGGCATCGTCAGCCTCGTGGTGCATGTGAATGGCCGCAAGCATCTGGCGCGGGTGATGCGCAGGGTCCGGAACATTCGTGCAGTGACCCATATCGGCCGGGTTCGGCACTGAGACCTTTGCGTGGTTGACAGTGGCTACGCCCAAAGGTGACGATTGGCGTTTTGGAAAAGAGGAAATTGCAGGTCATGACCAACAAATCTGTTATCCAGACCGAAAACGCCCCTCAGGCGATTGGTACCTACTCTCAGGCTGTTAAAGCCGGGGACACCGTGTATCTGTCTGGCCAGATTCCGCTGGACCCGGAAACCATGGAAGTGGTGGCGGGCGACTTTGCCGCCAAGACCCGTCAGGTGTTCGAGAACCTGAAAGCCGTGTGTGAAGCGGCCGGTGGCGAGCTGAAGGACATCGTCAAACTGAATATCTACATGACGGACCTGGCCAACTTCGCCACTGTCAACGAGATCATGGCCACCTATTTCCAGGAGCCGTATCCGGCACGCGCCGCCGTCGGTGTAGCCGCGCTGCCGAAAGGCGTTCCGGTGGAAATGGAAGCCGTTATGGTGCTCAGCTAAGCGTCAGAGCTTGCTGATCATCTCCCGGTACCCCGCCCGATAGTCGGGGTACCGGAATTCAAAGCCACTCTGAAGCAGTTTTCGATTACTGCAGCGCTTGCTACCGGCCCGCCCGCCTTTACGGGCGCCTTCCACCGGGGCTTTGCACGGCACCTGAGAACGCACCCAATCAACCACCTCATCCAGCCGAACCGGCTCGCAATCACTGGCGACGTACAGTGGCTCCAGGTCCTCACCGTTCAGGGCTTTTTGCGCAAGCCATGACACAGCGTTGGCGGCATCCACTTCGTGTATGCGATTGCTGAAAGGTGCGGGTGGTTGGGGGTTCATGCGGCCTTCCAGGACTTCCTCAAGAAAACGCTGACGGCTGGGGCCATAAATGCCACTGAAGCGAACAACGGTGGCTGGATGCCCGCTGTTCAGGGCGGTACGTTCGCCCTGGAGGATTTGTTGACCAGTGAACCGGTCCGGATCGGCAGGGCTGTTCTCATCGACCCAGCTGTCATCATTCTGCGCAAAGACGCTGGTACTGCTGATGAAGATCAGCCGTTTGAGGGATTGCTCACCGATGACGTTGAGCAGGTTCTTGAGACCAGTGACATAGGCTTGATGATAACCCTCTTCGTCGTAGCTGGATGGCGTCAGGCAATAGACGACGATGTCCAGGTGTTCCGGAAGCTTGCCGGCCATGGATTCCGGGCGGGTCAGATCTGCCCCGATCCCGGTCACTCCCTGAGGGACTCGATCCGGGTTGCGGCGCAGCCCGTATACGTCTCCGGCGCCCAGCAGAACCGTGGCAATGTCACCTCCGAGCTTGCCGCAGCCCGCCACCAGAATTTGTGCCTTTTGCTTGTCATCAGTCATTGCCATAGACAATTTCAATCCTTATCCTTTGGCTGATAAAGTAAGTGAAACTTCGACCTGAGTACGTCAACCGGAGCTCACCATGACCCTCACCGAGTTACGATACGTTGTTACGCTTGCCCGGGAAAGGCATTTTGGCCGTGCCGCAGAGCGCTGTCATGTCAGCCAGCCGACCCTTAGCGTTGCGGTTAAAAAGCTTGAGGATGAGCTCGGTATCCCCTTGTTCGAGCGCAGCAAAAGCAGTATTCGGGTGACCGAGGTTGGCCAGCGTATCATTGAGCAGGCCCAGCGGGTTCTGGACCAGGTGGGCGTGATCAAGGATATGGCGCAGGACGGCAAGAATCAGCTCAATTCGCCATTGAAGGTCGGCGCGATTTATACCATCGGACCCTACCTGTTCCCGCATTTATTACCGGAGCTGCGCAGAGCGGCGCCAGACATGCCCCTTTACATAGAAGAGAACTACACCGCCAGCCTGCGCCAGAAGCTGCGGCACTCAGAGTTGGATGCCATCATCATTGCCCTGCCGTTTGAAGAGCCGGAAGTAGTAACCCTGCCGCTTTACGATGAGCCGTTTGTGGTGCTGCTGCCAGCGGATCATCCGCTGACAGAGAAGGAGCAGGTGACGGCCGAAGAGATGGCGAAAGAGCAATTGTTGCTGCTCGGGCCCGGCCACTGTTTCCGGGATCAGGTGCTGGAGTCATGTCCGCCCCTGGTGGATGCCATCACCAAGCGGGCGGACAACGGCAGACCGGAGCTGGTGACCGAGGGCAGTTCGCTGGAAACCATCCGGCACATGGTGGCCTCCGGACTGGGAATCACGGTACTGCCGCTGTCGGCCGCCACTGCCATCAAATACCAGGAAGATATCCTTGCGGTGCGGCCTTTTGCGGCGCCGGTGCCTTTCCGAACCGTGGCGCTAGCCTGGCGTGTAACCTTCCCGCGGCCCAAAGCCATCGATGTACTGTCACTGGCGGCTAGCCAGTGCCGGGTGATAGAAAAAGCCAAAACCGACACACCGGCGGTTGCTGAAAGCGCCTGAGGGCCGTATGACGTCACTGGAGGACATCCCGGTAACCCAGCTCAAGGGCGTAGGAAGCGCCCTGGCGGAAATACTTGCCAGGCTGGGCATCCACTCCATTCAGGATCTCCTGTTCCATCTTCCCTACCGTTATGAAGACCGCACTCGCGTAGTGCCCATGGGCAGCCTGCGTATCGGCGATATTGCTGTGGTGGAAGGTGAGGTCATGAAGGCCGACCTGGTGATGGGCCGCCGGCGCAGCCTGCAGGTGACGTTGCGGGATGACACCGGGTTTCTGGTGATGCGGTTTTTTCACTTCAATGCCGCCCAGAAAAACCAGCTTGCTGAAGGCACACGAGTGCGCTGTTTCGGCGAGGTGCGCCCAGGCCGGGCCGGCTACGAATTCTACCATCCGGAATACCAGACCAATCCTCCTGCCATGCCGCCGGCCGAACAGGCGACGCTCACGCCGGTGTATCCTCTGACCGAGGGCATTCAACAGCCCAGGGTCAGGGGGCTGTGTCAGCAGGCCCTGAGCTATCTGGATCGCTACCCCATCAAGGACTGGCTGCCCCCGGCACTGCTGGCGGACTACCAGTTGCCCGGCATAACCGAGGCTGTTCGCCTGGTGCATTTGCCTCCGGCCGGCGCCCCGGTGCATCTGCTGGTAGAGGGAAAGCACCCGGCTCAGCAGCGGCTGGTGATGGAGGAGTTGCTTGCGCATCAGCTTAGCCTGTTGCAGGTCCGGAAGCAGATACAGGCCCGGGAGGCCTTGCCGCTGCTACCAGCGGGAGACCGGGCAGAGCGATTTCTGGAGCAACTGCCGTTTAGTCTGACCGGTGCCCAGCGCCATGTGATTGCCGATATCCGGCAGGATCTGAGTCAGCCGGTGCCGATGTTACGCCTGGTTCAGGGAGATGTCGGCTCGGGTAAAACCGTGGTTGCTGCCTTATCTGCTCTGCAAACCATCGAAGCCGGCGCCCAGGTTGCCTTGATGGCACCTACCGAGATTCTGGCGGAGCAACACTATCAGAACTTCCGAAATTGGCTGGAGCCATTGGGTGTGGAGTTAGCCTGGTTGTCGGGGAAGGTGAAAGGCAAAGCCCGACAGACAGCGTTGAGTGCGGTCGCCGAGGGTCGTGCGCAGATTGCCATTGGTACCCATGCCCTGTTTCAGGATGACGTGGTATTCCAGCGCCTGGCGCTGGTGATTGTCGACGAACAGCACCGGTTTGGCGTGCACCAGCGGCTGGCCCTGAGAGAGAAAGGGGTTGGCGGAACGCTGGCACCGCACCAGTTGATCATGACGGCGACGCCCATACCGCGAACCCTGGCCATGAGCGCCTATGCCGACCTCGATACCTCCGTGATTGATGAGCTGCCGCCGGGGCGCAAGCCCATCGAAACGATTGTGCTGCCGGAGAGCCGCCGGGACGACATCATTGAGCGGGTACGCAAGGCCTGCAGGGAAGGTCGGCAGGCCTATTGGGTCTGCACTCTGATTGAGGAATCCGAGGCGCTTCAGTGCCAGGCGGCGGAAGTGACCGCCCAGGAGTTGGTTGAGCGGTTGCCGGATCTGGCCATTGGCCTTGTTCATGGCCGCCTGAAAGCCCAGGAAAAAGCCGCGGTAATGGAGCGCTTCAAAAACGGCGAACTGGATTTGCTGGTGGCCACCACGGTGATCGAGGTCGGCGTGGACGTGCCCAATGCCTCTCTGATTATTATCGAGAACCCGGAGCGGCTCGGGCTGGCGCAGTTGCATCAGTTGCGGGGCCGGGTTGGCCGCGGTGAGCAAGCCAGTTTCTGCGTGCTGATGTATCACCCGCCCCTGTCCAATAATGGCAAGGCCAGGTTACAGGCGCTGCGGGACAGTCAGGATGGCTTCTTTATCGCCGAAAAGGATCTTGAGATTCGAGGTCCTGGAGAAGTGCTGGGTACTCGCCAGACTGGCTTGATGCAGTTTCGCCTGGCCGATTTTGAACGCGACAAGGGTTGGATTGCTCCCATTCGTGACATGGCGCCGAGCCTGATGAAGGAGCCTCGGGTAGTCTCAGCACTTATCCGACGGTGGCTGGGTGAGAAAATTCGTTATGGCGACGTATAGTGTTGGTCATGAATTTCATAACGCCTGTGCTCGTGGCCGATATTGGCCTGTTAATGTCGCGTTAATGACTGCAAAATGCATGAAAACTGATTGATAACCTTTGTCCGGAGAATGCTATGGAACTTCCTGTTGTGGTACAGCAGGCACTTGGTGATAACGCCCCCGGTGTATCGTTCCGGAGCGTAAGCCAGATTGATACCGGCCATTTGCTCCGAATGGTACTGCTCAGCGACGATCAAGGTAATCTGCAGGCCATCTGCCGTCGCAACGATATGCTCGATCTGGAAGCCCTGAACAAGCGTCTGGGGCGGGATCTGAGAATGATGCAGCGGCGCGAGCAGGTTCGGGTCCGCCAGAAAGCCGGGCTTCAGGAGTTGCCGGCGCTGCCATCACTCACCGGTTGGCCGACCGTAGTTGACCGGCGTGTGGATGAACTCGAGGCGGTCGCGCTGGAGTTGGGGGAACAGGACCTGGGCCTGATGATGCCGGGCGAAGATTTCCGCCAGTTGACGGCAAAGGCCGCCCGACACGATTTTGCGGTGGATACCGCGAATATATCCGTCAATCTTGACAATCACGCCGCCGACCGTGACCAGCTGCATTCCGCCATCAAAAAGTTCACCGGCTTGCGTATTCAGCAGCGACTGGAGGATACGCTGGAGCTGCCGCCCTTGCCTGAGACTGCTCAGCGCATCATTCATCTGCGGGTAAACCCTAATGCGGTAATGGGGGACCTGGTGGATGTGGTGGAGAGCGATCCGAGCCTGGCAGCCCAGGTCGTGAGTTGGGCATCATCATCGTTCTACGCCGCTGCAGGGCAGGTGCGTTCCGTCCACGATGCGGTGTCCCGGGTACTGGGTTTTGATCTTGTGATGAACCTGGCCATGGGCCTGGCGCTGGGGCGTGCCCTGAAGCACCCGAAGGATCATCCGGACGGTTATGTGGATTACTGGCAGCAGGCCATCTGGCAGGCTCAGTCTGCGGGCATTCTCGCGAGCATGATGCCTCGAGGGCAGCGACCTCTGTTTGGCCTCGCCTACCTGGCTGGTTTGCTCCATAACTTCGGGCATTTGGTACTGGCTCAGGTGTTCCCGCCGCATTTCAGGCTGGTCTGCCGGTCGCTGGAGGTGAACCCGCACATTGATTCCAGTGTCATTGAGCATTACCTGCTGGGGATCACCCGGGAGCAGATTGCAGCGCAGTTGATGGAAAACTGGGGTATGCCGGACGAGGTGACACTGGCCATTCGTTACCAGAAGAATCCTTCCTATGACGGTCCCCATAGTGTTTATGCTCGTTTATTGTGGCTGGGACGGCAGTTACTGACGGAACGTGGTGTTGCCTTGGGCGCAGGTGAGCCGGCAACTCAGGCCGTTTATGATGAGCTGGGTCTGGACAGGGAGCTGGTTCAGGAACAGTTTGATGAGCTGGTAAGCCGCAAAGACAGTATTATGGCCATGGCCGGGATGATGAGTCAGGGCGGATAAAAAAGGGCCGGCCATTGAGGCCGGCAAGTTCACCCGCTTGTTGCAGAGTCGTCCAAACTTGTCAGGAGAAAACAACGGGGAGGCTGATCCAGTGTGGTGGGAGCGGCCTCCTGTTTTTAAATTTAGACAAGCTCCAGGAAAAGGAAAGGCGACTGCATGCAGATTACATAAATGAGCATGGTGTCAGCTTTCCTTGAGGCTTAAAGCTATTGATTTGCTTTGACATATTTTTGAGGCGGGCGTCCGGTCGGTAACAAAAAGTTACAAAACCCTGACGTCAGTCAAAACGATGATGCCGGATTGCGGTAGCGGCCCGACGGATTTCATCGGAATACTCCCTTTCCACCGCAAACCGTTCTTTGTCCATTTCCCGGATGGTCGCGGAGTCGGTATTCTTCCTCGCCCGATGGGTGGGCATATGCTGAATCTTGTCGTGCACCGTCTGGAACACCTGAAAGGGTGGCTTTTCCAGCAGTTCCGGGGCCAGGTAATCCAGCAGACCCTTGAATCTCAGACAGGCCTCGGAATACTCAACCTGGTCTTCCTCTACCGCCATGGCGATAATCCGGATACTTTCAATCATTTCGTCCCGGCGCCGGGCCTGAAACTCCTCAGTTTTCTTCTGGCGCAGCCGCTGTTCGGACAGCAGCCTGGATTGGCGCCAGATATAAACCAGTAACACACCGATAATAACCAGCCCGATGGCAATAAAGACCAATTGCAGCCCTCTGGGCATGGTTACACTCCTGTTTGTTCAAGAGGCCACTATCAGGCCTGTTTCTGTTGAGGTTCGGGTTGCCAGACTCTGACATCAACCGCCTGGCCGTTCAAGACCGAGGTTCCCGAAACCGGATCCACCAGGGCATCATCCAACAGATCGTTGATGCTGACCCCGGCGTGGGACGATGCCACTGATTGGCCGGTGCCTGATCGATGGTGACCCCAACCGTGGGGGATGGACACCACACCCGGCATAATGTCTTCGGTGATTTCCACCGGGATCACCACGTCTCGCCCCTGAACCGAAACCTCGGCATGATCTCCGGGGTTCAACGCTCGTTTGCTGACGTCGTCCGGGTGGATAAGCAGGGTGCAGCGGCCTTTGCCTTTGACCAGACGCTGGCTGTTGTGCATCCACGAGTTGTTGCTGCGGACATGGCGACGGCCAATCAACAGCAGGCCGTCAGCGGGTGCAGATTCAAGGGTAGCCTGCATGCGCTCCACATCCGCGAGATAGCGGCGGGGTGCCATCTGAATCAGACCATCGCGGGTGAACAGCCTTTCCGGTAACGCCGGTTGCAGGGGACCGAGGTCGATGCCATGCGGTGCGGCTTTCAGAGCAGAAAGTGATAGGCCTTTAGGTAATTCATCCCAACGTCGGTTGAGTGGGCTCAGCCGGGCCAGGCCTTTGAGGGGGTTACGCTCCGGAAGAATGTCCATCACCAGTTCGATGGCGGTTTGGGCGAATGGGCGCACCGGGCCGGCGTCGGCACCATAGGGGCCTGTTCGCAAGAGCAGATCCAGAATAGGATCTGGTCCCAGTTTTTTGAACGCCCTCCAGCCCATTTCCGAGCGTAGGGGCAGGCGCCCGCCTTTACGCTGTTGTTCCAGACGGTGTGCGAGCTCCAGCAGAATCTGCCAGTCGTGGCGGGCGTCGTCCGCTGCCGGAAACAGTGCTTCGCTGTACTTGGCTACGTTGCGTACGGCAAACTGGCTGAAGATCAGATCATAGTGACTGCGCTCCAGGGCCGCCGTTGGCGGCAGAATGACATCAGCATGGCGGGTGGTTTCGTTCAGGTAGTAATCCACGGACACCATGAAATCCAGCCCCTCCAGGGCTGACTCCAGTCGCTGGCCGTTAGGGCTTGATAGCACAGGGTTGCCGGCCACGGTCACAAAGGCACGGACCTGACCTTCGCCCGGTGTAAGCATTTCATCGGCCATGGTGCTGGCCGGATACTCTCCCGCAAATTCCGGTAGACCGCGAACCCGGCTGTGGCGCTTACCGAAATGCCCTCGCTGCCCGGACATGGCGCCGAGTGCCACCAGATCCACCGCCGGTTGGGTGAACAGTACGCCACCGGGTACATCCAGCTTACCGGTCAGGATATTCAGGCAGTAGGCCAGCCACGTGGTGGTGCCGCCAAACGCCTGGGTGCTGGTGCCCATTCGGGTATACAGGGCTGCCCGTGGCGTTTTGGCCAGCTGTCGTGCCAGCTGTCGGATGGCCTCAGCCTCAATGCCGGTGTGCCTGGTTACCGCTTCCGGTGAGAACGATAGGGCGGCCAGGCGCAGAAGATCCACGTCTTTCACCAGCCGCTCGGCCGCGCCGGGATCCACCAGGTTCTCTTCGAACAGAGTGTGTACCATGGCCATCAGCAGGAAGGCATCGGTGCCGGGCCGGATAAAATGGAAGTTGTCGGCCAGGCGGGCGGTTTCGGTGCGTCGGGGGTCAATAACGACGAGTTGCCCACCGCGTTGCCGCAGTGCTTTAAGGCGGCCCCGGATGTCCGGTACGGTCATCAAGCTGCCGTTCGAGGCCATCGGGTTGCCGCCAATACAGATGAATAGGTCAGTATGGTCGATGTCGGGAATCGGAAACAGAATCTGGTGACCAAACATCTCCAGGCTGGCCAACATGTGCGGTAGCTGGTCGTTGGACGTGGCAGAGAAGCGATTCTGGGTGCCGATGGCCCGCAAAAACGGCATGGTGGTCATCAGCGCGCCGTGATTGTGAACATTGGGGTTGCCGAGGTAGACCCCGATACTGTTCCGGCCGTAGGTTTTCCGAATTCCATGAAGCTTCTCGGCAACCAGATCAAAGGCGTCCTCCCAGGATAGCTCTTCCCAGCCCTGGGCAGTTTTGCGTATCGGCTTCTTCAGGCGCTCCGGGTCTTCATGCAGATCCTGAAGTGCGACGGCTTTGGGGCAGATGTGGCCCAGGCTCAGAGGATCCTGATCGTCGCCCTTGATACTGGTGATTTTGCCGTTGTTGACCTCAATGGCAACGCCACACATGGCTTCGCAGAGGTGACAGGTGCGGTAGTGGACGCCGTTTTCCATGCAGGCTCTCCCGGAATTCTTGTTGTTGGGTTTCATATTGCAACCAGATTATCAGGAAAACGACCCGGAATGAAAAACCGATTGTGATTGTGGCCCCAAAAGGCCCATAAAAAAGGCCAGTCCGGAGACTGGCCTGAGGAGGGTAGACCTGAGTAACCTGTGTTCTATTCGTACTGAGCCGGAATTTCCTTCACCGGGTTGGATATAAAATTCAGGTAGACGCCTTGCTCGGGGATGATCAATGGGATTTCCGTATTGATGATTCCGAGGGCGACAGCCTCTACGTCGATGTGGGGGACATTGAAGTTCCGTTGTTCGATCTGCATCCGGCCGTCATCAAAGAACACCACACGCCCTTCCAGTTCCAGAGTGAAAGGATAGCCAAAGAGGTTGTGAGTCAGTGGCAAGTCTGTGGGAATTCCGAGGATGGACGCGGTTGCCTTCAACCCGGGGGCATCAAGAAACAGCTCGGCTTTGGTTTTGAAAATCGTCTCACCCTGATCATTCTCGGTGATGTAACCCGGAATCAGGCTGTTTCTGGCGCAGGATGCTCCCGTACATTCAGGATCGTCCTTGGCGTAGCGCATTCTTAATACCTGGGGCCCGGTGCTGGAAACCGTGCTCAGCAACGACAGGTGAACGTCGAGAGACGTGGTCGCCAGTTGGGTTGGGTAAAGCAGCACTTTGACGGCGTCTCGCCCGGTGTCGGGATCCACGGTAGGTCCAATAACCTCCGTATTCAGAGCGTAGGTCTGATAGATGAATTTTTTGCGGGGGCAATCGGCACCGTCAACCGCACAACCAACCCGGGCATCCTCGGCATGGTCCTGGGTTACGAGCAGTTTTGCGGCGTTTGCCGAGGGCAAAAAGCCTTCACTATCGCTCCCCTGGTGATTAAATGGCTCAAGACACGATTCGCTGCCGAGGTCATCGCAGTCAATCGCAAGATTCGAATTGGTGTCCCGAATCGGCAGATTCCGCAGCGGTGTGAAGACTGTGGAGCGCGCTTCTGAACCGGTAAATACGATCTCAAGATTATCAGGGCCATTGTTCCCGTCACCATCATTGAGGCCTTCCAGCAGATCCGTTTTCAGTGGTATGCCGTCCTCGTCGCAAATCGACGTGTACTGTCCAGGAGTGCAAGTGCCGCTCTGCTCTGAGGAGGCCAGAATGTAGCGGTAATGCGCACCGACCTGCCACGGCTGCTCTGGGTAGAACCGGATGCGCTGGTTGTTTTTCTCTAATCGGCCTGCCACCTGTTGGTTCAGGACGGTAACGGTACCGTTTGCTTCCTGTGCAATTTCCTGAACGGTAAAGGTCTCACCGACGATGACTGAATCCAGATCGAGAGACTTGGAAAACACGACCGTGATTGGCCGGTCCGCCGGCATTTTGCTGACGGGTAACACGTCACCGGCGTTGTTGGCGTCGGCGGTCCAGCATTTCCCGAATACGCCGTTTTCCAGATCCAGGGTGTTTTCGTAGTCGGTTTCACATGGGTAGCCAGGGTAGGTCGTCAACGCCAGGGGGAATCCTTTATTTCCCGGGCTACCGTTTTCTTCAATGCTATCGAGCTCAAAGCTTAACGGAGAAACCATCGCGCGGTTGCCCGCCAGGTCTGTAAGTCCGTCGACAGACACGGAATACGGTACGCCATGCTTCAAGCCACCCTGCGGATTAAGCACAAGCGCTGTTCCATCCAACCGAGCCTGAAGGTTAGTTACCGGTGCACCGTTTTCAATGAGTTCGACACCATTCTCGACAGATGCCGGATCAAGCGGCTCATCAAAGAACAGAATGATCGGGTCGCCCGGGCGCTGCATGGACTGACGGGTTGGCGGAACGGCGTTCGCAGGGCCGGGCATCCAGCTCACCAGGCTGGGTGGTGTGGCATCCAGTTCCCGCAGGTTTTCGGCATCCAGAACCGAGTCGGCATCGGTTGCGGCCTGCAGATGGAAGGCAATGGTGGAATCGGTGAATTCCTGGCCCAGCAGGTTTGGTTCCACCATGCCGATGGCGTCGATGGTCAGAACGCCGTCCCGAACCAGAGCAATACCGCGCAGTTCAACACCCATCAGATCCTGGGACAGCGCGGCATTCGGCTGTGCTGCCTCCGTGTTCATGGATACGTCCATGAACAGGGTGATATGCCGCGGGGCATTGATGTCATCGGTGTACTGGTTCGGGCTCATGTAGCCGGATGCATCCGAGAGCATGGTCACTTTGATGGTGCCGGTTTGCTGGTCTTCGCCGGTCGCGGCATCCAGAACCTGTACCTTGCCACCCACGAGTACGTTCAGGCTGGTGCTTTCCAGCACACTGCCTTTGGGAATACGCAGCGGCAGTGCTTCGTCAGCATCAAACGCCGGGGCGTAGGCGAGCTCGGCAAACAGGTCCCCGGTTTGTTGAGAGGGGCCGGCTTCGCCCTGGAGTACCGAGTTGAGCGTTACGGCATTGAGGGCCTGGCCGTTGAGCACGGAGCTCAGTTCACCGTTGCCGGAATCTACGGCGGTTTGTTGCAACACAACCGTTGGGCCGGTCTCTCTCGGGGTAAAGGTGAATTCCCCGGTGAAGCGGTTCTCCTCACTGCTGTCGGTCAGGCTGGCGAGGTTGGTCAAATGCAGGGTGTAGGTTTCACCGGTGTCGAGAATATCCTGTTTGCTGCCGCACTGCGACAGTTCGGGGGTTACGCAGGGGTCAACCGTAATGCGGTTGCCTTTAACCAGTACGGTCGCCGGAACCTCTTCACCGTTGGCATCCTGCAGCTGAATACTGCCGCCGAGTGATTGCCATTCAGGATGCACCGGTTGCGTCATGGCAAACCGGAAAGTCGAAAAATTCATGGCCTGGAATGGGCTGTCGCTGGCGGGTACTTGCCAGGCAATGTCGAAAGTGTCTGCGGTGTTGGCCAGCCCCGCGAGACCCGCATAGGCGCCACGGGTTGCGAACTGGATGCCGTCATCACCAGTAGCGTTCGGAGTAGTGATTTGCCGGCCGCCCTCGGCGGCCAGCGGCTCCTGGAAGGTTACGGTGAATTCTTCGCCGGTCGCAAGCGGGTTAGCAGGCTCAAGCTTCAGACTTTTGCCATTATCGATCAAGGTCACGGTAAATGGCTGGGGCTGGTCGTTACTCTGCAGGGTGATCTTGTTCTGCAGGGTTGCTTCATCATCGATAATCGCATGAGAGAAGCGCAGCACGATGTCGGCTTTCGGGCTGATATCAGCCTGCCCATCCATCGGGAAGGAATAGACCATCGAGCCGGGTCTGGGTTTTCGTCAATGGACTGTTTGTCGCCACCGCCGCAGGCGGCCAGCAAAATGGCCGGAATCAGTGCCAGGGTCTTGTTGTACTTCATGGCAAGCCTCCTCAGAACTTCAGGGTGATGGATCCGCTGAATACGTGGATATCACCATCGGCAGTGACACTGGTTTCGTCACCGTCGTAGTCCACCACGGTGAAGTCGCGCTCCTGCAGTTGCTGGTACTGATAGCCCAGGTCGAGCCGCACCGGGTAGGCGAGCAGGCGGGTTCGGTCGTAAGTGGCACTGATACCAAGGCCAACCACCAGTTTGTCGGTATCCAGGTAGTTGAGCTCCGGATTACGAGTGGTTTTAAGGGGAGACTCTTCGTAGGCAACACCGCCACGAAGGGCGAAGTTCTTGTTCAACTGATATTCCGCACCAAGGCGGGGAATCAGGATGTCGTCGAAACCGATCCGGTTTCCGGAGGCCACGGAACCTTGATCCTTGATGGAGTCGCCGCTGAATTCGTCTTCCAGTTCCGACCAGTTCTGTTGTTCGATACTGCCGCCGATGCGCCAGCCGTCACCGGAGTATTGTGTGCCGATGGCAATCGTTTCCGGCTGGAATGAGTCGATGGTTGTCACAGCCAGGCTGAGCCCGGGATCCGGGATAGTCTGGGTCACGATGATGTTGGAGTCGACTGTGGTTGAGGCCGATGACTTCGTCCGGTAGGTCAGCGCCGTTTCCCATCCGTTCAGGAAACAGTCAGATTCAGGACAAAATGTGCTGCCCAGATCGATGTTCGTGCCCAGAATGGTCTTCAGAGAAGGCTCGGCATTGACCGCAAGGCGCTCACGGCTGGTTTCGCCGCCCAGCGTCGAGACGGCATCAAGATTAGCGGTCGCTTCGAGCGTTACCCGAACCGAAGCACCGGCGGAAATACCGCGCCAGATCGGGGTTGCACCACCGATGTTAAGGAACAAAGGTTCTTTCCCGTATTGAAGGAACTGTCCGCTCTCGCTGGTTTCAGAGCTGAAAGCCAGCATCTCCTTACCGTACTTTTCCACGCCCGCAATAAACCCGAGATAGATGGGGTGCCCGAACCGGGTGAGTGACCCAAGGTTGGTCTTCATGCCGATCAAAACGTGTTGGCTCGGAGAGTCGGAGACAATGTCCCCGCTGGCGTTGGGATTATCGGAGCGCAGCTCCTGTTCAGAATGAAGGATACCCGCCGTAAGCTCGCCACGAGGATCTTTCGTCAGTGCTGCCGGATTGTAGTAGGTGGCAGAAACCTGCTCATTGAACATCGAAAGGGACTGGGCGGTGGCCACATCGACCGGCATTACACCATAACTGGTGCCCAGGTTGCCCATACTGGCACTGGTGGGCATGGACAGGGAGGCGGAAACTGCTGCAACGGCAAGGGATACCGCCCGTACTGAGAATCGGGGGGAAAGAACCATGTATACACTCCGTTCACTCATTGTTTTTGTGCTCAGTCCCGAGGGATTCCTTTCAGGACTGGTACGCTTGTTCAGGTTTTAGTGTATGAGGCTTGTCTGATCGGGACGTTGGCATTTTTGACACGACAGGGTGTCGGTAGAACCGCGTACCTCAAGAATTGTCTAAAACGGCCGAAAACTCATGAGCTTAAAAGGTGGGCTTCCGTGTATTTCTGTTACTTAATGTTTGCGGTTTTGTGAACGGGCACAAAAAAAGCTCCCCAAGGGGAGCTTTAGTGGCATGTAAAAAATGTCGACACTCAGGCGGATTTTTGTAACTTTCTTCTGATTGTGAGCATGCCCAGAATGCCAAGTCCCAGCAGGCCCAGTGTTCCTGGCTCAGGAACCTGTACAGGAACGGACTTGCCAAAGATCGCTACATGAGAAATGGCGCCTCTGTTTGGATAAAAGCCCTGAAGATCCAGTACGTCCTGGCCATTCCAGCTGCCGATGTTGAACAGGTATTGTGGCTCGTTGCCGTCTTTGACAACCAGGTAACACTCAGGGCACACAATGTAGTCCGGGCCATCCCAGCTGATCACCGCGTTGTTAGGGTCTCCGGTGAAACTGGTGGAGTAGAAGGATTGGTAGGAGCCTTCTTCCGGGCCTTCGTAGTTGGACTTGTAAAGCAAAGTGAGGTCGGACGTTCCAAAAAGGGCTGCAACGTCACCGGCGTCAAGCGCTGGATTTGGGGGGCCTACGTCGACAGTTTTGTCGGCGTCTGCGGGGCCAAGGATCAGGGCCATAGCCCCAGCAGACCAGGTTAATGCCAGAGCCGCAATAACGTGTGTTATCTGCTTTGTAATCTGTTTCATTTTTCACCTTCTCTCAGGGCAAGCCCTGAACGCAGTGCGGCGAAGCCGCGATCTGTACTTACGTCTGACTTTCAGCACAGTGTGTGCCAATAGGATTATTTGACGTTAAAACAGAGGCTTGGGCAGTGCTTAAGAGAAGGTTGGAGGCGTATGTGTAAATAAGTTGGACAGGAGTGAGTTGGGTGCGGGTTGGGGGAGGAGTTTGGGAGATGGTGGGCCCAGCTGGACTCGAACCAGCGACCAAGGGATTATGAGTCCCCTGCTCTAACCAACTGAGCTATAGGCCCGGAAAAGAAAACGGGCGCCATTATACCCACGAGGGGTGGCGCCCGCTACTGTCTTGGGGATTAACCGTTGCCCTGGTCGTCAATGAAGCCGCGCAGGTGATCGGAGCGGGAAGGGTGGCGCAGTTTGCGCAGGGCCTTGGCTTCGATCTGACGGATACGCTCCCGCGTAACATCGAACTGCTTGCCGACTTCTTCCAGAGTGTGGTCGGTGTTCATCTCGATACCAAAGCGCATGCGCAGTACTTTGGATTCCCGAGCGGTCAGGCCGGCCAGCACGGAGCGGGTGGCTTCGCGCAGGCCTTCAGCCGTGGCTGAATCCACTGGCGACAGAGCCTGGATATCTTCGATGAAATCGCCCAGATGACTGTCTTCGTCGTCACCAATGGGTGTTTCCATGGAGATCGGCTCTTTGGCGATCTTCAGCACCTTGCGGATCTTGTCTTCCGGCATGTCCATGCGCTCGCCCAGCTCCTCGGGTGTGGGCTCGCGGCCCATCTCCTGCAGCATCTGGCGGGAGATGCGGTTGAGCTTGTTGATCGTCTCGATCATGTGCACCGGAATCCGGATCGTGCGGGCCTGATCCGCGATGGAGCGGGTGATGGCCTGGCGAATCCACCAGGTAGCGTAGGTGGAGAACTTGTAGCCACGACGGTACTCGAACTTGTCGACCGCCTTCATCAGGCCAATGTTGCCTTCCTGGATCAGATCCAGGAACTGCAGGCCGCGGTTGGTGTATTTCTTGGCGATGGAAATAACCAGACGCAGGTTGGCCTCAACCATTTCCTTTTTGGCGCGGCGGGCTTTCGCCTCGCCGATCGACACCCGGCGGTTGATTTCCTTGATGTCGGCCACGTCCAGATCCACTTCGGTCTGAACGTTCTGGATGCGCTTCTGCAGGCGAACGATTTCATCTACACGCTCACCGATAGCGGCCGCATAGGGCTTTTTGGTGGCGGCAATTTCGCCGGCCCACTCAAGATCAGTTTCGTTGCCCGGGAACCATTTGATGAAGTCTTTGCGCGGCATTTTGCAGTCGCGTACACAGATCTGCATGATGGCGCGCTCATTCTCGCGGACCAGGTCGTTGGTTGAACGAACGACGTTCACCAGTTCGTCAAACGCCTTGTTGGCCAGCTTAAACGGGGCGAAAACCTGGCCCAGTTCGTTCAGGGCTTCCTGGGTTTTCTTGTGCCCACGGCCGTGTTTGGCCAAGGCCTTCTCGGCAGCGTCCAGCTTCTCTTTCAGCAGCTCGAAGCGCAGCCGGGTTTCTTCCGGATCTGGCCCGTTGTCGTTGTCGTCTTCGCTGGAGGTGTCGTCATCGTCGTCATCGCTGCTGGTATCGCTGTCATCAGCAGAGGTGTCTTCGGTGCTGGTGTCTTCACCCATGAACGGCTCGGCGTCGTCCGGGTCGAGGAAGCCGGTGACGATGTCGCTGATGCGACCTTCATTCTCGATGATGCGGTCGTAGGCCTGAATCACGGTGCCGGCGGTGCCCGGGAAATGTGCTACAGCGGCCATGACATCGCGAATGCCTTCCTCGATGCGCTTGGCGATGACAATTTCGCCTTCGCGGGTCAGCAGCTCAACGGTGCCCATCTCGCGCATGTACATGCGCACCGGATCGGTGGTGCGGCCAGCGTCGGTCTCAACGGCGGCAAGAGCAGCAGCGGCTTCGGCGGCAGCAGCTTCGTCGGCAGTGGAGTCACCTTCGGTCATCAGCAGGGTATCCGCGTCTGGTGTCTCTTCGCACACCTGGATACCCATGTCGTTGATCATCCGGATAATGTCTTCAACCTGATCCGGATCTGCGATATCTTCCGGGAGGTGATCGTTTACCTCGGCGTAAGTCAGGTAACCTTGTTCCTTGCCTCGTGCGATGAGGTCTTTCAAACGTGATTTCTGCGAATTGCCTGACATAGACACCCTGTGAACTCGCTTTTAAAAAGGAAAAAAGTTAAACAGCCATTATAGCTGTCGCTCGGTTGCGCTGCCACCGAATGGTTAGATGGTGATCAGGGCAACAGGTTTCAAGTGCTCAGCTTTCAGCCTTCGGATTTAACGTACCGGCGCTGAGCGTTCGCAGCTCCTCCCGTTCTTCCGGGGAAAGCTGTGCCAGGTTCCGGAGCAGGGTTGCCAGCCTCTGCTGACGCGCGGCCTCTTCATTCGGGCTTAACAGCTCTCTGGCAGCCGCCAGTGTGCTTTCCCGGGCCGGTATGTGCTCCAGTTCGTCAAACAGGTTGTAAAACCTGTCCCTGGCCTGTTTGTTCGTGGCCAGCCCCGCGACCAGTGTCTTGCGGGTCTGAATTTTTTCTTCCAGTAACCAGCGGGCAAAACGCCCCGCGCGTTCAAGCTGCCGGGTGCTGTCTGCCAGAGCTTTCACTTCGGTTGCCAGTTCCGGTGCTTCCAGCAAGGCCAGGCACAAGGTGCTGTCTTTGCTGAGTTTTACGTCAATCCGCTCTTCCGTGGGCCGGCTCTGGCCTTCACCGCGCCAGCCCCGTGCCTTGTAATTCTGGCCCTGCTGGCGGTTCTGCCACTGGTTGCGGCCGCCGCAAAGGCGCAGCATTTCGTGCCACATGGCGTCCCGCAACGTGCTGCGGGGCATCTTGTTCAGCAAGGGCTCAACCCGTGCCCGAAGTTCGCCTCGGTGTTCGGGCAACTGCAGATCAAGGCCCTCGCTCTGGCGATCAAACAGATAGCGTGAGAAGGGTGTGGCGCCCTCAATACGCTTCTGAAATGCGTCCGGCCCTTCTTTGCGCACCAGTGTGTCCGGGTCTTCGCCTTCTGGCAGCATGAGGAACTGCAGGTGCAGCCCGTCTGCCATCAGTTCCAGGGCATTCTCCATGGCCCTGTCCGCTGCCCGAAAACCTGCCTGGTCGCCGTCAAAACAGAACACGATATGCCGAACGTGCCGAAGCAGTGCGGTCAGGCTGTCCTGGTTGGTGGCCGTCCCCAGAGTCGCCACCGCGTAATGGATGCCGTGCTGGGCCAGCGCAATCACATCCATATAGCCTTCGACCACCAGCAACTTGTCCAGTTGTCGAATGGCTTGCCGGGCCTCGAACAGGCCGTAGATTTCCCGGCTCTTGTGGAAAACGTCCGATTCCGGCGAGTTAATGTACTTGGCCTTGTCGTCACCCAGCGTGCGCCCGCCGAAGGCGATGGTTTTGCCTCGGGTGTTCCGGATGGGAAACATAACCCGGTTGTGGAACAGATCCCTGGGGCGGCCGTACTGGTCCGACACCGTGCGGGTCTCAATCAGTGGTGCTTTTAGATCCTTCGGGGCGGCGTCGTAAAGTGCCGTGCCGGTGCCCGGTGCAAAACCAATCTGATACTGCTGGATAATGTTTTCATCCAGTCCCCGCTGCTTCAGGTAGTCCCGGGCATAACCGCCTTGCTGACTGGTCAGTGCTGAGTGATAGAACCGGTTGGCAAACTCCAGGGCATCGGTCAGTGTCCGCGCCTGTTGCATTTCCTGTTTGGCAGCTCGGTCGTACGGCACTTCCAGCCCGGCACGCTTGGCCAGTTCTTCTACCGCTTCGGTAAAACCCAGGCCCTCAAATTCGCGAACAAAGCTGATGGCATCGCCATGGGCTCCACAGCCAAAGCAGTGATAGAAGCCTTTGTCCGGTCGAACGTTAAATGATGGCGTCTTCTCGTCGTGAAACGGGCAGCAGGCCTTGTAGTTGGCTCCGGCTTTTTTCAGCGTGATGCGCGAACCGATCAGCTCCGCCAGATCAATGCGATCCAGCAGGTCTTCAACAAAGCGTTGAGGGATCAATCCGCTCATGGTGGCTCCACTTCAGCCGGGGTGCCGGGTGCGAAGGCATTTTCGCCATAGCCAAAAATGCCGCCGAAGCCAGGCCTCGGCGGCATTTTCAGCTTGCCGGGTGGGGCGAAACGCCGTTCCGGCAATCAGTTGTGCAGTCGATGCGCGCCTGAACTCAGTACAGACGCTCGAACTTGCGCTGTTCCCGCTGAAGCTTCTTGAGATGACGCTTAACTGCAGCAGCTGCTTTACGCTTACGAACAGCGGTCGGCTTCTCGTAGTGCTCACGACGACGTACTTCAGACAGTACACCGGCCTTCTCGCAGGAACGCTTGAAGCGACGCAGTGCTACGTCAAACGGCTCATTCTCTTTCACTTTAACAGCTGGCATTCGAAAATCACCTACCTGATAGATTCGGTTTCAATTTGTTCCGTCGGCCAGTGCCGTACGGGCTCGATCCCTGGTCAGATTGGCTAAAACTCGACCAGTGCTAATTTAGGGCGGCAATGATAGCCGCTGGGCTGGCCAAGGTCAATCACTGTTCAACGAAACTGCCGGAAGCTTTCGGGTTTCTGCTAAAATGCCGCCCACGTACCCGACACCCCTTGGATGTAGTGCCCATTATGCTGATTCTTGGTATTGAAACCTCCTGCGATGAGACCGGTGTAGCCCTGTTTGACGCTCAGCAGGGGCTGCTGGCCCATGCCCTTTACAGTCAAATCGGTATGCACGCCGATTATGGCGGCGTGGTGCCTGAGCTGGCCTCCCGGGATCATGTCCGCAAGCTGCTTCCTTTATGCGATGAGGTGCTGGCTCAAGCCGGCAAAGCTCGTTCCGATATCGAAGGTATCGCCTATACCGCCGGGCCCGGGTTGGTGGGTGCCCTGATGGTGGGCGGCTCGGTGGCGCATGCATTGGGGTTTGCACTGGGGGTTCCGGTGTTGGGCGTGCATCACATGGAAGGTCACCTGCTGGCGCCCATGCTGGAGGACAATCCGCCGGCCTTTCCGTTTGTAGCGCTGTTGGTGTCTGGCGGCCATACCCAGTTAGTGCGGGTGGATGGCATTGGTGAGTACCAGATGCTGGGTGAATCGGTGGATGATGCTGCCGGCGAGGCGTTCGATAAAACCGCGAAAATGCTGGGTCTGGATTATCCGGGTGGCCCCCGGGTAGCGGCCCTTGCCGAAAAAGGCAGAGAGGGGCAGTACCGTTTTCCCCGCCCGATGATCGATCGTCCCGGCCTGGATTTTTCCTTCAGCGGTCTGAAAACCTATACCCTGAATACCGTTAACAAGGCTAAAGATAAAGGCACGCTGGATGAGCAGCTAAAAGCAGACATTGCTCTGGCGTTCGAAGCTGCAGTAGTTGATACCCTGGTCATCAAATGTCGCAGAGCCCTGGAGCAAACCGGGTGTAAGCGGTTGGTCATTGCCGGCGGGGTCAGCGCCAACAAGCGGTTGCGGGCGTCACTGGAAGCCATGGCAGAAAAGCTGCGTGGTTCGGTGTTCTACGCTCGTCCGGAGTTCTGCACCGACAACGGTGCCATGATTGCCTATGCCGGTGCGCAGCGGCTAAAGGCCGGTCAGCAGGATGGCGAGCGGATTGTGGCGGTACCCCGGTGGCCGATGAATACCCTGCCGCCGGTGGCGGAACCTCGTCACAACGGCCTTGTGGACTAGCCGGGCGGGAACTCAGAGCCCGGTTTCCCGCCCCTGGGCCAGGCGAATCAGGTTGTTGCGGTGACGCACCACAATCAGCAGGGTCAGCAGTCCGAACAGGGGCAGGGTTTCCGGTTCCAGCAGGGCGCTGATGAGTGGGCCGCTGGTGATCGCCACCAGAGAGGCCACGGCTGAAATGCGCCAGCGCCACATCACGCCCAGCCACAAGCCCGCCATGATGGCGGTGGTGAGCGGTGCCAGCGCCAACCCTGCCCCGAGAGCCGTGGCAACACCCTTGCCGCCTTTGAACCGATAGAAAGCCGGGATCATGTGTCCGGTCACCGCGCACAGGGCAATCATGGCCTGCACCAGAATGGACATGCCAAGACTGTGGCCGAGCCAGACGGGCAGCCAGCCCTTGAACGCATCCAGCGCCAGGGTTGCCAGCGCAGGTTGCCAGCCACCTGCCCGGTACACATTGGTGGCTCCGGGGTTGCCGGAACCCAGGGCGCGAGGATCTGGCAGTTTCCAGAGGCGGCACACTGGTATCGCGAACAGCACGGAACCCGCCAGATAAGCGCTGGCGCAAAGCAAGACAATCGCAACGGGTTGGCTAAAGACGTCCATGGCGTAACCGCTGTACAGAGACTGGGCCCTGTGTTCTGTGAGAAAATGCCGCCCGCATCAAGGCAGGCTGATTGTCCGTCACAGTATCGTCTGCCTGGGTAATATTCAATCAGCCATCAGTGGAAGGCTCGGGAGACCGGTTTGGCAAATGGCAAATGGGACACAGTCCTGATCGAAGGACTGGCGGTGGAAACCGTGATCGGGGTGTACGATTGGGAACGCGAAGTCACACAGCGGCTACTGGTGGATCTGGAACTGGCGTGGGATAACTCGGTGCCCGGCGCCAGTGACGATGTTGCCGATGCACTTGATTACGCCGCCGTTAGCGAGCGGGTCAGTCAGTGCCTGAAAACGCTGCAGCCGGAGTTGCTGGAGCGGGCCGCAGAGGAAGTTGCCCGTTTGCTGCAGAGCGAGTTTGGCGTGCGTTGGCTGAGGCTGACGTTGAGCAAGCCCGGTGCTGTGCCGGCCGCACGCTCGGTGGGCGTGAGAATTGAGCGGGGGGCACGGGCATGAAACGTGTATACATCAGTATCGGCAGTAATATTGAACGCTATCGCCATGTCAGCGCGGCGCTGGATGCTCTGGCCGGTTGGTTTGGAGAATTGGCCATTTCTCCGGTTTACGAGAGCGAATCGGTCGGCTTCGATGGCTCGGATTTTCTGAACCTGGTGGTGGGTGTGGATACCGATATGTCGGTAGGAGAGCTTTCCCGGCGCTTCAAAAAACTTGAGGCAGACAACGGCCGCAAAGCTTCGGCGCCCAAGTTCAGTCCAAGGACTCTGGATCTGGATATTCTCACCTGGGGCGATGCGACCGGCACCCTTGATGGGGTTGAACTGCCCCGGGCTGAAATCCTAAAAAACGCATTTGTCCTGAGGCCGCTGGCCGATATTGCTCCGGACGAATTGCACCCTGTGTGTGGAGAGAGCTATCGCAGCCTCTGGCAGTCTTACCAGAAGGACCAGAAGCTCTGGCCCGTCGATTTCACCTGGCAGGGGCGTCAGATCTCAAGTTCCGGAGCGGTCGCGGAATAACCGGATCAGGTTGTCGGTGGCGCTGTCTCCAGCGCTGCCATCTTCACTCTCGCCCAGCAGTTTCGGAAGAATTTCGTTGCCAATCTGTTTGCCCAGCTCCACGCCCCATTGATCAAAGCAATCAATATCCCAGATCACGCTCTGCACGAAGGTGCGGTGTTCATAAAGTGCAATCAGTGCCCCCAGGGTGTGCGGAGTCAGGCGTTCCATCAGCAGGATGTTGCAGGGCCGGTTACCGGGAATGGCCTTGTGTGGGGCCAGTTGGCGGGCGGCATCACCATCAAGACCGCCGGCCAGCAGTTCCTGTTCGGCCTCTGCTTCCGTCTTTCCGGCCATCATGGCCCGTGCCTGAGACAGACAATTGGCAAACAGAGCAGCATGGTGGCTGGCCACCGGATTGTGGGACCTCAGGGGAATGATGAAGTCGGCAGGAATCAGCCGGGTACCCTGATGAATCAGTTGGTGATAGGCGTGCTGGCCGTTAGCGCCCACGCCGCCCCAGAGCACGGGCCCGGTAGGGTAATCCACGCTGATGCCATTCTGGGTTACGCGCTTGCCGTTACTCTCCATATCCAGCTGCTGAAGGTGCTCCGGCAGGTATTTCAGGTATTCGTCATAGGGCAGTACCGCATGGCTCTCGGCGCCCCAGAAATTGTTGTACCACACGCTGAGCATGGCCATGATTACCGGCAGGTTTTCCCGCTCGGGCGCTTCCCTGAAATGGGTGTCCATGGCATGTGCACCGGCGAGTAGCTCCCGGAATGCCGCCATGCCAAGCGTTAACGCAATCGGCAGGCCGATGGCGGACCAGAGGGAATAACGACCACCTACCCAATCCCACATGGGAAAGGTGTTGGCGGGTTCGATGCCGAACCGGGCCGCTTCTTCGACGTTGGCCGTGACTGCCATGAAATGCTGGGAGACCGAGGCTGCGTTGCCACCATTATCGAGAAACCATTGCCGGGCGAGCAGGCTGTTCTCCAGGGTTTCCTGGGTACGGAAGGATTTTGACTGCACCAGAAACAGCGTGGTGTCCGGGTTCAGGCGGGTGAGGGTTTCAGTAATGTCGGTGCCGTCGATGTTGGCAACAAAGTGACAGTTAATGGAACCCTGCCAGTAAGGGCGTAGAGCTTCGACGGCCAGCTTCGGCCCGAGAAACGAGCCGCCGATGCCAATGCTGACAACGTCGGTAAACCGGGCGCCGGTGTGGCCGGTGCGTTCACCACTGTGAATGCTTTCAACCAGCGCTTTCATCTTCCCCAGTGTGCGATGGATTTCGGGAATGATGTTGTCGCCGTTAACCCGAACCTCGCCCTGTTCACCCTCACGAAGGGCGGTGTGCAGGGCGGGGCGTTGTTCCGTGAGGTTCACCAGACCGCCCCGGAACAAGGCCGTGCGACGTTCCTCCAGACCACAGGCCTGGGCCAGGTTGAGCAGAGCCTCCAGCACTTCGTCCGTCAGCCGGTTGCGGGAGAAATCCAGCGACAGGCCGGCACCCTCTACCAGGTAACGCTGGGCACGGCCCGGATCCTGCTGAAACAGCTCCCGCATGGGTAGATGTTCGAGCCGGGCTTTGGCGTCGTTGAGAGCTTGCCATTCTGCTCGGCTGGTGAGCGCAGGGTGTTTCTCAGGCATCAGGGGGTCCCTTCCGTTGTCTGGGGGTGAGGCTCCATAGTAAGGTTTCAGCGCGTGATCGAGAGGTTATCAATCAAACGGGTGGTACCCAGGAACGCTGCGACCAGTAGTGTGAGCTCGCGGTCATCCTTGCTGGCGGGCTTCAGGGTCAGGCTGTTGACGATGTTGAAATAGTCCGGCCTGAGCCCTGCCTCAGACAGTGCATCGCGTGCCTCCTGCTCGAGGATGCTGTAGTCGGTGCGTCCCTGTGCCAACTGGTCAGCGGTATGACGGAGTGTCCGGAACACCACCGGAGCGATGCCCCGCTCCTGCTCGGACAGATAGCCGTTACGGGAGCTTTTCGCCAGGCCATCGTCTTCCCGCACCGTCGGCGCGCCAATCACTTCCACCGGAATCATCAGATCCCGGGCAAGTTTGCGTATCACCGCCAACTGCTGAAAATCCTTTTCGCCAAACACGGCAATGTCGGGCTGAACCATGTTGAACAACATGGTAACCACGGTGGCCACGCCTTCAAAGTGGCCCGGCCGGCTGGCGCCACAGTGGCCCTCGCTGACTTCGGGAACCACCACCTTGGTCTGATTGGCGAGCCCTTCCGGGTAGATCTCTTCAACGCCCGGGGCAAAGACCAGAGTATTACCCGCTGCCGCCAGCTTTTCCTGGTCTTCAACCAGGGTTCGCGGGTAGGTGTCCAGGTCTTCATTGGCGCCGAACTGCATCGGGTTCACGAAAATACTGGTGACGACGATATCGGAGGCCTCGGCCGCCTTGCGCACCAGCGAGATATGGCCCTCGTGCAGGTTGCCCATGGTGGGTACCAGACCGATGGTCTTACCCTGCTGGCGATAGCCCCGCAGAATCGTGCGCAGTTCTTTGAGTGAGTGTACGGTTCTCATGCCTTGAACGTATGCTCCTCGGCTGGGAAAGTGCGTGCTTTGACGGCTTGGGCATAAGCCGCAATGGCTTCCGGGATGGAGTCGGTCTCGGCGAGGAAGTTCTTCACGAAACGGGGTTTGCGGCCGGTGGTGACGCCCAGCATGTCGTGCAGTACCAGTACCTGGCCATCGGTATCCGAGCCTGCTCCGATGCCGATGACCGGCGCCTTCACGGCCTGGGTGATACGAGCGGCGAGCGGGGCCGGTACACACTCCAGAAGGATGAGATCGGCACCGGCGGCTTCCAGTTCGCAAGCATGCTCAATCATGGCCTCGGCGGCCTTCTCATCACGTCCCTGTACCTTGTAGCCGCCGAACTTGTTGACGAACTGTGGCGTCAGGCCCAGGTGGGCACAAACAGGCACACCACGTTCACTCAGGGCTTCGATGGTGTCCTTCATCCAGTCGGTGCCTTCCAGCTTGACCATGTGGGCGCCGGCGCGCATCAGCTCCGCAGCATTGTCCAGTGCATCGGCAACGGTACCGTAGGACATGAACGGCATATCGGCCATGATCAGGGCGCCTTTGTTACCGCGGGCGACACAGCTGGTGTGATACACCATCTGATCCATGGTGACCGGGAGCGTACTGTCGTGGCCTTGCAGCACCATACCAAGAGAGTCGCCAATCAGGATGACATCAACGCCAGCCTCGCTGACAACCTGAGCAAAGGTTGCATCATAGGAGGTCAGTGCAGAGAAGGCTTCGCCTTTTTGCTTGTATTCCCGCAGGGTATTGATGGTAACTGCCATAGAATCCTTGCCTTTTGGGTGGATGGGCCAGTTTTGGACCGGGGTCGACCGGTGCTCAGAGCGTTAATGTAAATCCCGGGTATATCAGACACAAGAGTAGCATGGTCTTCCTCACCTGGATGCCATAAGGAACCTGGTCAGGGGTGCGCCTGGGCTGGCAGCTTGCGCAGCTGGTTGTCCGGGCAATCTCGGCGCAGTTCCGCAACGGTGGTGCCGTCCGGCAGTGCCAGTTCCGGGGCCAGGTCCAGCAGGGGTTGCAGGACGAAATCACGGTTGGCCAGTTCCGCGTGGGGAACGGTCAGGCGCGCGTCGTTGAGGGTTGTCTGACCAAACAGCAGCAGATCCAGATCCAGGGTGCGTGGTCCCCAGTGCCTCAGCCGCTCACGGCCGTGGGCCTGTTCAATAGCTTGCAGGCAATCCAGCAGTTCGTGGGCAGAAAGATCGGTACGCAGATGAACGGCACCGTTAACGAAATCTGGTTGATCCTGCGGGCCGACGGGGCGGCTGGCATAGAACGGAGATTGCGCGACCAGTGTGGATTTGGGTAAGCCCGCGAGTTCCGACACGGCTCTTGCCAGTTGGGCTGCAGGCTGTTCCAGATTGCTGCCCAGCCCAATATAGGCATCGACTGTCATGGCTGGGGCGGTTTTCTTGCAGGTTTGCGCTTGCGACGGCGCTTTTTCGGACCACCGGAGCCCAGCTCGGAAAGCATTTTTTCCTGCGCACGCTCATCCGCCTGCTGGAATTCCGTCCACCATTGCCCGAGGCCCGGCTCAATTTCGCCCGCGGCTTCCCGCACCAGCAGAAAATCGTAGGCCGCCCGGAAGCGCGGATGGGTCATGGTACCGAACGCACGTTTGCCCTGGCGACGGGGTAGCCGCATCTGCAGTTCCCAGATTTCTTTCATGGGGCCCGAGAAACGTTTCGGTATTGCGGTTGCCTGCACCTGGCGCCCGATCACCTTGCCGATGGCGCCGTGCAGCGCGGGCTGAACCGGATCGCCATTGTCCTGGCGCCTGCGCCATTCCACCTGCAGAGCCGGCCAGAGCATGGCCGCAAACAGGAAATACGGGGTCACTGATTTGCCCTGGGCAATCCGGGCATCGGTGTTGCGAAGGGCTTGCAGTATCAGTTCATCGGGTTCGCCGGCAACCAGTGCCCGGGCGGTCTCCGGGAACAGTGGGGCCAGCAGCCCATAATCCTGAAGCAGGCGATAGGTTGCCTCGCCGTGGCCGGCGGAGAACAGTTTGAGGACTTCATCGAACAGCCGGGCCGGAGGGATGTGCGCCAAGAGCGGGGCCAGCTCCCGAATGGGGGCCTCTGTTTCCGGTTCAATCTCGAAATCGAGTTTGGCCGCAAAACGAATGGCGCGCAGCATTCTCACGGGATCTTCCCGATAGCGGGTTTCCGGGTCGCCAATCAGGCGGATCTGACGGTTTTTCAGATCCTGCACACCGTTGGCAAAGTCGATAATGGAGAAATCCCGGATGCAGTAATACAACGCATTGATGGTGAAGTCGCGCCGCAGTGCGTCTTCTTCCTGATTGCCATAGACATTATCCCGCAGTAACAGACCATGTTCACTGGTCTTGTGCTCGTCGTCGGCCAGGTCGTCATCGGTATCCCGGGCATTACCACGAAAGGTGGTTACTTCGATGATTTCCCGCCCAAACACCACGTGCACAATGCGAAAGCGGCGACCAATCAGGCGGGAGTTCCGGAACAGGTCGTGAACTTCTTCGGGTGTTGCGTTGGTGGCTATGTCGAAGTCTTTGGGTTGTCCGCCAAGGAGAATGTCGCGAACGCCACCGCCCACCAGATAGGCCTCGTAGCCGGACTTGCTCAGACGGTGCAGTACCTTCTTGGCCGGTTCACTGATCATGGAGCGGGAGACGTTGTGCTGATCCCGCGGGATCTCCTGCCGCTGGTAGTGGCGGGCTTTCTTCTTCCCGTTGCCGGGAATGAAGGAGCGTAGTTTTTCAACAAGTCGTTTAGGCATGGAATTCCGTGTTTGCGAAGCGCAAAAACGGGGATTTTAACGGTTTGCGCAGGAATTGCACATGTTTGACGGAAATGCCAGTGAATAAAGTGGTCATGGAGGCCTGTTGAGGGAAGGCTGTTTTTGGCAGTCCGGAAAATCAAAAGGCGGATCCGTTTTCACGAATCCGCCCTGAAAGCGTTGACGATCTGCATTGTTTTTGTTGTTGCCGGGATTCTTTTTGATTCTTTTACCCCACTGTGTTGTCCCCAAGATAAGGACCTTAAGCAATGCAAACGGAAAGCTTTGAATACATAGAGCGGCCAGGAACACGGTGCGGGTTATGGGAGTATCTGCAGTGTCGCCTGGAAGACGATTCTTCTCTACATCTACAACTCGCACGTGTCGTGGGACCCCTAAAAAGCATAGTACCCAAAACACTCAGTTCGCTTGCACCCTGTTCTTGTTTTTGTTGCCGGGCGCTCGTGCAGCTATTTGTTTTTGTTTTGGCGCTGCGTTGTCACTTTTGTTTTTGTTGTTGTGCGCTTATTAGAGTGCAGTGGTCGTGCCAGTTTTTGAAAAGTCTTGTTAAACAAGGGGTTGTGAAAATGAGGTGTGTAAGTGTTACCCCGTATCTCCTGAAAGTGTTACCTGGGTCTCATGATCTGGACAGGAAGTGTTACCGAGAGGAACAGGTGGTAACAACTGATTCTAGGTTCATTCTTTGGGTCAGGCTTTTTTGCGGGGAATGCCCAGGCGTTGCCGACGCTCCCAAAGTGACTTCCGGCTGATGCCCAGCTTCTGTGCCAGCTCGGTCTCGCTCATCCGGTCCTGATTTTCAAGCACAAAGTGTTGGAAGTAATCCTCCAGCGACAGATCGTTGGACGAATCGACATCCCTTGCAGGGGTTTGTTCATTATTGCCCTCAACCAGGGTTTCCGGGATGTATTCGTCGGCGGAGTCGCTGTCCAGGTCCAGTACCGCCGAGGTAATGACATCGCCATCGGTCAGGATTGAGGCCCGTTCGATGGCGTTTTCCAGTTCCCGGACGTTACCGGGCCAACGGTAGCGTTCCAGGGCCTGCATGGCCTCCGGGCTCAGAGACAGCTCCGGACGGCCAAGCTTGCTGGCCTGGCGTTTCAGGAACCGGCGGGCCAGGCCCAGAATGTCGGCACGACGCTCCCGCAGGGGGGGGATGCGGATCTGCATCACGTTCAGCCGGTAGTAAAGGTCTTCCCGGAACTCGCCGGTTCTGGTCATGGCTTTCAGGTTTCGGTGGGTTGCGGCGATCATCCGCACGTCCACGGTCCGGCTCTGGGTGGAGCCCACTTTGCGAATCTCGCTTTCCTGCAACACCCGCAGCAATCGGGCCTGGGCTTCGGCAGGTAGTTCGCCGATTTCATCCAGGAACAGACTGCCGCCGTCTGCCGCTTCAATCAGCCCGGTGCGGGCCGAGACGGCGCCGGTAAAGGCGCCTTTCTCGTGGCCAAACAGTTCCGATTCGATCAGGCTTTCGGGAATGGCAGCGCAGTTTACGGAGATGAGCGGTTTGCGGGCTCGCGGGCTGAGCAGGTGCAGAGCCCGTGCCGCCAGTTCCTTACCGGTACCGGATTCGCCCTGGATAAGCACTGTGGTCTCGGTGGGGGCGACTTTGCGAATCAGGGTGAACACCTTCTGCATGGGCTCACACTGGCCAAACATGATCTCGGATGGGTCCGAGTCGGGCCCGCTCGTGCTGGCGGCATCACCAGAACCGGTTGTTTCATCGGAAGCCGAAGACTTGCGTGCCAGAATATTCTCTACAGCCGCGAGCATTTCGTCATGGTCGAAGGGTTTGGCAATGTAGTCCACGGCGCCCATCTTCATGGAGTCAACCGCGGACCGCAAACTGGCATAACTGGTCATGATCAGTACCGGCGTGTTGGGGGCGCGGTTGATCATTTCCGTACCGGCGGCGCCTGGCAGGCGCAGATCGGTGATGACCAGGTCGAAGCTGTCCGGGTCGAGGCCCTCGGCTTCTTCCACCGAGACAGCATCTGTCACCTCATAGCCGGCGTGCTGGAGAAGTTTGCGAACCGCCGAGCGGATAATGTCTTCGTCTTCAACAATCAGAATACGGGGCATAGGGTGTTCACGACCTTTCGTTCGGGCTGCTGTAACCGCTGTCGGTATCAGGCTCGTAGGCAGGCAGGCGGAGTCTCACGCAGGTGCCCAGGCCGGTTTCCGGATTGGCCGGGCTTTCCACCTGAATGTTGCCATAGTGCTCTTCAATGATGCTGTACACCAGTGACAGGCCAAGCCCGGTTCCTTTGTTGGGGGCCTTGGTGGTGTAAAACGGTTCGAAAATATGATCCAGCTGGTCTGCCGGTATGCCGGAGCCTTCGTCAATGACCTCGATGATAGCGGAGTAGCCGTCGGCCTTTCCAGCAACCCGGATGGTACCGCCGTCTGGGGAGGCGTCCCGGGCGTTGGCCAGCAGGTTGATGAATACCTGCACCAGCCGTTGTTCATCTCCCAGCACCTGCAGGCTGGCGGGGCACTCGTTCAGAAAGCTGATGCCGAGCCCCTTGTCACTGAGCGACAGCAGGTTGATGGATTCATCAATGCAGCGGTGCAGGCTGACCGGCTCATAACGGTTGGCGTGGGCGTGGTTGCCGGTACGTGCGAAGTTCATCAGCGACTGCAGGATGGTGGATATGCGTCGGGTTTGCTGCTGGATCTGGTCTGCGGTTTCCAGAATGGAGGGATCATCGGTTTCCAGTTTCAGGTTCTGGGCCAGAGACGAGATGCCGGTGACGGGATTACCGATTTCGTGAGCGACGCCGGCCGCGAGGCGCCCTACGGAGGCCAGTCGTTCGCTGTGCATCAATTCATCTTCCAGCAGGCGGGTTTCGGTCTGGTCTTCCACCAGGATGATCGAGCCGCCTTCGGTGTGATCCGGGCCGCTTAGCGCCGCCTTGTGCAGGTTCAGCCAATGTGGCTTGCCGCGAAGATCCAACCTGTGCTTGTAGCGGTGCAGGTCGTCGCCTCGATTGAAATCGTCCAGCAGGGCGTGCCAGTGCTCCGGCAGTGCCAGCAGCTTGGCCCCGACCACTTCCTCGGCGGAAATGTTGGTGAGGCTCTCCATGGCATGATTCCACATCAGAATTTCGCCGTCTTCACCCACTGAACAGGCGGGGATGGGCAGGTTTTGCAGGGTCTGCCGGTAGTGGCGGCGAAGGTTGTCCAGTTCGCCGGCCAGGCCAGTGAGCTGATTCTGGTAATCACCCAGCGCTCGCTCCACATAGCGAATATCCTGTCCGGTACCTCCATGGGTCAGCGGTTTGAAGCCCAGGTGGCGCTTGACGATGTCCCGTGCGACCGAAGGCCCCAACAGGCCAGACAGGTTGATTTCCACTTGATCCCGCAACCGCCGCAACTGGTAAGGCCGGAACTCGACATTGGGGAGCTTGAGCTGGTTCAGGGCCCGCTCCACTTCCCGACGGGCGACCCGGATGCCCAGTGGCTCGGCCAGTTGCTGCACGAATTCGTTGGAGGATGCTGCCAGCAGTTCCCGCCGCTGCGGCCGGGACAGGGCGCCGAGCGAGCACGCCTGAGCGGCACTGGTTTCCTCCGGTGATGCCGGGCTGAGAATTGAGATCAGCGCGAACACACTGATGTTGGCGGTCAGGCTGACGAAGGTGAACAGGTGCCAGTTGTCGTAGCCGGGCGTAACCGGCAGCTCAAGCCAGGACAGGATGTCTGCCGCCACCGAGAACGGCAACACCAAGGTGATCAACCAGATGAACAGGCCGGTAAACAGGCCGGCAATCAGGCCACGGCGGTTGCCTTCGGGCCAGTAGATGACGCCAAGCGCGCCCGGCAGCAGCTGCAGTGTGCCGGAGAGCGAGATGGCGCCCAGAATAGACAGGTCCAGGTGCTGGCCAATGGTTTCATGGAACAGCAGGGCCAGAAACAGGATGACGGCAATCAGTAGGCGTTTGACCCACTGCAGCCAGCGATAGATGTCACCTTGATCCCGGGGCGTCTTGAGCGGCAGAACAACGTGGTTAAGCACCATGCCGGACAGGGCCAGGGTACTGACGATCATCAGTCCGCTGGCGGCGGAAAGCCCGGCAATGTACATGGCCATGGTCAGGACGGGGCTCTCCAGGGCCTGGGCTACGCCGATACTGAAAAAGGCCGGCGGAGCGTCAACCGACAGCGCCTGGCCACCCCAGACAATCAGCGGCACCGGCAGGCCGACCAGCAGCAGGTACAGTGGCAATCCCCAGCTGGCCTTCGCGAGGGCACGGGGGGACGGGTTCTCACTGAAAGTCATGTGGTACATGTGGGGGAGCACCAGGGCCGCGGCGAACGACATCAGCAGCAGTGCCCGCCAGCTTCCGTCATTAATTGCCATGGTCATGGTGGCTTCCGGATGTGAAGTTTCCGCCAACCAGGCCTCAAGCCCATTGGTACCACCGAAAACCGAGAACAGGATAACGCCGCCTAAAACCAGGAGGGCAACCACTTTCACCAGGGAGTCGAAGGCGATGGCCAGTACCAGCCCCTGATGGTTGCCGGAGGCCTGATGGCGACGGGCACCAAACAGCATGGTGAACAGCACCACGATCAGGCTAAACATGACGCTGATAACTTTCGGCGGCGCATCCGGGGCGAGCAGGCTGGCGGAAACCGAGACTGCCTGAATCTGCATGCTCAGCAAGGCCAGAATGGCTGCAGCCGAACACAGGGTGACCAGGGTGCCCGCCCACTGGCTGCGGTAACGATAGGCGAAAAGATCGGCCAGCGACGTCAGTTGGTAGGCGCGGCCTATGCGGAGAATCGGGTTGAGCAAAACCGGTGCCAGCAGGAAAGCGCCGCTGATGCCCAGGTAATAGGCCAGGAAGCCGTAGCCGGAGTCCGCTGCCATACCAATGGCGCCGTAAACGGCCCAGATGCCGGCATAAACGCCAAGGCTGAGGGTATAGATCAGTGGGTGGCGTACCCAACGACGCAATAACGTGCCCCGTTCGGTGCCCCAGGCAATGCCGAACAGAACGATCAGATAAAGCAGGCTGGCCAGCAGCAGGCCGGTGGCGCTAAAACTCATTGGGATCCCGCCGCCATTCCAGCCAGAAACCGATGGCAATCAGCCCGCCCCAGATCACGAAGGGGCTGTACCAGGCATTCTCCGGCGATGTCCACCAGTCCAGAATATTGGGCGAAAAAATGTAGATAGCCAGTACCAGCAGAAATACCAGGCGGTAGATATACATCGGGTTATCGGTCCGAAGGCGAAAGTGTCCCGCCGGTTATACCACGGGCCTGCCCGGATGTCAGGGGAATGGCGCTCCGTTGCCAGTGGGCCTCGGCCCAACTGAGAACCTCTTCAACTGTGGCGCGAGCCAGGGTTGGCTCCGGTTGCTGGCCCAGGGCCTGAAGTGCCAGAAACAGATTCCGGGCAGGGTGATCGTCATCCAGGGCCGGAGCGTGGGTCTGCTTGCTGAGTTTCTGGCCTTGTTCGTTGACGATTACCGGAATGTGCAGCCAATGGGGTGGCTCGGCACCCAGGGCCCGGAAGATCTGTTGTTGCTGAGCGGTCATGTCGAGCAGGTCAGAGCCGCGAACCACATGGCTGATGCCCTGGTCGATATCGTCGACAACCACTGCCAGCTGATAGGCGTAGAAGCCTTCCTTGCGCAGAATGACCGGATCGTCCAGTTCGGCGTGAACCCTCTGTGTCTGGGGGCCAAGCAGATCGTCCTGCCAGTGACTGGCTTCATCCTCGAGGGCAAAGCGAACAGCGTGTGGGCCATCCTTAGGCCCTGTGCCTCCTTGCCGGCACTGATTGGGGTGGTGGCCGTGGTTGTCCTTGAGTTGCTTGCGTGAGCACCGGCAGCGATAGGCTTTGTCCTGCGCCAGCAGAGTTTCGATGGTGCGCTGGTAGGCGTCATGGCGCCGGGACTGAAAGCGGACGGGCTCGTCGGGGAAAAGGCCGTGGCATTCCAGTGAGTGCAGTATCTGGCCGGTGGCTTCCGGGGGTTCCCTTAGTGGGTCAAGGTCTTCGATACGAACCAGCCAGTCACCGCGGGCATGCTTTGCTTCCAGCCAGCTGGCCAAAGCCGTTACCAGGGAACCAAAGTGCAGTGGGCCGGTGGGGGAAGGGGCAAACCGCCCGCGATAACGTGAAGTCGCCATAGGCGTAGAAGGGCCGGCGGAGGACACGCCGCCGGCCCGGGGAAGCGTCAGATGCCGGTCTGGCGTTCGCGAATCTCAGCCAGGGTCTTGCAATCGATGCACAGAGTGGCCGTCGGACGGGCCTCCAGACGACGAATGCCGATTTCCACACCACACTGGTCGCAGAAACCGTAGTCGTCCTTGTCGATACGATCGATAGTCTGGTCGATTTTCTTGATCAGCTTCCGCTCGCGGTCGCGGGTGCGTAGTTCCAGGCTGAACTCTTCTTCCTGGGTTGCGCGATCGCTGGGATCCGCGTAGTTTGCTGCGTCTTCCTGCATGTGGTGCATGGTGCGGTCGACTTCTTCCATCAGCTCCTGCTTCCATTGCAGCAGCAGATCTTTGAAGTGCTGGAGCATTTCCGCACTCATGTATTCTTCACCCTTCTTCATTTCATAAGGGGTGAAGTTGGTAAAACGTTCGCGTGGTTGTTCTGCAGTGTTTGCCATTGAACCCGGCCTCTTGTTTGTACTTCACAAGAACGCTTTGCTTCCCTCCGCGCCAGTGTGGCTGCGCGGTTTTACCCTGGATAGCATTCGTCCTGAAACGGGAATTTGCGGAAAATAGCAGATAAGTCACAGGGGTGCCAGCCTTGTGACACGTACTTTTTGCGGAGAGCACATGAAGTTTCCTGAACCTTTGGTAGAAGGGCGGCTGATTCGCCGCTACAAACGCTTCCTGGCGGACGTGCAATTGCCGGATGGCACTGAGGTAACCGCCCACTGCCCCAACACCGGTTCCATGCTGGGGTGCCAGCCGGAAAATGCCCGGGTGTGGTTGAGCCGGAGTGACAATCCCAAGCGTAAGCTCCAGTACACCTGGGAGCTGGTGGAGACTGCGCCGGGGGTGTTTGCCTGCGTGAATACGGCACGCCCCAACGCCCAGGCCCGCGCCGCTATCGAAGCCGGTGTGGTTCAGAGCCTGGCCGGCTACGCTCAGTGCCGGGCGGAGGTGCGTTACGGTTCGGAGAAAAGCCGGATCGATCTGTTGTTGTCGGGCCATGATCACGATCCCGATGCCTGGGTGGAGGTAAAAAACGTTACCCTGGCCGAGGGCGGGGAAGGCTATTTCCCGGACGCCGTCACCGAGCGTGGCCAGAAACATCTGAGGGAGCTAATGGCTCAGGTTCAGAACGGAGACCGGGCAGTGCTGTTTTTTGTGGTGAACCACACCGGGATCGAGCAGGTCCGGCCTGCGGATCATATTGATGCCCGCTATGGTCAGCTGCTTCGAGAAGCCTGCGAAGCCGGGGTAGAGGTGATCGCCTATCGGGCTGCACTGGCCGGTGAAGATGGCAACCCTTCGGGGCGCCTGGAGCTGGTTGAGGAGGTGCCGGTCAGTCTGGAACCCTGACCTGCACCTCACCATCGTGTAGGCGAATGTCCAGGGCGGAGAGCGCATCGCCCTGGCAGGGGCCCGCAATACATTCACCGGTACCGGGCTTGAACAGCGCGCCGTGGGTGGAACACTGGATAAACAGATTGTCGCTGTCCATGAATCGGCCCGGCATCCAGTTCAGTTCAATACCCAGATGAGGGCAAAGGTTAAGGTAGGCCCGGGGAGTGGTGCCATCCAGAAAGGCGAAACCGGTGAGGGGCATGCCGGCCGGTTCTTTCGCTTTCTCTTTTAGGCGAAATTCCAGGAACTGGCCGGGAACAAGCTCGCTCGCCGGCGCGACGGTTTGCCAGTTGGCTGAGAGAGCACTCATTTTGGCAGGATGGCGTAACGCATGCGCGTGCCGTGGTTGAGCGACATCACGATTTCATCGGCTTCCAGGCGGTGCGGGAAATAGCAGCCGGAAATCTTGGCGCTGGCGATGCTGGCACCTTCCATTCTCGATTTCGAGAAATCGATGCCGCGGAGATCGGCGCCGCGGAAGTAGCCATGGCGGAAATCCAGGCCCTTTGCGTCCATGCCGCGCAGGTCCAACCCGCGGAAATCGCCATGGGCGAAGCTCGGAAGCTCGCTCAGTTTGGCTTTCTCGGCATTAAAGGCGTCCATATCCTCGCTACGGAGCAGGTCGTACAGGGGGTGGTCTATATGCTGGAGATCGCTTTCCTGAATATCGTCCATCTTGCACCTCGCACGGACAGCAGGGTTTGTTTTTAGTGTCAGTATAGTGCGCCCTGCCAAAATGGCAGGGCAGCTCGGATCAGGCCGGCCCGGCCATGCCCAGATGCTGGCGGATGCGATCAGCAACCGCCTCGGCAACGTGCTCATCCTCGGTGTGCAGGTGCACCGTGTGGGTTTTCTCCTCAGTGGTCAGCGGCTCAAACCAGCTTTGCTGCGCATCCAGCAACTCTTCCGTTGCCTCCGAGGCATCGCCTTTGCGTTTGCGCACCCACTCCCGGCGCAGAGCTTCCGGCGCCTCGCAATGCAGCAGAGCGAAGGGCACCCCCTGATTTTCGGCCACACCGGCAAACTGAGCCCGCTCCTTCTCTTTCAGGCAGGCCGCATCGACAATGACAGACAGCCCTGAAGCCAGCAGCTCTCCGGCCAGCTCCGCCAGGTGCGCGTAGGTTTTTTCGGTTGCTTCCGGGCTGTAAAGATCGGTACCCAGGCCCGACTTGCTGTCGTCCAGAGGCCCCAGGCCGTGCAGGCGCTTGCGCTCTACGTCAGAGCGCAGCCGGATCAGCCCGAGCTCCTCCGCCATGGCGGCACTGACGCAGGTCTTGCCGCTGGCGGAGAGACCGGTGGTGGCCAGCAGGTAATGGTTCGGAATGGCGCCGTAATCTTCCGCCAGTTGGGCGTAATCCCGGTAACGCTGCATCAGGTCGGCTTTTTCGGCCTCGCTCAGGTTCGGGTTGCCCAGGGTGAACAGGGCAATCTTGGCCCGAACCATGGCGCGGTAGGCCTTGTACAGCGGCAGCAAGGCCAGGCCTTCAAAATCACCGCGGTATTCCAGATAGGTGTTCAACACCCGGTTCGCCAGCGCCGGTTCCTGGCGGGATTCCAGGTCCATAAGCAGGAAAGCCAGATCATTCATCACGTCGATCCAGCGGAACGGCTCGTTGAACTCGATGCAGTCAAACACCGTCACCTGATCATTGAACACGGTAATGTTGGCCAGGTGCAGGTCGCCATGGCACTCTCGTACCAGCCCGTTTTCCCGTCTGTGGGCGATTAAGTCCCGGCAGCGTTCGAAGGTGGTGCGGGTCCAGTCTTCCAGGTTGTCCAGCTGCGCCAGTAACCCGGCATCATCCAGCATGGGGCGGATCTGGTCGAAGTTTTCCTGCATGGCGGCATACACCGCCTCCGGGGTGCCCAGGGGCTTTTCATCGGCGACCGGTGGCAGGCTTTTGTGAAAGTCTGCAACCTGGCGGGCAAGATTGGTGAGCAGTTCTGCAGGCAGGTCGTCGCGTTCCTGGCGCACATCAAACAGCTGGCTCTGATCGAACTGGCGCATGCGAATGGCGTACTCGAAAGGGGTGCCGTCACCGCCCAGGCGAGGTTGCTCCGGGGTACCGGTAATAGGCACCACCTCCAGATACAGTTCGGCCGCCAGACGGCTGTTCAGGCGCAGCTCTTCCTCGCAGAAGCGTTTGCGGCGTTCCAGGGTGGAGAAATCCAGGAACCCGAAATCCATGGGTTTCTTGATCTTGTAGGCAAAGTCACCGGTGAGCAGAACCTGTGAGATGTGGGTCTCAATCACGCGGAAATCCTTAACCGGATGATCGTAGAGTTCCGGGTTCTGCAGTGCCTTGATCAGTGTATCCGGGCCGTTGGCGCTCACGTTGTGCTCCTGGAATCCTTGAAGTTGTTGATTTTTCGTTTTTTGGAGGGCTCCACTATAACGGGCAGATTACAGAAATAACACACACCAGACCTGCCGATAGCGGTGCCCCCTTCGATATAATCCCGCCATGAGTAAAAAAACGCCTCCTCGCAAGAAAAAAACCGAATCCAGTCCTCGCCGCAAACGCTCCGGTCTCTGGCGCTTTCTGTTTCGCGCAGCTGCCCTGTGCTTTGTGCTGCTGGCGGGATGGATGGTCTATCTTGATGCCGTAGTGACCTCTCGCTTCGAAGGACGTCGCTTTGAAGTGCCCTCCCGGGTGTACGCCCGGCCCCTGGAACTCTACGACGGTGCCGGTATCAGCGCCGCCGCGCTGGTCCGTGAACTGGAGCTGGCAGGCTATCGCTCGGGCGACGGTCGTCGGCCCGGAACCTGGCAGCGAAATGGCGACCGTTTTGTCATCAGCACCCGGGGTTTTTCTTTCCCGGATGGCAAGGAGCCCAGACGGCGTCTGTCACTGGTGGTTCGTGGCGATCGGGTAGATTCGTTTTCCGTAATGGAGGGCGACAGCTCTCCGATTGTTCGGCTGGAGCCGGCTCAGATTGGCGGAATATACCCGTCCCACCGGGAGGATCGGATTCTGGTGGAGCTGGATGAGGTGCCAGAGGCCATGATTGCCGGTCTGATGGCTGTGGAGGACCGGCAGTTCTACGAGCATTTCGGCATCGCGCCACTCTCCATTGCGCGGGCGATGGTGGCGAATATCAAAGCCGGTCGAATAGTTCAGGGCGGCAGTACACTGACCCAGCAACTGGTGAAGAACTTTTTCCTGACCCGGGAGCAAACCCTTCTGCGCAAGGGCAACGAAGCCCTGATGTCGGTATTGCTGGAGTTGCATTATGGCAAGGACGACATCCTCGAAACCTACCTGAATGAAGTTTATCTGGGCCAGGCAGGCACTCGCAGCATTCATGGTGTTGGCCTCGCCAGCCAGTTTTTCTTCGGCGAGTCGCTGAAGGACATTGATGTTCACCAGATTGCCCTGCTGATTGGCATGGTTAAAGGCCCCAGTTATTACAATCCGCGCCGGCACCCGGAACGGGCCATGGCGCGGCGTAACCTGGTGCTGGACGAAATGGCGGAGGCCGGGGTTATTTCCGGGCAAGAGGCCAGGGAGGCGAGTGCAAGGCCTCTCGGCCTCAGCGCAAAACCGTCCTATACCGATAATCGCTACCCGGCCTATATCGACCTGGTGCGCCGACACCTGGCGCGGGACTACCGGGAGGAAGACCTGCAGAGCGAGGGCCTGAGAATATTCACCACCCTGAATCCGGAAGTTCAGCAGGCCGCTGAGAAGGCGGCAACCGATACCTTGCCTCGCCTGGCGTCGGGTGAGGTGGCCGAGGCGCTGGAAGCGGCGGTGGTTGTCACCGCCAAGGATACCGGCGAGGTGTTGGCGCTGGTGGGGGGCAAAGACCCCCGCTTTGCCGGTTTTAACCGGGCAGTTGACGCCCGGAGGCCTATCGGTTCGCTGGTGAAGCCGTTTATCTACCTGACGGCGCTGTCTCAGCCGGAGCGCTACACCTTGATTTCGCCGGTTCAGGATAAGGCCTTCACCCTCGAGTTTGACGATGGTCGGCGCTGGCAGCCGCAGAACTATGATGGCAAGGAGCGTGGCCTGGTGCCCTTGCATGAAGCTCTGTCCCGTTCGTACAACCTGCCGGCCGTGCGTGTAGGGCTGGATGTGGGCATACCGGCGGTGCAGGAGACGCTGAGGGCCTTTGGGGTGACCACGCCTATTTCGGATTATCCGTCGATGCTTCTGGGTTCCATTTCCCTGTCGCCGGTGGATGTCGCGCAGCTGTATCAGGGTCTGGCAACCTCCGGTTTCAATACGCCCCTGCGTACTATTCGGGAAGTCACCGATGCCGCGAATGAGCCTTTGTCCCGGTATAGCCTGAAAGTGGATCAGGTGGCCGATCCTGCCGCGGTGCATCTGGTGCAGTATGTTATGCAGGAAACCATGCAGGAAGGCACGGGCCGGTCAGCCTACTACCGGTTACCGGATTCCCTGACACTGGCGGGCAAGACCGGTACTACTGACGATGGCCGTGATTCCTGGTTCGCCGGTTTCAGTGGCGACCTGCTGGCGGTCGCCTGGGTCGGCCGTGATGATAACGGCCCGACCGCGTTGACCGGGGCTTCCGGCGCCTTGCCGGTCTGGTCTGCCACCATGGCGCAGATTCCCCAGCACGGTTTCTCACCGGTGATGCCCGATGGCGTTCAGTACCACTGGGTGAACCCGGGCGAACAGGCGCTGACCGGCGAAAACTGCGACAATGCCCGGCTGATTCCGTTTATCGCCGGCAGCGAGCCGGAACAGCACACAGGCTGCAACGGCAGTCTTGGCCGGCAAATTCGAGGTTGGTTTGAAGGATTGTTTCAATGAATAAACAAGTGATTGTACGGTCAGCCTGTCTGGCCCTGTTTGTCGGCCTGGCCGGTGGTTGCGCCACCGGGCCGGGTGGCGGCTCCATCTATGTGCCCGTGGGGGGCGATGACCGCCGTTCGGCGCCGGAACCACCACGCACCAATATTCCTGATGAACAGGACGAACAGGTATGGCGCAAGAGTGAGCAACCGACGGTCACTGAGCCGGACTCGCCGAGCACCAGGGCGCCCAGCTACAGCGAATCTGGTGACCAGTTGCCGGCCGCCGCACTCACGTTGGTGCGTGATGCTGATCAGCGCCTTCGGCAGGGTGATTCCGCCGGCGCCATCGCCCGACTGGAACGTGCCCAGCGCATTGCGCCAAGATCTTCCGAAGTCTATTTCAAGTTGGCCGAGGCTTACGTTGCCGGGGACAATCTGGGGGCTGCGGAGCAGTTTACTCTGAAGGGACTCTCGTTGGCGGGCAACGATGAACGCATGCAGCGTTCGGGCTGGTTGCTGCTGGCGGATATCCGCCGGGCTCGCGGTAACGTGGCGGGGGCCGATCAGGCTGAGGCCAGGGCGTCGGCCCTGTAGAAGAGCAGCTTCGCTGGCAAGCACACTGCCAGCGAAGCTAACGCACTTATTTACAGTGTTTTCATTACCTTGCGCGCAGCTGCCAGAGTGAATTCAATATCCTCATCTGACAACGCTGCGGTAGTAAAGCCTGCCTCGAATGCTGAGGGCGCAAGGTAAACGCCTTCCTTCAGCATGCCCTGGAAGAACGCCTTGAAGCGTTCCACGTCACAGGCCATCACCTGGTCAAAGCGCGTGATGGATGGTTCGGCAGTAAAGAAGAAACCGAACATGGCACCCGCGGACTGAACTGCCAGAGGGATGCCGGCTTCATCCGCTGCCGCCTTGAAGCCATCCTTCACCCGATTGGTTTTTTCCGTCAGCCGGTCGTGGAACCCAGGCTCGGAAATGGCATTCAGCGTGGTCAGCCCGGCGGTCATTGCCAGCGGGTTACCACTCAGGGTGCCGGCCTGATAAACCGGGCCCAGCGGCGAGATATGCTCCATGATTTCGCGCTTACCGCCGAATGCACCGACGGGCAGGCCGCCGCCAATCACCTTGCCCAGAGCCGTCAGGTCCGGTTTCACCCCGTAGAATCCCTGGGCGCCGCCGAGCGATACCCGGAAACCGGTCATCACCTCATCGAAGATCAGCACGGTGCCGTGCTCATCGCACACTTCCCGCAGCGCTTCCAGGAAGCCGGGCACGGGCGGGATGCAGTTCATATTGCCGGCTACGGGCTCAACGATAATGGCCGCGATCTGGTCGCCCATCTGACGGAAGGTTTCACGAACCTCGTCAATATCGTTGTAGGTCAGGGTCAGGGTGTGCTCCGCCAGGCTGGCCGGAATTCCCGGTGAGTTGGGTACACCCAGGGTCAGGGCGCCAGAACCGGCTTTGACGAGCAGGGAGTCTACGTGGCCGTGGTAGCAACCTTCGAATTTCACGATCTTGTCGCGGCCGGTGTAGCCACGGGCCAGGCGGATGGCACTCATGGTGGCCTCGGTGCCGGAGTTGACCATGCGCACCAGTTCGATGGAAGGCACCAGCTCGCATACCTTTTTCGCCATCTCGGTTTCAATGGCGGTCGGGGCCCCGTAACCCACACCCAGATCCACCTGAGCGTGCAGCGCCGCTTTGATGCGGGGATCGGAATGGCCCAGGATCATCGGGCCCCAGGAGCCAATAAAATCGATGTACCGCCGGTCATCCTCGTCATAGAGATAGGCGCCCTCGGCGTGTTTGAAAAAGACCGGAGTACCGCCAACACCACGGAATGCCCGAACCGGGGAGTTTACGCCGCCGGGAATGTATTTCTGGGCCTGTTCAAAGAGGGTTTCGGAATGATTCACGGTTGTCTCCTGTTATTCGGAAAGTGAAAAAAGTGGATGATGCCGGGCGAACAGTCGGTGAAATGCCCTGGCCCGGGCTTCTATGTCTGAGGGTTGGCCGCCGAACAGGCCGCCGACTACGGCAACCAGGTCTGCCCCGGCACGGATCAGGGCCTCAGCGTTGTTACCGGTGATTCCGCCTATGGCTGTAATGGGTAACCCGAGGCCTTTTGCCTCGGTTAAAACGTCCGGCGAAGCCGGCGGCGCGCCGGGCTTGGTAGTCGAATCGTAAAAGCGGCCGAAGGCCAGGTAATCCGCACCGCCGTCAGCGGCTGTCTGGGCCAGATTCAGGCTGTGATGGCAGGTGATGCCGATAATGGCATGCTCCCCGAGCAAGCGCCTGGCGTCGACCAGTGAGCAGTCATCCTGGCCCAGATGAACCCCAGCGGCGCCGACTCTGACGGCAAGTTCCGGGTCGTCATTAATCAGTAACGGAACGTCGAACCCCTGGCACAGGCTGTTGAGGTTCCTGGCCTGAACCAGCCGTTCAGAGGCTGTCGATCCCTTGTCCCGATACTGAACCAGCCGTGCGCCTCCGGCCAGAGCCGCCTCTACCGAAGCAATCAGGATGCCGGCAGGCGTCAGCCGGTTATCGGTGATGGCGTAAAGACCGGGCCGAAGCTGAGACTTTACCGTTCCCACAGAATACCCCGGTCGGGAACCCGTTGGCCCTGGCCAACCGTCAGTGCATGCAACAGCGCCCGATGCACGTAATTCTGCGCCTGGGAAATCGCGGCTCTTGGTGACAGTCCCATGGCCCGGCCGGCGGCAATGGCCGCTGCCAGCGTGCAGCCGGTGCCGTGATATTCATTGCTGCCAACCCGTTCCACCTCCCATTCCATGGGCTCCGGGGCGTGGTTATACAGTGTGTTGATGATGTGGATGCCGGTGCCGTGGCCGCCGGTGGCAAGCACGGACTCACAGCCCGTCTGCAAAAGGTTGCGGGCGGCCTCTGCCGGATCGTCGCTGCCGCCGAGCTGAGCCAGCTCAATGCCGTTGGGCGTAATCATTTCAGCCCTGGCAAACAACTTGTCTTTCATGGCCGCCACCAGGGCATCATCGGCCAGATCGCCACCGCCAGCCGCCTTGATCACCGGGTCGACAATCAAAGGCACGCCCGCGTGTTTCTGCACAAACTCCACCAGTACCTCTACCACCGCGGCATTGCCGAGCGCTCCGGTTTTGATGGCGTGAATGGGCGTATCCTGGGCAAGGCACTCCAGTTGCTGTTTGATCAGCTCCGGGTTGACCGCCTCGGCACCGTATACGTTGCGGGTGTCTTGCACGGTCAGGCAGGTGAGCACGGGCAGCGGATGGGCGCCGATGGATGTGATGGCCTGTATGTCTGCCTGTATGCCGGCGCCACCGGACGGATCCAGCCCGGAGAGCACCAGTACGTGGGGGCGGGTGAAGCTTTTGATGGCCGATCTCCTCAGAATGGTTTAACAACAGCAAGAATCACGACAGCGAGCAGGACAAACACCGGCAGCTCATTAAACCAGCGGTAAAACACATGGCTACGTGTGTTCTGGTCATCCCGGAATACTTTGACAAGGTGACCACAGTAGAAGTGGTAGATGATCAGCAAAGCCACCAGCGTCAGCTTGGCATGCAGCCAACCCTGACTGAAATAGCCGGACCAGTTATAGCTGAGCAGCCAGACACCGAATACAACCGTGGCGACCATGGAAGGCGTAGTGATGCCACGGTAAAGCTTGCGTTCCATAACCTTGAACCGCTCTTTGCCTGGTTCATCCTCGCAGGCGGCATGATACACGAACAGTCTGGGCAGATAGAAAATGCCGGCGAACCAGCACACCAGGGAAATAATGTGGAAGGCTTTCACCCAAAGCATTGGTTAACTCCGTCGGTATTGGTAGTAGCTTTCGATATCCGTTTGCAGCACAACACCATAAACCCGTTGAATCATGGGGGCCACATGGCGTTGTACGTATAGCGCCTCAGCCTGGGTACTGTCGAATTGTTGCAGGGCCTCTTCCAGTGTTGCCTGGTACTGAACCGGTGCCACATCCCGCCGGTTGGCGGGGATTTCCATCAGATCAATGGATTCCGGTAATTCGGTGCCTTCCTCGGCGGCCTGCTTCTCGGTGTCCTCAAGAAAGCGGGCCAGATCGACCGCCGGTAGCAGGGCGGTGGGGCCGTTGCTGCCCTCCACCAGAAGCCATTTCGGTTCCGATTTCAGGGCTTTCTTGGCTTCCTCAAGCGTGAGCGCGCGCTCGGTTCGAAGAATATTCCGTTCCATGATGGCGCCAACAGAAACCCGCCTCAGTGCCTGGATAACGGGGGAGTTCTGGTAGCTCAGGCCCTGGCTCTTGAGGATGGTCAGGAATAGCGATTTCTTGCCGAAAGCTTCGCTGGTTACCAAGCTGGCGGTAGTAATCATCAGCATGCCTGGCAGTATGATGTTCGGGTTCCGGGTGAGCTCCATCAGCGCCATCAAAGCCGCCAGTGGCGCCTGCAGCACGGCGCCCATCATCGCCCCCATACCCAGCATGGCGTAAAAGCCCACCGATGAGGCAATGTCCGGGAACATCTGGGCGCCGATCAGGCCCATGGCGCCGCCCAGGGTGGCGCCCATGAAGATGGTGGGGCCGATAACACCGCTGGGCATACCCAGTCCAATGGACAATCCGGTGATGATCAGCTTGGCGCTGCCCGCGCCGATCAGTAACCAGAATCCGAGTTCACCGTGAATGGTTTCGCTCACCGTATCGTAGCCGATGCCCATGGTTTCCGGGATGACCAGGGCGAAGGGCACCATCAACAGGCCGGCCACGGCAATTCTTAGCAACACCGGGCGGTGATGGTAACGGCCCATACTGTCTACCAGTTGGATAAATCCGGCCGCTGCGATGCCGATAATAACGGCAATGGCGAGAATCCAGGGGATCTCCAGCAGTGAATTCATGGTCAGAGCCGGGACACTGAACGCCGGTTCAGTGCCATAAACCGCCTGTGTGACGATGGCAGCGCTGACCGCCGCCAGGATGATCGGAGTGAAGCCGGCAATGGTGTACTCCATCATCACCACTTCCATGGCGAAAATCACGCCGGAGATGGGAGTGTTGAAGGAGGCGGAAATGGCAGCGGCACAACCGCAGGCGACCAGCGTACGAATGCTGTTGTTGGGCAGCCGCATCCATTGCCCGAGCAGGCTGGAGAAGGCCGCGCCCAGATGTACGGCAGGTCCCTCCCGGCCGGCGGATTGCCCGGTAATGACCGTGGTAACGCCGGAAACAAACTGAACCATGGCGCTGCGGAAGGAGATGTAGCCCTGATGGTAGTTCAGCCGCTCCATGATATGAACGATGCCGACTTTGCGATCGTGCAGGGCGAGTTTGTGCAACAGCAGCCCCAGCCCCAGAGCCCCGGCCAGTGGCAGAAGACCTCGGGTGAGCAGATCCAGCTCTTCGAAACTCTCTGAGCCCTGGCCCGGCAGGAAATGCTCCAGTGGCCATTCAATAGCGAGGCGGAAAAGCAGGATCACGCCGCCGGTCACAATGCCGGACAGCAGGCCAAGAACCGCCAATTGCGGTAAAGCATCAACGCCGGAGAGCTTCCGCCGGAATACGGGGATCAGATTCTCGGTAATCTGTTGCCTGATGCTACGCATTGGCGGGGTGTTCCGGTTGGAGTGTCGGGATCATCAGCAGATTTCTGACAACATTGTAACGGCGGGCCCGCAGGCTGCAATAAGTCCTTGGTTTATCATGTTAGACTACGTGCCCTGACTTCCCAATTCTGTCCAGACCACGTTGGAGATAACAGTGATTAAAGTAGGCATCGTCGGCGGAACCGGATACACGGGTGTAGAGCTGCTGAGAATTCTGGCCGTCCACCCGGAAGCAGAGGTTATCTGCATCACCTCGCGATCGGAAGCGGGTATGCCCGTGGCTGATATGTATCCCAACCTGCGAGGCCATTATGAGCTTGAATTCTCCGAGCCTGACGCATCGGTGCTGGCGAGCTGTGATCTGGTGTTTTTTGCCACGCCGCATGGCGTTGCCATGCGCATGGTTCCGGAATTGATGGCCTCAGGTGTTCGCGTGGTTGACCTGTCGGCGGATTTCCGCCTGAAAGATCTTGATACCTGGGCAAACTGGTATGGCATGCCCCACGAGAGTGCCGACTGGGCCGAAAAAGCGGTGTACGGCTTGCCCGAGGTGGCCCGCGATGCCATTCGTGACGCTCAGCTGGTTGCGAATCCAGGGTGTTATCCGACAGCCGTGCAGCTGGGATTCCTGCCGTTGCTGGAACAGGGCCTGGTCAATCCGGCAAGGCTGATAGCCGATGCCAAGTCTGGCGCCAGCGGTGCCGGCCGGCAGGGCAAGATTGGCATGCTTCACGGTGAGATAGGCGAGAGTTTCAAGGCCTACGGCGCTTCCGGGCATCGGCACTTGCCGGAGATTCGCCAGGGCCTCATGGCCGCTGCAGGGAAAGGCGTTGGTGTTACCTTTGTGCCGCACCTGATACCGATGATTCGCGGTATTGAAGCCACGCTGTATGCCGAGCTCGATAACCCTCAGGATTTTGATCGCCTTCAGGCACTGTATGAGGCGCGTTACAAAGATGAGCCGTTCGTCGATGTCATGCCGTTCGGCAGTCATCCGGAGACCCGCAGTGTCCGTGGCGCCAATCACTGTCGGATGGCATTACACCGCCAGGAAGACAGCAACATCGTGATTGTGTCATCGGTGATCGACAATTTGGTGAAGGGCGCCGCCGGCCAGGCGGTTCAGAATATGAATATCATGTTCGGCCTGGATGAAGCCATGGGCCTGAATGCTCCGGCTTTGCTGCCGTGAGGTCGGGCACGTGAGTGATCCTCGAAAACCGGCGGATGAATACGTTGTTATCCGCCACCGGCCAGGTTACCGGTTACGTCGCAGCCTGATTCTGCTGGCATTTACCGTCATCGCCGCCGTGGCAGGATATGCCGCTGGGCTTGCCCAGGGTGGCTTCCGTTTCAGCTCGGCGGAGGCGTCTGCCGAGCAGTTGGTGGAGGAGGTGGCGAACCTTCGGGAGCAATACCGGGAGGCACGACAGGGGTTGGTGAATCTCGAACGTGGGCGCGCGATCGATGAGCAGGCACTGCGGGAGGCACGAAACACGATTGTCGGCCTGGAAACCCGCATCCTGGAGCTGGAGGCGGATCTTACCTTCTACCGCAATATCATGGCGCCCTCGGAAACCAGCAAGGGCCTGCAGGTAGACAGTTTTACGCTGAGCCCGGCCAGGGAGTCTGGTGTTTTCGATTTCAAAATGGTGCTGACTCAGGTTGGCAATAACAAGAGCTATATTTCGGGTCTGGTGGCCGTGAATGTCATCGGTCGTCTGGATGGCGAGAAAGAGGTGATTGCGCTGAGGGATCTGTCGGATGAAATTGATGATCTGGGCGTGAAATTCCGGTTCCGCTACTTCCAGGATGTGGAGGGCAGCCTGCGCCTGCCTGAGAGCTTTGAGCCCTATGAGATTCAGGTCGTTGCCCAGGCGGAGGGCCGCAAGGCATCCCAGGCTGAACGAACCTTTGATTGGAAAGATTTAATGGAGAACTGAGATGCTTGGCAAGAAAAAGCAGAAACCCCGCCGTTCCCCCGGCCATTTTGACACCCTGATTTCCGGCAAGACCACCGTTGAGGGCGATGTTCATTTCTCCGGTGGTCTTCACGTGGATGGCACCATCAAGGGCCGGGTTGTGGCCGAAGAAGGCTCCGATGCGGTGGTACGTTTGTCAGAGGTGGGGGAAATCGTTGGCGACGTCGTGGCTCCCCATATCATCATCAATGGCAAGGTAAAGGGGGACGTGCATGCCTCTGCCCACCTCGAGCTGGCAGAGAAAGCGGTAGTTACCGGCAATGTCTATTACCAGTTGATTGAGATGGCCATGGGCGCCTCGGTCAACGGCAACCTGGTGCGCAAGGATGAAACCAGTGGTTTGCTGACGCATGAGCAAAAGCAGCCAGAGAGTTCAATCGCAGGTGAAGATGAGGACAAGTCCGAATAGTTGATTGTTTTAGTCAGGAATACCATAATTTCCTGACAGCAATATCATGCCGGAGGCAGACTTTGAGTGTAGTTCAGCAACAAATGGCCACGCCGTTGTTTTTCACCGACAACGCCGTCGCAAAGGTGCGTGAGTTGATCGAGGAGGAGGAAAATCCCGATCTCAAGTTGCGTGTCTTTGTCACAGGCGGCGGCTGCTCCGGTTTCCAGTACGGCTTCTCGTTTGATGAAAGTCAGGAAGAAGATGACACCGTCATAGAACGGGATGGGGTCAAGCTGCTGGTGGATTCAATGAGCTATCAGTATCTGGTGGGTGCGACTATCGACTATCAGGAAGGGCTGCAGGGTTCACAGTTTGTCGTTCAGAACCCCAATGCGAGTTCGACCTGCGGTTGCGGCAGCTCATTTTCCATCTGAATCAGGGTGGATAAATTGCGCCCAGTATTCTCTCGCCCGAAGCGCCGGTGACTTCGGGCACATTGCCCGGTAACTGAAGGATGGTTTGTCGGGCCAGCCAGGCGAACGCCACTGGCTCTACCCACTGAGGGTCAAGACCAAGATCCGCCGTGGTGTGTAGTGCGGCGGACCCAAGGCCTACCTTGAGCTCTCTCATCAGTAATCGATTGAAGGTGCCACCACCACAGACATACACGGCCATGTCCGCATTTTCCTGTGGTAACTGCTGGAGAATGGTTGTCACGGTCAGTTGCAGCAGGGTTCTCTGCACGTCCTCGGCGGGTATCTCTTCGAAACGTTGAAGATGTGTGCGCACCCAGTCGATGTTGAAACGCTCTTTGCCCGTACTTTTCGGAGCTGGTTTGCTGAAGTAGGCGTCTGACAGCATGCTGGCAAGCAGTTCGGAATGGGTCGCGCCCTCACTGGCCATGTGGCCGTCTTCATCAAAATGCCGCCCGGTCTGGTCCAGGCACCAGGCGTCCAGCAGGGCATTGGCCGGGCCGGTATCGAAGCCGACGGCCGGCTTTCTCGATCCGGCCGGCAGCCAGGTGATATTGGCAATGCCACCGAGATTCAGAATGCATCTATCCTGAGTGGGTGAGGCAAAGAGCCAGCGATGAAAAGCGGGTACCAGGGGAGCGCCCTGTCCGCCGGAGGCAATATCCCGGCTGCGGAAATCGGCAACTGTACTGATCCCCAGGCGTTCGGATAGCCACGCGGCATTGCCGATCTGAAGGGAAAAGGGCGCATTGCCGGCTGGTTGGTGGCGAATGGTCTGGCCGTGGCTGCCGGCGGCCCGTATCTGTTTTGGGTTAATTCCCGACTGTTTAATCAGTTGGGCACCGGCTTCCGCAAAATGCTGGCCAACCAGGGTATCCAGTTCGCCCAGCTCATCCGGGTCAGCCTGGTTGCGTGTTGCCAGCAGTAACCGCTGGCGTAACGCGTCGGCATAGGGTAGAGAGACGGTTTCGTGGACGGCCAGGCTGTTCGTGTCGAAAGACACCAGCACCGCATCAACTGCGTCCATGCTGGTGCCAGACATCAGGCCTAGCCAGTAGTCCATGCTCAGTTATCCGAGGCCAGAGCCAGCTGCTGATTGCTTTCGCGGAACACGTTGAACTGTGCCAGGCGCTGCTCGGTGAACTTCTGGAATCTTGCCATCTCGCTGTCCGGCACCGGCTTGGCGTCAGGGAGTTTTACCGTTCTTGAGTTTCTCGGCGCACCGTTGATCCGGAATTCGTAATGCAGGTGGGGTCCAGTCACCATGCCGGATGAGCCGACGTAGCCAATGGTTTCGCCCTGCTTGACCCGGGTGCCGTTCTTGATGCCTTTGCCCAGTCGGCTCATATGTGCGTAAAGCGTTGTGATATTGTCGCCATGCTGCAGTACCACCGTCCGGCCGTAGCCGCCTTTCCAGCCAGCGAACTTCACCCGGCCACTACCGGCTGCCTTGATTGGGGTCCCCGGAGGTGCGGCATAGTCGGTACCTTCGTGTGGGCGAACCACATCGAGAACCGGGTGGCGACGTTGCAGGTTAAAAGGCGAGGAAACGCGGGCGTTGATGGGCACTCTCAGGAAGGCCTTGCGCATGCTCTTGCCGTCGGGTGAATAGTAGTCACTTTCTCCGTTCGCATCGGTATACAGCAGGGCAAGGTTATCTTCTCCCCGGTTGATAAAGCGGGCGGAGAGAATCCGGCCGGTATCAAACTTTTCGCCATCAATATAAAGCTCTTCGTAAACCACTTCGAAGCTGTCGCCTTTTCTGACATCGTATACAAAGTCGATGTCCCAGCCGAAAATGCCGGCCAGTTCCATCGTCAGGCGATCATTTAGGCCGGCGTCTCTGGCTGAGAGGTATAAAGATCCGTCGATAACGCCTGCGGCAAATGCCGGTCTGGCCTCAGGTTCGCGAACGACGGTCTCACCAAGAAAGCCATCTTCCGTGCGCGCGATTTTGAGGGACTCCAACAAAGAGCGTTGGAGTTCAATCGCAACCAGTTCGCCCTCGGAGTTCACGCCGAACCGGATATCCTCGCCGGCATAAAGGCGTTGGAGCTTGTCGGCCTCGCCGTCACCGTGAATCACCGAAAGCATCAGGCCGTCGTTAAATCCGGCTTTCCGGAACAACGTGGAGAGTGTATCGCCAGATTTAATGGTGAATTCCTGCCACTGAATATCAGGCTCGGGTGCAACGTCTGCCTGAGCTGCCATTGGTTGGCTCTGGCTTTCAGTTGTTTCGCTTGTTGTCTCAGCCTCCGGAGCGGCGGCCTGGGTGTTGGCTTCCTGTGAGGATGCCCCGGAAATTAGGCCCTGTTCCAGGTCGACGGTGTAGCTCATCCGCTTGGCTTCAACGTCTGCGCTTGGGCTCATCAGGACAGCAGCAGAGACGATCACCGTGGCGGCTGCCGCCAGGGTAATGTGTGTTTTGGGGAATGTTTTCAGCACGTGGCTCACCCGTTTTAATCGGTAATCCAGTAATTTGTACCGGCTTATTAAAGCGCCAGGTCAAGTATAGACCAACAGAATACCGCATATAACAGAATTGCGACAGTGTCCAACATTACAGTCGAGCGGCTGTGCTGGTCGTACAAACTACGCCGCCGCTGCTATAATCCCGGGCTTTTCATGCTCTGATTGGTCGTTTTCTGAGCATTTCTACTGTACCAAGGGTGCCGGTAACTCACAGATTTCTTTTGTAGACCTCTGTAACCGGCTCCCGCTTTATTGTCACAGACGGGGTGAGGGGTTCATGGCATCAATAGATGAAGCGCTGGCGATTATCAAACGAGGTATTGATGAGCTGATTCCAGAGGAAGACCTGGTTGAAAAGCTTAAAGAAGGTCGGCCGCTGCGAGTGAAGGCCGGCTTCGACCCAACCGCGCCAGACTTACACCTCGGCCACACAGTGCTTATAAACAAGCTGCGCCAGTTTCAGGACCTTGGGCACGAAGTTATTTTCCTGATTGGTGACTTTACCGGCATGATTGGTGACCCCACAGGAAAGAGTGCTACCCGGCCTCCGCTTACTGAAGATCAGGTGCGCGACAATGCGATTACCTATAAAGAGCAGGTGTTCAAGATTCTGGATCGGGAAAAAACCCGGGTTGTCTTCAACTCCGAGTGGATGAGCAAGATGACAGCGGCGGATATGATTCGCCTGGCCGGGCAATATACGGTTGCCCGTATGCTTGAGCGCGATGACTTTACCAAGCGCTATCGTTCCGAGCAGCCAATCGCCATTCATGAATTCCTCTATCCTCTGGTACAGGGCTACGACTCGGTGGCGCTGGAAGCTGATATTGAGTTGGGTGGCACTGATCAGAAGTTCAATCTTCTGATGGGCCGGATTCTGCAAAAGCATTACGGCCAGAAACCGCAGGCCATCCTGACGGTCCCTATCCTTGAGGGGCTGGACGGTGTCCAGAAGATGTCCAAGTCTCTCGGTAACTATGTGGGGGTTAGCGACTCCCCGGGGGAAATGTATACCAAGCTGCTTTCCATGCCAGATGAACTGCTGTGGCGCTACTTCGAGTTGCTCAGCTTCCGGCCAATGGCTGAGATCGAGCAATTCAAGGCCGCGGTTGCCGGCGGCGAAAATCCTCAGGACTATAAGAGGGTGCTCGCTGAAGAGTTGATTACCCGCTTCCATGATGAGGAGGCCGCAAAGACGGCTCATAAATCGGCGGGTAATCGGGTTGCTCTCGGTGCGATTCCGGACAACGTGCCGGTCGTGGAGGTTTCGCTGGAAGGTCAGGGCGAGATTCCAATGCCTGCGGTTCTGCGTCTTGCCGGTCTGGTAAAGAACGGCGCTGCGGCGCGTGACGTACTTGGGCGTGGAGCGGTTTATGTGGATGGCCAGCAGTTTGAGGGCCAGCGCATGTTCGTAGCAGGGGATGAGTGTGTCATCCAGGCGGGTAAAAAGAAGATTGCTCGGGTGATCATTGTCGAGTGATTATCGTGGCGTTTTGGCCAATCTGAAATTTTTTCAGATTGGCCGTTGACTCCTCGGCTGAGGTCTGTAGAATGCGCATCTCGCTTGAGGGGCAGGTCACTGAAAAGAGCCGAAACCCGAGCGATAACTGCTTGAAAGCGCTGAAGAAAATGTTTCAGAAAAACTTCAGAAAGCGGTTGACAGGAAGGCGGTTCAGTGTAGAATGCGCACCTCGAAACAGGCAGTAAGCCGGAGAGTTTTTCGGCGGTTTTCGGAAGCGAAAACAGCGAAAAATAAACGGTTGACAGGGCAGCGGAACG
>NZ_AXCC01000042.1:0-583 GCF_000475315.1 Marinobacter sp. EN3
TAACGCTTAGGTAACCGGCACCGGAGCGCCAGCGAAGGGAACCAAAAGCGGTACGCTTTTGGTGTCCGGTTGACCGTCTGGTTAAATTGCATGTCTCTCCACCCTCAGGTGAATCAGTGCAACCCGATCTCCGTTATAATCGACCCGTTGCTCAATGTCGTAAGGCTGAAAACCAAGCTTTGGATAAAGGAGCAGCCCTGCAGCGTTTCGATTAAAACATGACACTGAAACCGCTTCGGCGTGGTGCTTCTCGAACCCCAGAGTGAGCATATGATTAATCAGATAACTCCCGACCCCAGAACCTCTAACCTCGGACGCAACAACAACGTTACCGATTGAACATAGCCCTTCCTTCCACCGGTAAAAATTAGCGAATGCAACTACGCGCCCCGCGAATTCCACGACCGTTGAGTCGGAGCGCATTCCGATGCACTGGCGCAAGCCGGTTTCTGACAATGGGAAAGACGCCCTAGGAAAGCAGTAGAAGAGCTCTTCTCGTGTCTCCGGTAGCTTACAAATCTTGGGGATATCGTTTTCCGTTACTTCTCGGTGATGCACTGGCTCCCTCCATGCAATTTAACGC
>NZ_AXCC01000043.1:0-2513 GCF_000475315.1 Marinobacter sp. EN3
ATTGAGGTTGTCCCTGCTCAACACACGCGCCATCCACGGTGAGGGTTGAACGGAGTGCGAGTCTTCCCGGTTTCCGGCAACGGGTTCATCCCCTGGAGACTCCAGGGGCAGCGCGAGCTGCTTTGCGGATGCCATCCCGTTTCCCTGCACGGACTCTCGACTCCTGTCTCTGTTCGGGCCTTCGGTTCACGGGCGAACCTACTATGCCCTCTGCTGATTTCTGCCACGCGATCAGAGACGATCGCTCGTCTCTCAGTGGGTCCGTCCACACGTGGCAGACCTCCCGGGGTAAGGCACAGAGCTTTCACGACGTGAACGCCCGATTTATAAAGTACACCCCAGTCGCAGAAGGAGGGCTTCGCGGTCACGTGCCCGCTCGCCCCGGATGTACCACACCTCGTATCGGGTTCCTGTTCGTCGCCCCGCCGCTTTGGATTGGGCTTCCTTCAGACCCCACCTCGCGATGACGCCCTTGCCCTTCTCCTAGCCTTCGGCTCTGCGAACACCTGGCAGGAGGACTTTCACCTCCCTAGTTCTGCGCCATGCCCGGCACACACGCCAGCAATAAACGGCGCCCTGACTAGGGCGTCCGGTGGAGGCCATAGGCCGGAACGAATTTGATTGCCTTGTTAGCAACTATTACCGTGGGCCGACTGCTCGAACCGCTTTTACGGCTTTAGCAAACTCTTTTATCTGTCGTTCACTGCCCAAGCCCAGATCGAAAAATTGCAAAGTAAATTTACTTCGATCACTAATCCAAACCTTTTCAATTGATAAAAAATTTCCTCCGGTTTGGTACGGGATTCTAAAAAAGCCCGTTGCCATAACGTAGTTTGGGTCTTCCTTGTAGAAACAATCGACTAATTCGCCGTTTACGTCGAGAGCACCAGTCATCATCTGTTTACACATTTGCGACTTAGTTGGCCTTATGCGCAAGGAATTGAGTTCACACATAAAATTTATGTCGTAATCACTTCCACTGAACTTAATCAGATAGAAGAGTGGCGGCTGTTTGGTTTCGGTGAGTGGCAGAACAACCGCCGGCACGCCCTCGTAATCGATAGCGAAATCACACCACTTAGTTTGGTAACTAAATGACTCGCTCGCGCCAACCGCTTTGCTAACAACAATTAAAAGCATAAAAACGATAAATTTGGGTCGCATTCGAAGTTCCTAGACAGTGCTAACGCCTGCGGTAACCGGCGCCGGAGCGCCAGGGGAGGGAACCAAAAGCGCCACGCTTTTGGCGTCCGGTTGACTGCCTGGTTAGGCACTATTGCTCTCTGTCCTGTCGATGTTTCTCGAGAATAGCTAAATGCCGCTTACGTGGATCTTGCTCTCTTATCCCCATTCCTAAAACCTTGTACCTCAATTCGCTTGGCGCTGCCGAATTTCGGTGTTTAGAATCTTCATCCATTACGGAAATAACCTTCGCTTCACATTCATCTTCCTTTCCTTCCGCTGGCTTAAAGCACTCAGTTGCGCCGGATAGAGTTTTTTTAGGGGAGTATTTAAGAGGATTTAAGGCTTTGAGAATTCTCTCTTCCGCTAGCAGAGCATCTTGTTCGTATATGTATTCAACCACATGCAGCTCTTCCACTTGATATTCACAATCAGGAATGTACTTCACACCCGACAGTATTGTTCTCACCTTTTCGGCCGCGGGGAGGTCACTATCGATCACCTTTTGACTTCCATATGAAAAACGTTGCTTTGTTGACGTATTAGTGACTCCAACTTTAAAGAAGTGCTCTGCACTTTTCGGGTCGAACAATCGAACTAGATAAAGTTTCATATACTGCCTAACGCCAATGTTCAGCGGCCGGTTTGGAGTGCAACGGAAAACCGGTCCGGTGGAGGCCCGTAGGGCCGGAACGAACTGCAACTACTTGTTAGGAAACATTTTTTGACTTCCATGCCAACCTTCGATATAGATTGATAGACCCAGCAGACATGGAGCTAGTGTGATGCCCTCATTCAGAAAGATCTTTGATCAGGCAATCTCTGCCTGGCAAACACGCAAGGTGTACAAGCGCGAAGAAGAGATGCCTACTTGGCTTTTGGTTTTCTTCGCTTGCGGAACTCTTCCCGTTACCACGTACATGGGATGGGGACTCACGAATTCTACGCATGCGCTTTTTGAAGCTAGTGCCGCAGGAGCACCCATGCTACCTACGATCATCTTGGGTCTTTTCCTCTTCGCTCTCGCAATTCCGAGCTGGTACTTTGGCCGAATCTTTTTAGCTTCTGAGAAAGAACTCAGCAGACGAATATTCTCCTAACACTGAAGCATTTAATGGTCGTGCGCAGCATGGCCTTTAAATGTGGGTTGGACTAAGCCGCTGCCACTAATGCCAGCACACAATGTATAAGGGTAAAGTAAATTTTGAACGGATACCGGGATGGCGGTTCAGGCCCGCAAAGGTACTCTGCAGAAGTGCTTATCGTCCTGATGGTCCCCATAAAATGCCTCATCCCTGGGTGGTTTGGATCGTAAGCGTCCGGCCATCACA
>NZ_AXCC01000044.1:0-1428 GCF_000475315.1 Marinobacter sp. EN3
CGAGAAGGCTCATATGTGTTAAATGCTTTAGCTGCCATACCCAGGCAGCCAGCTTTGCTTGTCTATTTCATCAATTGAACCGGATGCTAGAAGAGACCAAAGCTCAATTACCTTTTCCTTGGGCGCACCGCGCATATGCTTCGGCTCGCCATCGCCCGCAACGTTCTCCCACACAAGCAAACCTGACGAGAATGCTGATAAGCACCATTCGGATTCATGAGTGAGCGAAACATCGGTGTGCTCACCATCAGCTTGGGATAACTCAGCGTAGAGATCTGGAAGCGATTCGAGAGGGAACTCTATGTCCGAATTGCCCATTAGATGATTTACCCAGTATGTCACAGTGGCTCCTTGTGCATTTAACGCTGAGGTAACCGGCGCCGGAGCGCAGCGAAGGGAACCAAAAGCTGTAAGCTTTTGGCGTCCGGTTGACCGGCTGGTTAGTGGCCGGTCACCACCAGGGTCTCCCTTGGCAGCCAACGCTGCATGCCCTCTCCCGAACACCTTGCACCAACCAGACGGATGGCGAAAGGAACCAGAACGCAAACCGCACCAACCCGATTACCATTTGAACTGGACGGCCCCACGACTGGGGCACGCCATGGATAACTATGCTGCGTGTGATGTTGGCAACCAACCCGGACAGCCACTTTTCCGGCCTTGGCCATCATCGACATAAGCGGCTTTGCAGCCAAACCCAGTGCCAAGGCCTTTGCACCGAGCCCGCCAAAAATGGAGGCGGCCTGGGCCAATAACGCCAGCGCACAACGGCGCCCTTATAATGGAGGCGCAGCCGCAATGAAAAGGGCGTCCGGCGGCCACCGGCCGCGAATTGATGCGCCTTGTTAGATGCCGTTTACCCGGCATTTTATTGTGGCACCCAAAGCTGAATGCCTACTCCCGATACGTTGCACCAGCGCGACCCATGGCGCTAGGAACCAGAACACCCTATGCACAGATGATGCACGGACTTTACGCCGGATTGCCCCGCAACCTTAACACCGAGTTGCCAGCCAAAAACCGGAGACTGACTGGCGGCTGTGTTTTGCCCGAGAACCACTGCCAAGCCGCGGCCAAACACCAAACCCAAAACCGCCGGAGCCAAGCATTTAACGCTGAGCTTAGCGGCGGCCTTGTAATGGAGGCGAAGCCGCAATGTAAAGGGCGTCCGGCGGCCATCGGCCGCGTACTACAGCGACTGGTTAGTGGCAGGTAATGACACTGCCGGCTCCCTGGCACTGACCTTGACGGCCTACTCCGTAACCCGGCACCGACATGAGCCGATGCACTCTGTTTGAAACACCGCTAAAGATGCGGTGAATGAACCTAAACTCAAAGGTAGCAGATCTGGACGAAGTTTTCGGCGGACGGCCCCACACGGTGAACACCGAATTTCTGCCAAAACTCTTGCTAGCCCGGATTTCTCAT